>DATHFE010000140.1:0-6363 GCA_035318245.1 Sphingomicrobium sp. | reverse complement strand
GGCCGCGGCGGAGGTCGCCGCGGAAAGTTTCGGCTTTTCACCAATCTGCAAGGCCTCGAATTCCGCCAACGAGGATCCGGCAGCCACGAGCAACTTCGCAAGGATCCGCCGCGACGGATTGCCATGGCGGCGCATGTCAGCCCAGACGGAGCGGCTGACACCCGCCTTCACCGCCCAGCCGTTAGCCGTCAGATCGTCGGGCTTGAACCGCATGAGATCGCGATAAAGCTGAGATTCCTCGACGGCCGCCATGTTCGGACTATCGAACGGCAGCGGCCTCGCGGCAATGTTAGATTATTCTCACATTTTCGGTTGTATTGTCAGATTTATCTGATAACAGTCAGGCATGGCGATCAATCGACCGCAGAGTGGACGTGGCCAGACCCGCATGGGGTCAAACGGCCCTCGGCTGTCCGATCTCTGCGAAATAGCGGCGCATGGCGAGGCTGGTGTCCTGCGACATTTCGACGAACACGCGGCGGCCGTCATGGGGGTCGGCGCGGCGGACGAACAGGCCACTGTCGGTCATCGTCTTGATCCAGCGGAGCGCGGTCGTCGCGGGGACCGCTGCGGCGATGCACAGGCTCGACACAGGCACGCGCAACTGGTCGATCTCGGCCTGGACCAGGTCGAGAAGCATGTCCCAAGCCGGGTCGGCGAACAGCTCGGCATCGAAATAACGCGCCCGCAGTCGTCGCGCACGGATGATTGCGCGGACCGCATCGGGATCGATTGCCGGAGCGTCGCCGATCTTCTCGGCGGACGGGGCCTTGACCGGACTCGGCTGCGGGCCGGTGGACAAGCGAGCAAGCGTTGCCGCGATCCGCGCAACCTCGTCGCTCAATTGGCGAAGCCGCGCCGCACCGTTATCGGAGGCGACGTCGGCAACATGGCTCGTGCGCGCCACGCCCGACATCGCGATCGCCAGGGCGGCCGCGCGTTCGGTCTCGTCTCCGTCGATCAGCAACGCGATCGCTGGGTCGGACAGCCGAGCGCTCAATGCATCGACCAACGCCAGCGGTGCGGCGACGACCGCTGGATAACGGCCGACGCTCACATCGCCGTTGAGTCTGTCGAGCAAATGATCCAACTGCGCCCCACCGTCACCGTCGAGTTCGAGCCAGATCGCGCCGGAGCTTATTTGGCGATCAATCCGCGCGACTGCCTCGCTGACTGGCACCTGATCGGCAATGCGCAGGCCGGCGGCGCGGATCGTCGCGGCGGCGCGATGCCGCGCGGCTTCGCTGTCGCCGGCAATCAAGATTGGTGGCGGGCCAACGTAGGAAACATCGGGTTCCGGTTGAGTGAGCGCTCCGTCCATGACTTACCGCCAATCTGACATGTGAACCGAGCGAGAATGGGATAAACCGCAAACTGGATGAATGTCAGCCGAATTCCGCTCCGTTACGGACGGAGTGCCAAGCTGCGCGTAACGAACGGGGGCGTAAGGCCATGGGTGGAGGGCCATTGTACCAATCTTCTGAACTTGTCGCGAGTGCGCGGGCGAGCTGGCTGGCTGAGCTTGAGCAAGCGCTGGCCGATGCCGATCGCCTGGCGATTGAGCTCGGCGGTGAGCAGCAGCAAGGCGCCGAGCTCATCTCGCTCCGCGCAGACATCGTTGCCGTCCGCGCCGAGCTTGGCGCCTTGCGCCGCAGCGGCCTGGGCGAGATTCGGCGCGAGATTGATCCAGATTGGACCAACCTCCCAACATGGCGCGTCGATCTCGCCGAACAGCGGGAAATCTAAACTCCCTGCGGTAGCTCTCCACCGCCCGAAAAATCGGCAAGCAATGGCCCCACCGGCGGCGCCTGCCACCCGCCGGTGGCAACGAAGCCGCGGTTGAGGAAGGCCCTCTTGCCATAAGTCAGCGGCGACCCGTCGGGACCGTCGACCCGGCCACCCGCGGCGAGCAGAACGGCATGCCCTGCCGCGGTGTCCCACTCGCTGGTCGGCGACAGCCGCGGGTAGATGTCGGCTCTGCCCTCCGCGACGATGCAGAATTTCAAGGACGATCCGATCGAGGCATAGTCGCGCGCGCCGACCGCTTCGAGATAGTCGGCGGTCGGTTGCGAAAAATGCGACTTCGACGCGACCGCAATTGGCGCCTCGCTGCGTGGCCGGCACGCGATGGCTTGGCGCTCGCCGCTTTCTTCGACCCATGCGCCTTCACCCACGATGCCGCCATGCAGGCGGCCCGTCGCGGGGGCATAAACCACGCCCAGCCTTGGGCTTCCGCCGACGATCAGTCCGATGTTGACCGTATAGTCGTCACCGCCACGGACGAACTCCTTGGTGCCGTCGAGCGGATCGACCAGGAAATACATGTCGCCATGCTCCGGGATCCGCCCTGCCGCGACTTCTTCCTCAGCAATCACCGGCACGCCCGGCGCAGCCACCTCCAACACGGCGAGGATGATCGCCTCGGCAGCACGATCGCAGACCGTGACCGGCGACTGATCGCCCTTTGTCTCGACCTCAAACCCCGCCGCGACCAGCTTCAATATCTGGGCCCCCGCGGCGCGGGCCGCCACAGCAATGGCTTCGAGCAATTGCTTCTCGTCAGCGATCAACGCGGCGCCATCCGGATGCTGCCGTCGAGGCGAATGCTCTCACCGTTCAAATAGCCGCTCTCGATCATGTAACAGGCCAGCGACGCATATTCCTCGGGGCGCCCCAAACGCTTGGGGAACGGCACCTGCGCGGCGAGTGCGTCCTGCACATTTTGCGGCATCATCGCCATCATTGGCGTCTTGAAGATGCCAGGCAGGATGGTGTTGACGCGGATGCCGTCGTTCATCAGGTCGCGCGCGATCGGCAGGGTCATCGCCACCACCCCGCCCTTCGACGCCGAATAGGCCGCCTGCCCGATCTGGCCGTCTTCCGCGGCGACCGATGCGGTATTGACGATTGCCCCGCGCTCACCGTCCTCGAGCGGATCCAGCGTCACCATGCCCGCTGCCGAATGGGCGATACAGCGGAAGCTTCCGACCAGGTTGATGGAAATCGCCAGCTCGAACTGGTTCATCGGATACATCTTGATCGCGCCACTCTCCTTGTCGCGCCCGACCGTTTTGACCGCGTTGGCGACGCCCGCGCAATTGACCAAAACGCGCTCCTGGCCGTGCGCCGCGCGCGCCTTGGCGAAGGCGGCGGCGACCTTCTCGTCGCTGGTCACATCGACCTCGCAATAAATCCCGCCGATTTCCGAAGCGACCTTTTCGCCCTTGTCGGAATCGCGGTCGAACACCGCGACCTTGGCGCCCTTCGCGGCCAAAGCGCGCGCTGTCGCTTCGCCAAGCCCCGATGCGGCGCCCGTGACGACTGCCGCAATTCCTTCGATCTTCATGCGTCTTCCTTCATTTTTATCCGCGCCAGAACGGCGCCCTCGCCAACCTGCGCACCAGCCTTGGCACTCAATTCCGCGACCACGCCGTCGAACGGCGCAACCAGCCCATGCTCCATCTTCATCGCCTCGAGCGTCAGCAGCCGCTGGCCCTTGGTGACCTTTGCGCCCTTCTTGACCTCAACGGCTGTGACCCGTCCAGGCATCGGCGCGACGATCGCCCCGTCGCCCGCTGCCGCACCGACGCTGCCGCGCGACGAACGATCGAACGCGTACGTGTTGCCCTCATAAAAGACGACCACCCTCTCCTCGTCGCGGAAACCCGACACCGCCGCCATCTCGCCCTCGTCGAGCGAAACGCTGCGGAACTCACCGCCACGGCCCAGCACGACGCTCGCATTCTCGGGCGCGTTGAGGCGAAATCCGACCAGCCCGGCCAAGGGTTCTTCCTCGTCCGCCGCCGTCGCCACCGCAGCCGCCGCGCGCCACAGCGCCTCATCGGGTTCGGGATCGGGCACCAATTCGTCAAGCTCGCGGCCGATGAACCCGGTGTCGATCTCAGCCGTCCCGAACTCCGGGTGAAGCAAAGCGTTGAACAGAAAACCAGCGTTGGTGTGAACCGGCCAAACCTCAACCCCGTCGAGCACTCCGGCAAGCCCGGTAATCGCGTCCTCGCGATTGTCGGCATGAACGATCAGCTTGGCGATCATCGGGTCGTAATAAGGCGAAATCGCATCGCCTTCCTCGACCCCACTTTCGATCCGACCTTCGTCGCCCAAATCGAAGTGATCGAGTCGCCCGACGCTTGGCAGGAAACCCTTCGCGGGGTCCTCGGCATAGAGACGCGCCTCGATCGCGTGGCCGTTGATTTCCAACTCGTCCTGCGTCTTCGGCAGCGGTTCGCCGCTCGCGACACGGAGCTGCCATTCGACTAGGTCTACGCCGGTGATTTCCTCGGTCACCGGATGCTCGACCTGCAGCCGGGTGTTCATTTCCATGAACCAGGTCCGGTCGGCCCGCAGGCCCTGCGACGCGTCGGCGATGAACTCGATCGTCCCCGCGCCCTCGTAATTGACCGCCTTGGCCGCGCGCACCGCAGCGGCGCACACCGCCTCGCGCGTTGCCGCGTCCATTCCCGGCGCCGGGGCCTCCTCGATGACCTTCTGGTGGCGCCGCTGCAGCGAGCAATCGCGCTCGAACAGGTGGACGACGTTGCCGTGGCTGTCGCCGAACACCTGCACCTCGATGTGGCGCGGCGAGAGGATGTATTTCTCCAGGATCACGCGGTCGTCGCCGAACGACGAGGCCGCCTCTCGCTTGCAGCTGTCGAGCGCGCCCATGAACTCTTGCCCGGCATCGACCCGCCGCATCCCCTTGCCGCCGCCGCCGGCGACCGCCTTGATCAGGATCGGATAATGCATCGCGTCGGCTTCGGCCTTGAGCTTCTTCGGCGACTGATTCTCGCCGAGATAGCCGGGGGTCACCGGCACGCTGGCCGCGATCATCAATTTCTTGGCCGCGTCCTTCAGCCCCATCGCGCGGATGCTGTCCGGCTTCGGCCCGACCCAGATCAGCCCGGCGTCGATCACTGCCTGCGCAAAGTCGGCGTTCTCGGACAGGAAGCCGTAACCCGGATGTATCGCCTCCGCGCCGGTCGCTTCCGCCACCGCGATAATCGTCGCGCCAACCAGATAGCTCTCGCGCGCCGGCGAAGGCCCGATATGCACCGCCTCGTCGGCCATTCGCACATGCAGTGCATGCCGATCCGCGTCCGAATAAACCGCCACCGTCCGCACCCCGAGCGCGCGCGCCGTGCGGATGATCCGGCAAGCAATCTCGCCGCGGTTTGCGATGAGCAGCGACTGGATCAGTCGACCAGGCATCGGCCGCTGCTTTCCTGCTCTTCGGGCGTTGCGCCGTGCACCGAGCAATAGATAGCTTCCTCGAGATCGTCCGTCGACGGCACGTTGGTCTGCCCGTCCCCGGTCAGGAAGGGATACTCCAACACCATCTGGTTCGCGCCACCCTCCGGCAAGTAGATGGAGGCGACGTTGGCTTCCGGCGCATTGAGCAGGAAAAGTTGGCTCTGGTCCGCCGCCTTTGGACCGATGAACGCCTTGCCCTTCAAAAGGCCTTTTGCGCACGCACGGCCAAATGCGGTGGAAAAGTTGGCCCTGGTCTGGCCGAGCGCCGCCGAACTCTCACCGAATGCATCGCGGAACGCTTTGTCCCCGTCCGCAATCGCGAGCGCCGGCGGTGCGCATTGGCTGGGCGGTTGGGCGACGGCTACTGTATTGGCGAGCGCGGCCGAATTTCTCTCCGGCGGCGATTCCTGGCGGCAGGCGACAAGCACCATACAAAGGATCAATGGCAGCGGTCGGATCATTCGGCCGCTTCCTCCGCACGCATCGGCTCTGCGGCCTGCATCGGCTTCAGACCAAGTTTCGCCAGCAGTGCGGCATCCGCGTCGTCGCCCGCGTTGGCCGTGGTCAGCAATTTGTCGCCAGTAAAGATCGAGTTCGCTCCGGCCAGGAAGCACAGTGCCTGCGTAGATTCCGACATGCTTTCACGGCCCGCGGACAGGCGCACCATTGAGCGCGGCATGGTGATCCGCGCAACCGCGACCGTGCGAACGAACTCGATGTCGTCGATCAGTTTCTCGCCGTTCCACATGTCGCCCAGCACCGTGCCCTTGATCGGCACCAAGGCATTGATCGGCACGCTTTCGGGGTGCCGCGGCAGTGTCGCCAGCGTGTGGAGGAAGCCGACACGGTCCTCGCGGGTCTCGCCCATCCCGACGATCCCGCCGCAGCACACCGCCATGCCGGCGCTGCGCACTCCCTCCAGCGTGTCGAGCCGCTCCTGGAAGGTCCGAGTGGTGATGATGTCGCCATAATGTTCGGGCGAGGTGTCGATATTGTGGTTGTAATAATCGAGGCCCGCGTCCTTGAGCGCCCGCGCCTGGCCGCCGGTCAGCATGCCCAATGTCATGCACGTTTCCAGCCCCATCGCTTTCACGC
>DATHFE010000139.1:0-2137 GCA_035318245.1 Sphingomicrobium sp. | reverse complement strand
CCAGCGCTCGGTTCGTTTGGTGTCACCGTGGTAATGGCGAGGCAGCCGCCGCCGGGAAGGTCGAACTCGACCCAGGGACTGGATGGGCCGCTGTTGCTTGGTCCAAGCCCCAACGTCTCCCCGTAAAAGGCCCGAGCCCGCGGCATGTCTTTGACCGGATACATCGTGAAAGCGACTTTCTGGAGCATGGACTTTCCCCCTTTATGGCTCGTTCGGCCGAACCGGTGTAGATTTGCGGGATCATGAGCAGTCCGGTCAATCAGCATGTCGGTGAAGCGGCAATCCGGGCGGTTCTCCGTACAGTCATGGACCCCGAAATCCCGGTCATCTCGGTGGTAGATCTCGGCATCGTCCGCGACATAAGCGAGAGTCGCGTGACGATCACTCCAACCTATTCCGGCTGCCCGGCGACCGACGTCATCGAGCAAGAGATACGCGCCGCGCTCGACCGCGCCGGATTCGGCCAGGTCAGAATCGAAACTCAATTGGCGCCGCCGTGGACTACCGAATGGATCAGCGAAGGGGGCAAGGCCAAGCTCATGGCCTACGGCATCGCCCCCCCCGACCTCGCCAAGGCCGCGACCTGCCCGCAATGCGGCTCGACCGATACTGAGGAAATCAGCCGCTTCGGTTCAACCCCATGCAAAGCCCAGTGGCGCTGCAAATCCTGCCGAGAGCCGTTCGATCGCTTCAAATGCCATTAGCCGCATTGCCCACGATGAAGGAGCTTATGATCGGCTAGCACCAGAGCGACCATCGCCTCGACCACCGCCGCTCCTCGGATGGCGACGCAAGGGTCATGGCGGCCCTGCTTGCCGATGCTCGAAGTCGGCTTGAACGCCACCCTGACAACAATCGGCTGGCCGGTCGAAATACCGCCGTCGATGCCGCTCAAGCGCGCCGCCTCGACATTCTCGCTGCCCTTCGATCGCGCGCCGCCAAACCCCTCGCCGATCTCGACGCCCTTGACCGCGTTGATGCCCATACAGGCCCCGGCCAATTCGGCGTCGAGCTTGGCGTAAACCGGCGCGCCCCACCCCGCCGGCACGCCTTGCGCTACGCACTCGACCACCGCGCCCAGCGAATCCCCCGCCTCCAGCGCACCATCGAGCATCGCCTCCCACCATTCGGAGTTCGCTTCACCACCGATCTCGATCATTCGGCTCTCAATCGTCACCTCGGAAATGACCAGCCGAGCCACCGCGCCGGCCGCCACCCGCGCCGCGGTCTCACGAGCCGATGCCCGTCCGCCGCCGCGATGGTCTCGGAACCCGTACTTCGCCTGGTAGGCAAAATCAGCGTGGCCCGACCGGAACGGCGCATCGGGCGGATAGTCGCCACTGCGGGCGTCGACATTTTCGATCATCAGGCTGATCGGCGTGCCAGTCGTACGCCCTTCGAACACACCCGACAGGATCCTCACTGCATCGGGCTCCTTGCGTGGGCTGGTATGCCGCGACAGCCCGGGCCGCCTCTTGTCCAGCCACTGCTGGATCGCGGCCTCGTCCAATTCGATCCCCGGCGGACAGCCGTCGACCACCGCGCCGATCGCCGGCCCGTGGCTTTCGCCCCAGGTGGTGAAGCGCAGCAAATGGCCGAAGCTGTTGATGCTCATTCGCTTTCCTCGATCCGCGCGCCGATCCCCTGCATCGCCGCGATGAAGCCCGGAAAGCTGGCGGCAATCATCTCCGCACTGTCAACGCTCACGGGTCCTCGGGCGCCCAGGCCGAGCACCAGGAATGCCATGGCAATCCGGTGATCGTCCTGAGTTCGAACCGCGCCGCCAGCCACCGGGCCGCCAGTGACGCGCAGTGTATCGCCGTCGATCGACGCTTCGACTCCGCAAGCGCTGAGCCCGTCGGCAATGGTAGCGAGCCGGTCGCTCTCCTTGACCCGCAATTCACCTAGCCCGTGGAACAGACTCGTACCCGAAGCGAAGGCCGCCGCCACGGCCAGCAACGGATACTCATCGATCATCGCCGGTGCCGCGCTGGCGGGGATTTCGACCGCCCGAAGTTGGGCATGGCGAACCCGGACGTCGGTGACCTGCTCGCTACTTACACGGGAGGGATTCGATATTCTTAGGTCGGCGCCCATCCGCTCCAACCAGTCGAGAATTCCAATCCGCAGGGGATTG
>DATHFE010000138.1:0-17720 GCA_035318245.1 Sphingomicrobium sp. | reverse complement strand
CAGCTTGGACTCGCGATTTGACATTTTTTATGCTATATAATCGCCTGCGTAGGCCGCTGCGCTCTGTTGCGGCCGCTACAACCAGGATTCTTACAGACCGACGAGCCACGACCGCGGGGCGTTTTGGGGGCGATGCGAACGTATCGGCTCGGTTCGGCAATATGGAAAGGTGAAAAATGGCTGCGAAGGCTTTGAGCTTCGATGTTGGCGATTATGTTGTCTACCCCAAGCATGGTGTCGGCCGAGTGGTCGAACTGCAGAGCACCGAAATCGCCGGGACCCACCTCGATCTTTATGTTTTGCGCTTCGAAAAGGAGCGGATGACGCTCCGCGTTCCGGTCAACAAGGCCGATGCGGTCGGCATGCGCAAGCTGTCGTCGGACAAGACGATGCAGGACGCTCTGACCACGCTGAAGGGCAAGCCCAAGGTCAAGCGCACCATGTGGTCGCGCCGCGCCCAGGAATATGAAGCCAAGATCAATTCGGGCGACCTGACCTCGATCGCCGAAGTGACCCGCGACCTGTTCCGTGCCGACGATCAGCCCGAGCAAAGCTATTCGGAGCGGCAGATCTTCGAAGCCGCCTCGTCGCGCCTGGCGCGTGAGCTGGCCGCGATGGAGCAGGTCGACGAGCCGACCGCGCTGGTCAAGATCCTCGAGATTTTGAACGCCGCGGCGTCGATCCACAACAAGGCCAAGGAAGCCGCCGCCGCGGTTGCATAACCCGCGCGAAACTTCGGTGCCGAAAATCAGGGCGCGTCTCCATCGCGGGGCGCGCCCTTTTTTTCGCCATTGCCATCTCTCGCTGACTTGGTGTATTAGGTCGGCAACACGCAGAAGGGATGATTTATGCGCACCATGGTTTTGTTTGCCACCGCCGCCGCTCTCGGACTTGGAGCCTGCGGTCATTCCAGTGCCGAGACCGGACGGACGATCCAGCGCGATTTCGCGGTCGGCGCGTTCGACAAGATTGAGGTCGCCGGCCCATTTGACGTGACCGTCACCACCGGCGGCAAGCCCGCGGTTCATGCCAGTGGCGATTCCTCGCTGATCGACAAGATGGAAGTCGTGGTCGAAGGCGGCTCGCTCAAGATTCGCCCGATAAAGCGTGATCGCGTGTTCAACTGGAGCTTCGGCTCGCACCATGCGGCCAAGGTCACCGTCAGCGTTCCGATGCTGTCTGAGGCAGCTATTGCAGGTTCGGGCGGAATCGCCGTCGACAAGATTAAAGGCGACCATTTCAAGGGCGAAATTGCCGGCTCCGGCGGCCTCGACGTCGGCTCGATCGAAACCGGCTCACTCGAGCTTTCGATCGCCGGATCGGGCGGAGTGAAGGTGGTCGGCAGGGCCAAGAGCGCAACCTATGAAATCGCCGGATCGGGCGACATCGACGCCAAGGGCGTAAGCGCCGAAACCGCCAAGGTATCAATCGCCGGATCGGGCAATGTGGTCGCCAACGCCACCGCCAGCTCCGATGTTGAAGTGCTTGGTTCGGGTGACGTGCGGATGTCGGGCGGCGGCAAATGCTCGATCGAGAAGCACGGCTCGGGCAACGTGGTCTGCTCTTAGGGACTAGGCTCGGCTCCTAACGCCTTCTTAACTATGATCGGCGAGGATCGGGATATGCGATATATCCCCTTCCTCGCCGCGTTCCTTGCAGTCACGGCAATCGCGTCGCCCACAGCAGCCGCGGACCGAAATTACAGTGTCACCTCATTCGACCGGATCCGCCTTGATGGCGCCTTCAAGGTGCGCCTCACGACCAATGTCGCCCCCTTCGCCCGCGCGACCGGCTCGCCCGAGGCGCTCGACGGCGTGTCGCTCGACGTCCAGGGTCGCACCCTCATCATTCATTCCAACCGCTCGTCATGGGGCGGCTATCCGGGGCGGCAGCCGGGCCCGGTCGAAATCAGCGTCGGCACACACGAGCTCGCCGCCGCCTTCCTCAACGGATCGGGCAGCCTCGCGATCGACAAGGTGCGCGGATTGACCTTTGAGCTGGCAATCCAGGGCGCGGGAGCGGCGAACATCGCCAATGTCGATGTCGATCAATTGAAGATCGGAATCACCGGTGCGGGCAGCACCACGCTCGCCGGGAAGGCGCCCAGAATGACCGCGATCATCCGCGGCAGCTCGCTGTTCGATGCCTCGGCGCTCGCCACCAAGGACGTCGTCGTCGGCGCCGAAGGCCCGGTCATCGTCAAGGTCAACGCCACCTCAAGCGCCAGGATCGACGGCGCGGGAACCGCCACGGTCGATCTCACCGGCGGCGCGGCCTGCACCGTCAAGGCGGCCGGATCGGTCACCGTGACCGGCTGCCGCTAAACCAACCCCAGTCCGGCCAGTTTTCCGTAGAGCAATGGCGGCAGCTCGCTGACCCCGCTGCCGTCGGCATCTTCTCCAGGCGCGTCGTCATCGCTCAAATAACGCCAGCCCTGGTGGGCGCGCTTGGGGACCGGCGGGATCAGTTCCAGGCCAGCTGAAAGGACGATGTCGATGCGGCCGTCCTTGCGGTCTTCGAAGCGCAAGATTTCTTGTCGGGCAACCAGCCGGTGCTTGACGATCCAATGAATCGATCCACCAATCAGCTCGTCCATCCGCTTCGGCCGCATCCGCGTGACCACGCGCACTTCGCCGCCATGGCTGCGCGCCGCCACTCGTTTCTCAAGCGCGTCGAGCGTGCGGCAGCCGAAGGCGACCTTGGTCAGATGGAGCGCGGGCATGGAATTGGATGTGGTCGAAGCGACCGCGATTGCAACCGCTTAAGGCACGAGGCCTGATACCGAGGCGAGGCCGAGGAAGACCAGGAAGCCCATCGAATCGGTGACCATGGTGACGAATACCGAAGAGGCCACCGCGGGGTCGGCGCCGGCCCGCTCAAGGGCCAGAGGGACGAGGGTGCCTGCCATTCCGGCGATGACGATATTGGTCAGCATCGCCGCCGCGATCACCATGCCGAGCGCCGGACCGAGCAGCAGTGAAACCGCCAGCCCGATCAGCACCGCAATCGTAAGCCCGTTGAGAACTGCGACGCGCAATTCTCGCCACACTGCGCGCCAGCGGTTTGATTCGGTCAGCTGGTTGGTGGCGATCGCGCGCACGGTCACCGCCAATGTCTGGGTTCCGGCGTTGCCGCCGACACCGGCGACGATCGGCATCAGCACCGCCAATACCGCCAACCGTTCGATGCTGCCTTCGAACAGGCGGATTACCGACGAAGCGACGAGCGCTGTGAGCAGGTTTGCGATCAGCCAGCGCACGCGCGCGCGATAGCTTTCGCCGACCGGCTCGTTGATGTCGCCTTCCTCGCCCGCGCCCGACAGCAACAGCACGTCCTCGCTGGCCTCTTCTTGGATGATATGGACCACGTCGTCGACCGTGATCATTCCGACCAGCCGGCCCGAGCCATCGACGACCGCAGCCGAAATCAGCGCATATTTCTGGAATCGGAGCGCCACTTCCTCCTGGTCCATGTCGACCGGAATCAGCGTCTGCTCCTTCATCATCACATCGGACACGGGCGAGGATCGCGGCGAGCGCAGGATCGACGATAATTTGCACGTGCCGACTGGGTGGTGGGCGGGCGAAACGACAAAAATCTCCCAAAAATCGGTCGCCAGTTCGTCGGTCGAGCGGAGATAGTCGATCAGCTGGCCGACCTTCCAATGCTCGGGCACCGCGATCAGGTCGCGCTGCATCAGGCGGCCGGCCGATTCCTCGGGATATGTCAGCGCTTCCTCGATCGCCGCGCGATCGTCGGGTTCCATCGCGCGCAGGACCGCGCGCTGCTCGTCCTCGGTGAGGTCCTCAAGCATCGCCACGGCGTCGTCGGTGTCGAGTTCCGCCGCGAAATCGGCGACCTGTTGCGGCTCGAGGCTGTCGAGCAAGGCCTCGCGGACATGCTCGTTCATCTCCGCCAGCACGTCGGCGT
The DNA here is from genome assembly GCA_035318245.1 of Sphingomicrobium sp. GTDB lineage: Bacteria > Pseudomonadota > Alphaproteobacteria > Sphingomonadales > Sphingomonadaceae > Sphingomicrobium. Next base: position 13,790 of record DATHFE010000138.1, on the reverse strand, counting down.
CGACGATCCCGGCGAGCGCCGCGACTAAGCCCTCGCGCTCGTCGGCGGCGGCGAGCTCGATCAGGTCGGCGATGTCGGCGGGGTGCAATCCCTCGACCAGGGCACGCGCTTTCTCGTCGTCGCCGTCGGCCGCGGCGTCGAGCACGTCGCGGACGAAATCGGGCCGCAGCCGATCTTCCTTGTCCATCACGGATTCGGGCGCATGCCGGGATTCGCTGAGGGGGGCGATGTCGTCGCTCTCGCTCATCTCAAATCCCCTCGCTCGGCCGTGGCGCACTCCTATTGGCGCGGCCGCTCTGGCGCAACCCGCCGCGCCGCCCTACATCGCGCCGCAACATCCCCTCACCTTTTGGAGCAAGACCGCGATGGCCGACGCTAACACCCTGACACTGTCCCTCTCGTCCGGCGGCGACGTCGTCATCAAGCTGCGGCCCGACCTCGCGCCCGGCCATGTCGAGCGGATCGCGACCCTCGCCCGCGACGGCTTTTACGACGGCGTCACCTTCCACCGCGTCATCCCCGGCTTCATGGCCCAGGGCGGCGATCCGACCGGGACAGGCATGAGCGGATCGAAGCTGCCTGACTTGAAAGCCGAATTCAGCGCCGAGCCTCACCGCCGCGGCACCGCATCGATGGCCCGCGCGCAAAGTCCCAACAGTGCCAACAGTCAGTTCTTCATTTGCTTCGACGATGCCGGATTTCTCGACAACCAGTACACCGTGTGGGGCGAGGTCGAGAGCGGCATGGAACATGTCGACGCCTTGCCCACCGGCGAACCGCCGCGCGAGCCCGGCAAGATCATCAAGGCCACGGTCGCGTGACCCAAAAGGTCACGCTGATCACCGGCGCGTCTGCCGGGATTGGTGCGGAATTCGCACGTCAGCTGGCGAAACGCGGCGAGCGGCTGGTGCTGGTCGCGCGGCGCAAGGACCGGCTCGACGCACTGGTTGCCGAGCTCGGCAATGCCCGCGCCATCGGCGAGGATTTGAGCCTGCCCGGTGCGGTCGACCGGCTGATGGCCGACCTCGCCGCCCATGGCGAACATGTCGACCTACTGGTCAACAACGCGGGCTTCGGCCTGACAGGCAAATTCGCTGGGCTGGACCGCAAGCGGCAACGGCAGATGATCGACCTCAACTGCGGCTTGCCAACCGAGCTGACCCATGCCGTGCTTCCCGGGATGATCGAGCGAAAGCGCGGCCGGATCCTCAACGTTGCCTCGACCGCGGCCTTCCAGCCCGGCCCCGGCATGGCGGTTTATTTTGCCAGCAAAGCCTATGTGCTTAGCTTCACCGAAGCGTTGCATGAGGAACTTCGCGGCCACGGCGTGCGCGTCACGGCGCTTTGTCCCGGCCCCACCGCGACCGAGTTCGGGGAGGTCGCCGGCTTCGGCAAGGACGGCGCCTTCACCAAATATTCGGTCGATGCCGCTTCGGTCGTCGCGGCCGGCCTCGCTGCGCTCGACAAAGGTAAAGCAATCGCCATCCCCGGTCTGCTCAACAAATTCAGCGCGCAAGGCCACCGCTTCCTGCCGCGCGCCACCCTGCGGCGGATCGCGGGAGCGCTCAAATTCTAGCCGGCTCGGCCAGATCAAGCTGCGCGAGCAGCCTCTGGAATCGCTCCTCACCGCGCAGCGGATCGAAATCGGGGTCCTGCTTCAGCCATTGGGTTTTTTCGAGGCCGGCGTGGGACGCCCATTTTTCGAGCAGCTCATAAGCGCGCTCGGTTTCGCCTAATTGGGCCCAGGTGCAGGCGGCATTGTAGAGCGTCAGATAATCGTCGGGGTCGATCGCCACTGCCCGTTCGAGCCATTCAATCGCTTTTTCCCTTTGACCCAAGCCGGCGAGCGAGGCCGCGCCGAGCTGGGCCGGGCGCGACCATTCCGGATGGTTGCGAAGCGCTTCCTCGGCGCGCTTGATACCAAGCTCGCCGTATCGCCTTGATTCCTCGTCACGGCCCAACGCTCTCAGCGTGGCTTGCAGCAGCAAGGGAGACTGTGGGTCCTCCGGCATCAATTCGAGCGATCGAACATAGAGGTCCGCGGCTCGCTCGAAATCGCCCGTGCGGTTGCAATAGCGGGCATAGAGAAAGCTGGCCTCGAAGCTGTTCGGGTCGAGGCTCATTGCCTTCTCAAAGGCCGCCCTGGCTTCCGCGTCGTGGCCAAGAATGCTGAGCGCGTCGCCGCGCGCCGCATGCGCCTCGGAAAGCTGCGGATCGAGCGCCAACGCCTTGTCGGCATTGGCAAGCACCTCCGCTTCAGAAATCAGTTCGCCATACCAGCCGATCCGCCGCGCATCGCAATTGGCGATCCCGGCATAAGCACGCGCGAAACTCGGGTCGGCCTCGGTCGCCTTGACGAACATCTGCCTCGCCAAGGTGAGGAAGAAGCGAGTCGCGTTGTGGAAGAATTGCCGGCCCTTGAGATAGTATGTGTAGGCCTCGACGCTGGTCGTCGGCGACTGGCCGATAGCGTCCTTTTCCTCGGGCAGCAGCCGGACCCTCAACTGATCGACGATGGTCTTGGTGATCTCGTCCTGGATGGCGAAAATGTCGGTAAGGTCGCGGTCGTAGCGGTCGGCCCAGACATGACCGCCGGTTTGGCCGTCGATCAACTGACCGGTGACCCGGACCCGTTGTCCCGCCTTGCGCACGCTGCCTTCAAGCAGAAATTTGACGCCAAGCTCGCTCGCCACCCGCGGCAGCTGCACCGATTTTCCCTTGTAGGTGAAGCTTGTGTTGCGCCCGACGACGAACAGCCCCGAACATTTCGACAGGTCGGTGATAATGTCCTCGGTGATCCCGTCGGAGAAAAATTCCTGCTCGGGATCGCCGCTCATGTTGGTGAAGGGCAGCACCGCGATCGACGGCCTCTCCGGTCCCACGGCCATGGCGCCGACCGCGATCGCCGAATCAGTGGATCCGGCTATGATCACCTCATAGATCCGCACCGGCTGGGCGATGTTCTTTAGCTGCTGCTCGCCCATATCCTCAAAACCGAGGTCGAGCTTGTTGCCGATATGGTCGCGGACCGACGCCGACACGGTAACCCCGCCCGGTCGCCCGGCGGTTTCGATCCGCGCCGCGACATTAACACCGTCCCCAAAAATGTCGTCGCCCTCGGCGATGACGTCGCCAAGGTTGATGCCAATGCGGAGTTCGATCCGCCGGTCCTCGGGGATGTCGACGTTGCGCGCCCGCATCTCCTGCTGGATCGAGGTGGCGCACTCCACCGCGTTGACCACGCTGGGGAATTCGACCAGCAGCCCATCGCCGGTGAGCTTGACCACCCGGCCGTTATGTTCGGCGATCCGCGGTTCGATGACTTCGACGCGGCGGCCATTGAGCGCGGTCAGCGTGCCGACCTCATTGGCGCCCATCAGGCGGCTGTAGCCGACCACGTCGGCGGCCAGGATCGCGGAAAGTCGGCGTTCCAAATTCGTGAAATCCCTGCAGCTTCAGGGTGTGACTAGCACTAGGCGGGTGAGTCGGCCATCTTGTGTGTTAATGCCGGGTCGCTCAGCTCGCGACGGACGCCGGCCGAATATCCTCGACCAGTTTCAACAAATCCGCATAGCGCGGATGCTCGCGGACCGGGTCGAGGTCCGCATCATGCATGAACCAGATTTGCTGGTCGGCTCCGGCATATTTCGACCATTCCTCCAGCATGTCGATGGATTGTCCCAACTCGCCAAGCTGGGCGTAGGTGCAGGCCGCATTGTAGCGGGCATTATTGTCATCGGGATCGATCAGCCTGACGCGCTCGAGCCATTTCAGCGCCTTCTCCTTATCCCCAAGCGACGCAAGTGCGCAGGCGCCAAGCTGGGCCGGCCTGGAGCTTTCGGGATGGAGCCGCAGCTCTTCTTCGGCCCGCTTCAGGCCGAGCCGGCCATATTTTTCCGCTTCGTCGTCGCGGCCGAGCGACCGGTAAACGATTTGCAGGAGGAAGGGCGCTTGCGAGTCGTCGGGCTGGATCTCCAGGGCCCGCGTGTAAAGTTGGATGGCCTTTTCGTAATTCCCTTCGGTCACGCAAAAGCGCGCATAGGACAGGCTGGCGTCAAAGCTGTTCGGATCGAGGGCAAGAGCCTGTTCGAAGGCCGGAGCCGCTTCGTCCCGCCGGTTGCTGTTGGCCAAGGCTTCGCCGCGTGCGGCATGTGCTTCGGCAAGGTTGGGGTCCAGCGCCAGAGCCTTGTCCGCGATCTTGAGGATTTCCGCAGCGTTTTTGGGGACATTGAACCACCCCCAAAGCCGTGAATCGCAGCTCGCCATCCCCGCATAGGCACGCGCATAGAGCGGATCGAGTTCGACCGCCTTGGCGAACATTTCACGCGCCAGCGTCAAAAAGGATTTGGTCGAGTTGTGGAACAGCTGGCGGCCCTTGAGGTAATAAGTATAGGCCTCGACGTTGGCCGTCACAGGACGTTCGATCGCCTTCTTTTCCTTCGGCAGCAGCCGAATCTTGAGCTGGTCGACGATGGTCTGGGTGATCTCGTCCTGAATCGCGAAGATGTCGGTCAAATCGCGGTCGAAACGGTCTGCCCACAGATGGCCGCCGCTGACTCCGTCGATCAACTGCCCGGTCACGCGAACCCGCTGGCCCGCCTTGCGCACGCTCCCTTCCAGCAGGAACTTGACCCCAAGCTCGGCGGCGACCTGCTGGAGCTGGACCGATTTCCCCTTGTAGGTGAAGCTGGTGTTGCGCCCGACCACGAACAGCCCGCTCACCTTCGACAGGTCGGTGATGATGTCTTCGGTGATCCCGTCGGAAAAATATTCCTGCTCGGGATCGCCGCTCATATTGTTGAACGGCAGTACTGCGATCGACGGCTTGTCGGCATCGCTTAGCTCCGATTCTCCAGCCCCGCTCTTGGGCCGAGCGGAATCCCCGAGCACGACATTGTAGACGCGCACCGGGAATTCGATGTTCTTCAGCGCCTGGTGGCCCATGTCCTCGAAGACGAGATCGAGCTTGTTGCCGACATTTTCGCGCACCGAGCTCGACACGGCGACCCCGCCCGGCTTAGCGATGCTTTCGATCCGCGACGCGACGTTGACCCCGTCACCGAAGATATCGTCGTCATCAACAATCACGTCGCCGAGGTTGATGCCAACTCGAAATTCAATTCTGCGTTCGTCGGGAATGTCGACATTGCGCTCGCGCATTTCGCGCTGGATTTCGGCTGCGCATTCGACCGCGCTGACCACGCTGGGAAATTCGACCAGCATCCCATCGCCGGTCAATTTGACGATTCGACCTTGGTGCTCGGCGATGGTCGGATCGATCAGATCAGTGCGGTGAGCCTTTAGGCTGGTCAGCGTGCCGACCTCATTAGTCCCCATCAGCCGGCTATAGCCGACCACGTCTGCGGCCATGATTGCGGAAAGTCGGCGTTCCAACGTCTTGAATTCCCCGCCCGTTCCGCGAGTGATTAGCACATTGCGATGAGGGTCTGCCATCCACCACATCGCCTCGCAAGCCACTGCGAGCGCCAAAGTCCTATTTCGCACTTGCACAATTCATGTTGCAGTGCGATAAAACCCCTGCCTTTCGAGGCATCCTCTCCTAAAGCCTTCAAGGGCCGGGCCTCACCGCCCGGCCTCTTTTTTGCCTCCGCGACCGCTTTCTCTGGCTTTACTCGGCCAAAAAGCCTCCCACATTGAACCTGTCGCCGCTCGCGTTGTTGGGCTTGCGGCAAGAGGCAATCAGGCCCGGGAGCGTATTGCGCATGGCGGACGTCGAAACCAAGATCACGAAGCTGCAGGTCGCCAATCTGCCGCCCGCCGACAGCGGCCGCGGAGTGGCGCGCCTTCCGGCCAAGCTGATGGAATCGTTGAAGCTTGCCGAAGGCGACGTGATCGAAATCATCGGCAAGCGATCGACCGCGGCGCGCGCCATCCGTCATTACGGCGAGGACGAGGGACTCGACATCATCCGCCTCGACGGCCTGCAGCGGGCCAATGCCGGGGTCGGTTCGGGCGATTATGTCGAGGTTGAGAAAGCTGCTTCCAAGCCGGCCACCCGTGTCGTGTTCGCACCTGCACAGAACAACGTCCGCTTGCAGGGCTCTACTGCTGCACTGCAACGCAGTTTCGAAGGCCGCCCAATCACTGAAGGCGACATCGTCGCCACGGCCGGCCACCAACGGGTCAACGCCGACATGCCGGAGCATGTCCGGCAATTGCTCAACGCCCCGGCCTTCGCGTTGCAGGAGGTACGCCTCGTGGTCGTCACCACGGCCCCGCGCGGGATCGTCCACATCGACGACAAGACCCAGGTCGAGATGCGCTCCGAATTCGCCGAGGGCGCCGGCGAGCGGCGCGCGGATGTCACCTACGACGATCTCGGCGGAATGAAGGACACTATCGACGCTCTGCGCGAGATGGTCGAACTGCCGCTGCGCCATCCCGAATTGTTCCAGCGCCTCGGCGTCGATCCGCCCAAGGGCGTCCTGCTCCATGGCCCCCCCGGGACCGGCAAGACCCGCCTCGCGCGCGCCGTCGCCAACGAAAGCGACGCCAGCTTCTTCCACATCGCCGGCCCCGAAATCATGGGCTCGGCCTATGGGGAGTCGGAGAAAAAGCTGCGCGAACTGTTCGAGGAAGCGGCCAAATCCGCGCCTTCGATCATCTTCATCGACGAAATCGACTCGATCGCTCCAAAGCGCGGCCAGGTTTCGGGTGAGGCGGAAAAGCGCCTCGTCGCGCAGTTGTTGAGCCTGATGGACGGGATAGAACCGCGCCAGAACCTGGTGGTCATCGCCGCCAGCAACCGCCCGGAGGCAATCGACGAGGCACTGCGCCGCCCCGGACGCTTTGATCGCGAAATCGTCGTCGGCGTGCCCGACGAGAATGGCCGCCGCGAAATTCTCGGCATCCACACGCGAGGCATGCCGCTCGCACCCGATGTCGATCTCGATGCGCTGGCCCGGCGCACTTACGGCTTTGTCGGCGCCGATCTGGCAGCGCTGACGCGCGAGGCTGCGCTTGAAGCCGTCCGCCGAATCATGCCCAAGATCAACCTTTCGGAAGAGACGCTTCCAACCGAGGTTCTCGATGCGCTATCGGTCGACATCCGCGACTTCGACAACGCGCTGAAGCGCGTCCAGCCGTCAGCGATGCGCGAGGTGATGGTGGAAGTCCCCAACATCACCTGGGACGATGTCGGCGGTCTCGACCAGGCGCGTGACCGCTTGCGCGAAGGCGTCGAGCTGCCGCTGAAGCATCCCGAGGCCTTCCGCCGCCTCGGCATCCGCCCTGCGCGCGGATTCCTGCTCTATGGGCCGCCCGGCACCGGCAAGACCCTATTGGCCAAGGCCACGGCGCGCGAGAGCGAGGCGAATTTCATCGCCACCAAATCGTCCGACCTGCTGAGCAAATGGTATGGCGAGAGCGAGCAGCAGATCGCCCGGCTGTTCGCCCGCGCCCGCCAGGTCGCGCCGACCGTGATCTTCATCGACGAATTGGACAGCCTGGTCCCCGCGCGCGGCGGCGGGCTGGGCGAGCCGCAGGTCACCGAACGCGTGGTCAACACCATCTTGTCAGAGTTGGACGGGCTCGAGGAATTGAACAATGTCGTGCTGATCGGCGCGACCAACCGGCCCAATTTGATCGACCCGGCGCTGCTCCGCCCCGGCCGGCTTGATGAACTCATTTATGTCGGCCCGCCGGATACCGCCGGGCGGCGGAGAATCCTCGCCATCCATACTTCCGGAATGCCGCTTGCCAAGGACGTCGACCTGGACTCGCTGGCGCAACGGACCGAGAATTTCACCGGAGCCGATCTTGAGGACCTCGTGCGCCGCGCCGGGCTCACCGCCCTTCGTGTTGGACTCGACGCCAAGACGGTGACCAAGGCCGACTTCGAGGCCGCGCTGAAGGAAACCCGTGCCTCGGTTACGCCGGACATGCTGAACGAATATGAGAAGATTCAGGACACGCTGAAAAGCGACGCGGTGCGGCCCAATAGCGGGATCGGCTTCGTCCTTCCGGGTATGCTCCGACCGCGCACGGACGCGGCAAAGAGCTAGCTCAGTCGAGCCGGCGGCGGCCCCACGGGATCAGGGCCACCAGCAGCAGCGCCGAGATGGCGAACGGCAGATGCGGATCGACCGCGTAGGTCAGCATGCCGAGTCCCGGCGCGGCAACGAAGCTGATTCCGTTGGCAGAGGTGATAACGCCGGCGACGCCGCCTTGCTCATGCAGGCTAACCGCGAGCGATGCTCCGGCGGTGAACCCCGGGCGGGTCAGGCCGAAGCCGATCGACGCTACGCTAAACCCGATCACGATACCGTAGAGGTCGGCCGCCAGCATTGTGCCAATGAGCCCCAGCGCGGCGATCAGCGAACCCCACAGGATCAGCGCGCGCGGGCTGAGCGCAAGCCGCGGGATCAGCCCCCATTGCGCTGCCAGGGTGGCCGAGGCGCCGGCCATCATGACGATCGCAATCGAGGTTTCGGAACCGCTCGGCGCGAGCCCAAGCCGGTCGATGATGAAAAAGCCAAGGCAGGTCAGGGTCGCCGCCTGGCCATGGCCGGCCACGACGCCGGCTAAAATCCACGGTCGAATTCGCGGGTCGCTCCATTTGAGCCGCGTGCGGTCGGCCGAGGTCGCCGCGACGACGCTGGCGCCGGTCACGCTCGACGCCTGCGACGGGTAGCTCATCGCTGCCCCGCGCCCGCCGCGCCGCCCGTCGCGGTCGTTGGGCAGCCACAACAGGATCGCGGTGAAGACGATGATCCCGATCACGGCGAAAGCGAACAATGGGCCCGGCAGGCCAACCCCAGGGAGCACGAAAAGCGGCGCGATCGCCGGCCCGAGGATCGTCCCTAGGCCGAATGATGAGGTGAGCGCCGACAGGGCCGAGACCCGCGCCGTACGGCGGGTGCGCGACGCGAGGTAGGCCTGCGTCGCCGAAGGCGTCGCGCAGCCCAGCGAACCGTAGATCGTCCGGGCCAAGGCGAACAGAATGAACGTCGTCGCGCCGCTCAGGATGCCCTTGAGCCCGAAGACGAGGGCAATCCCGCACAAGATCATTGACACGATGAACCCGGCAACCCCCATCAGGATCAGGCGCTTGCGCCCATGGACGTCGCTCTGCCTTGCCCAGAAAGGGGCCAGCAGCACCCACAGCACCGCCGACGAGGTATAAGCCATCGCCGTCCACACGTCGGCGATGCCGATCTCGCGGCCGATCGCCGGCATCACCGATTGCAGCGCGGTATTGCCCGCCGCGGCGACCAGCATCGCGGCGAACAGCAATAGGAAATGGGGCGTCTTCAGCGCCGATCCGCCGACCCGCCGCCGTAGTGGAATGGCGCGCATCGCGATGTTCTTAGGGCGCCTATGCCCCACGGGGAAGATTGCAGGCGTCAGGCTTTTGTCGCGAAAAGTGCTCGTTTCATGGCCCAGCCCCCTTCGGCACGGACGTCATACTCAAGCGGAACTTGCCAAGCGCCGATGCATTTGCCATCGCTCCCCGCTTCGCCGCCCCGAGGAGCCCTCATGTCCGTATCGTCCGCCCGCACGTTGAAGGGGCCACGCCGATTCGTACGCCGCGCGAAACGCCGGGGCACCAGCCCGCGCTGGCAATTCCTTCGCGGCTTCCTCAAGAATCCCGTGATGGTCGGATCGGTGATTCCCTCGTCGCGGATCCTGATCGACAAGATGCTCGGCCCGGTCGATTGGGCGAACACCAGAATATTCGTCGAATATGGCCCGGGAGTCGGCACCTTCACCCGCCCGATCCTCGAGATGCTTGGCGACGATGCGACGTTGCTGACGATCGACACCAATGCCGAGTTCACCGACTTCCTGAAGCGCGATATCGATGATCCCCGGCTCCTCGCGGTGACCGGCTCGGCCGCCGACGTCGAGCGAATCCTCGAAGAGCGCGGCTTCGCCCACGCCGATTATGTGCTTTCGGGCCTGCCCTTTTCGACGCTTCCGCCGGGCGTCGGCGCCGAAATCGGCGCGGCGACATCGCGCGTCATCCGCCCCGGCGGCGCCTTCCTGGTTTATCAGTTCAGCCCGAAGGTGCTGGATTTCATCAAGCCGGTGTTCGAACGGATCGAGCGCGGCTTCGAATGGATCAACGTCCCGCCGGCGACCCTGTTCTGGGCCTACCGCGAACCAGCGGCCGCACAGCCCGCCGAGTGATCGGAAAGCGCAGCCTGTCCCCCCGGACAGGCGAGCATTCCGATGGCGAGCACGCCGCTTGGTTCTTATCTGCCGTGACCCCGCCAGCGCTTGACGGTGCGCTGGATGATGCCTTCTTCGCCGCCGGTCTCGCGCCACAGCTCGGCGAAGCTCGGGTCTGACGAGGCCGGGCGCTTTTCGGGTTCGAGATCGTCGAAGCGGACCCGGATCGGGATCGCGACGCCTTCGCCGCAGACAATGCATTCGCGATTGCGCAACGCCGGGATGGCGTCGAGGAAGCCGCGCGCGCCTTCGGGCATGGCGGCGGCGACGCAGGCCTGGTCGCGGTCGTTGTTCAAACGCATCGAGATGATCGTGCCGCACTGCGACAAAACGCCTTCGGCCAAATCCGAGGGACGCTGGGTGATGAGGCCGAGTGAAACGCCGTACTTACGGCCTTCCTTGGCGATCCGCTCGAGGATCTTGCGGACCGCCTGGCCCTTGGCGCTGTCGTCCTTGGGAACGTAGCGATGCGCTTCCTCGCAGACCAGCAACAGCGGGCGCTGCGGCTCGTTACGCGACCAGATGGCGTAGTCGAACACCATTCGCGCAAGAACAGACACAACCACCGACGTGATGTCCGACGGAACGCCCGAAACGTCGACGATCGAGATCGGCCGGCCATGGCTCGGCAGGCGGAACAATTTGGCGAGAAACGCGCCCATCGTGTCCGAAACCAGCATGCCCGAGAACATGAAGGTGTAGCGCGGGTCGGCTCGCAGCTCGTCGATCTTGGTCTTCAGCCGCTGGAACGGCGCGGTGTCGCCGGCGCGGTCCAATTTGCCCATTTCGTTGGTCAGGATTCCGGTCAGGTCGGTCAGCAGATAAGGAATCGGCGAATCGACCGTGACCTTGCCATAGGCTTCGAGATTCTTGCCCTTGGTGCGCGCGGCGAGGAGGCATTTGGCGAGAATGTCGGCATCGCGCTGGCGTTCGGCGTCGCTGGTCGTCAGCAACACTTCGCAATGCTCTTCGAAATTCATCAGCCAATACGGCAATTGCAGATTGTCGACGTTGAACAGTTCGCCGCAGCCCTTGAACGCGGCCGAATATTCGCCGTGCGGATCGATCATCACGATGTGCCCTTCGGGCGACAATTGCGAGATGCGATGGAGGATCAAGGCGACCGCGGTCGATTTACCGGTACCGGTTGAGCCGAGCACGGCGAAATGCTTGGACAGCATCGGATCGATGTAGAGCGCGCCGCGGATGTCGTCGGTGGGATAGACGGTGCCGACTTCGATGTGCGCTTTGTCCTCGGCGGCGAACACTGAGCGCAGGTCCTCGGTGGTGACGGCATGAACCTCGCAGCCCGGAATGGGGAAGCGGGTGACGCCGCGGCGGAAGCGGGACAGCCGGCCGTTGGCATCGCGGTCGCCTTCGCCGAGGAAGTCGACATGGGCGATGACCATGCCGTTCTCGGCGGCGCGCAGGGTGCGCACGTTGGCGATCAGCCAGCTCTTGCCGACCGACATCTTGATCTGGCTGCCGACTTGGCCCGACATGGCAACCGATGGGTCCTTGTGGGTCTCTAGCCCGACCAATTTTTCGGCATGCATATGAACCTGCGAACCCGACCCGGCGATGTCGATGACATGGCCGATCGCGGGCAGCGCCGCGCCACGGACCGACGGGACCTGCGAAGGCGCTCCATCGTCGCTGTAGCTGCTCATCTCGTCGACAAACTGCTTCAGGTTCGGATTATCGGTCATAGTCAACGCCACCCCGTCAGACGAAATCGTGAAGTGAGGTGTAGGCCGGCTCGGTTAAAATTCGCTTAGGAGCGTTCATCCAGCTCGCTTCGCTCGAGACGGCCTTCGTACAACTACGCGCGCTTGCGGAAGGCCATTGCGGCCGCCCAGCCGAGGCCAAGCGACAAAATGACCGACGCCATGCCGTAGAGGAAAGCGTGTCGCCGCGCTGCCAGAGCGACATAACGTTCGAAGCCCGATTTCCCGATTTCGACGTCGCGCGTCGCCGCGGCGACCACCCGGCCCTGATCAATCAAGAAAGTCTCGGCGGTATAGGTGCCGACCGGCACCTGGCTCGGGATAAACAGCCGCGCGCGGTACAGCACGCCTTCGCTGATCTCGACGCCCTTGGCATTTTCGGCATAGAGCGCCTGGCGGCGCTTCAGATCCACCAGCCCGGCTTCGAACCGCCGCTCCTTGTCGGGCAGCGCGCCGCCGCCGGTCGACAATTGCAGATTGTCCAGCCCAAGCTCGTAAATTGCCGCGGTGCGCTCGTCGACCAGGTCCTTGATCGGGCGGGACGATGCGACCGCATAATAGCTTGGCGCCGAACGGAAGCGGTTGGAATCGGCGTTCATCCAGATGCCCGCGATCTTCTCCTTCTGGCGCACGACGATCGGCTGAACAGGGCCCTTGAGGACGACGATCACGTCGGCCGGGCGCGTCGGAACGCGGCCCCCAGGATAAAGGATCGCCCCGAACAGCAATAATTGCGCGCCGTTGAAACTGTACATGATCTGGATCGCGCGCGACGAAACGTCGGGCACCAGCCGCGGTCCCGCGGCACCCAGCAGCAAAGGGGTGAGCGTCAGCAGCAGCGCGGAGGCGAGCCGCCGCATCACATATATTCGATCGAGAAAATCTCGTCGGGCCGCCAGGCGAGCCCCAGCGCCATGCGCAAGGCGACGAGCAGGATGATGACCGCCAGCGCCAGGCGCAGCAGGTCGGGCTTCAGCCGGGTGGCGAGTATTGCGCCATATTGCGCGCCAATCACGCCGCCGACGAGAAGCAGAGCGGCGAGCACGATGTCGACCGATTGGGTGGTCAGCGCGTGAATCAGGATCGACACCGCGCTGACCGCGAGGATCATCACTAGGCTGGTGCCGACGACTACTCGCGCCGCCATGCCGAGAATGTAGATCATCGCCGGGACGAGGATGAAGCCGCCGCCGATGCCGAGCAATACGGTCAGGATGCCGGCGACGAAGCCGAGCGCCAGCGGCGCCAGCGGCGAGATGTAGAGGCCGGAGCTATAAAATCGCCAGCGCATCGGCAGCGATGCGACCCAGCGGTTGTGCCGGGCCCTCTTCGCTGACTTTTCGGGGGTTGGGATCCAGCCCAGGGCGAGGGCGGCGTCCCTCAGCATCAGACCGCCGATCGAGCCGAGCAGAAGCACGTAAAGGAGGCCGATGACGGTATCGATCTGGCCGCTCGCCTGGAGCAAGCGGAAGATGCCCGCGCCGGCCAGCGAGCCGACTAGTCCGCCGGCGATCATCACCAGCCCCATGCGCATGTCGACCCCGCCGCGGCGCATGTGGGCAAACACCCCGGATACGCTCGATCCGGTGATCTGGGTCGTCGCCGAGGCCACCGCGACCGTCGGCGGAATGCCATAGAAAATCAGCAACGGCGTGGTCAGAAAGCCACCGCCGACCCCGAACATTCCCGACAAGATACCGACCAGACCGCCCAGCGCGATCATAAACAGCGCGTTGACGGCCATTCCGGCGATAGGGAGATAAATGTCCATCGGTGGCCGCAACGACTAGCCGCAAAGCGTGGCCCGCGCCAAGCCGCCCGACTTCAACCCATCGTCAGAAGTCGCCCGCGACCGTCACCGCGGGCCCT
>DATHFE010000137.1:0-8622 GCA_035318245.1 Sphingomicrobium sp. | reverse complement strand
GGGCCGGCGATGCACGTCATCGCCGAACGCGCCGTCATGGGGCTTGAGGAAGCGATCGAACGGGTTGCGAGAATGATCGGCATGGCGATCGAATGGACCGACCTTGCGGCTTTCCTTCCCGACCATGGAGACTCGGCCTATCGCCGTTCGGCGCTGGCGTCGAGCTTCGTCGCGGCACTGGAACTCGCGCGGCGCGGAATGCTCGAAATCGCGCAGGACGAGCCGTTTTCCCCGTTGAAGCTACGGTCGGCGGCATGATCGACGAATTTGTCCGTAGTGTCGAAGCGACCCTGTTCGCCTCCGCGAGCCCACTGACGTCCGCCGAGATCGCGCTCCACGCCGGAGAAGGCGACGTCGAAGCCGCTCTCGCCAGCTTGGCCGAACATTACGCCGGGCGCGGGATCGACCTGGTCGAGCGGGGCGGGCGCTGGCATTTCCAGACCGCGCCCGACCTTGCCCATTTGCTTCGCCGCACCCGTGAGGAGCCGCGCCGCTTGTCGCGCGCAGCCACCGAGACGCTGGCGATCATCGCCTATCACGAGCCGGTAAGCCGCGCCGAGATCGAGGCGATCCGAGGGGTACAGATCTCAAAGGGCACGCTCGACGTTCTGATGGAAGCGGGCTGGGTCCGTCCTGCTGGCCGCCGCGAAGGACCCGGACGGCCACTTCTTTACGCGACCAGCGCTGACTTCCTCAGCCACTTTGGCCTGGGCTCGCGCCGTGACTTGCCCGGCATCGACGACCTCAAGGCCGCGGGCTTGCTCGACCCGTTCGACGAGGCCCTAATCGACGCGGCGCTGGAAAGCGGCGACGAGGAAGACTAGATAGTTGTCCAAGCACTTATTCGAAGGGCACGCACATGGGCGGTTTCAGCCTCGTTCACTGGATCATTCTCGGCATCGTCATCCTGTTGCTGTTCGGCGGCAACCGCTTTTCGGCGATGATGGGCGACGTCGCCAAAGGCCTCAAAAGCTTCAAGCAGGGCATGTCCGACGACGAAAAGACGCCAGAGCGCCCTGGCGCGCGACGGCTCGATCAGGAACGGCCGATCGATTTGACGCCGGAACCGCCCCGTGCGGCCGATCCATCGTCGCCGCCTCCCGCCAATCCCGACGACAATCGCGCCTGATTAAACGCCACAAGGAGCACGGCCGGTGTTCGGCGTCGATTCCTCGGAACTGCTGATCGTCGCGATTGCCGCGCTCATTTTCATCGGGCCCAAGGATCTTCCACGGGTCATGCGGTCGATCGGCCAATGGGTTGGCAAGGTTCGCGGCATGGCGCGCCACTTCACCATCGGCATCGAAAATATGATGCGCGAGGCCGAGCTGGAGGAAATGGACCGCAAGTGGCGCGAGGAAAATGAGCGCATCATGCGCGATTATCCGAGCGACGCTGAATATCCCGAGCCCGATCCGGCGCAAGTGATGCTGCCACTGGAGCCGCCGGTCTCTGGCGATGCCGAAATCCCGACGGCCAAGCGGCCGTTGCCGTGAAGGACCTCGACGATACCAAGGCACCTCTGCTCGATCATCTGATCGAATTGCGCCGGCGCCTGCTGTGGTGCCTCGCGGTGATCGCCGCGGCGTTCTTCATCTGCCTCTATTTCGCGCGGCCGATCTTCGGCGTGCTGGTCCAGCCGTTGCTCGCGGCGGGGCAGGGCAAGGTTATCTACACCGACGTGTTCGAAGCGTTCTTTGTCGAAGTGAAGGTCGCGTTGTTCGCCGCTTTGATGGTCACTTTTCCGGTGATCGCGACGCAGCTGTGGCGGTTTATCGCACCGGGGCTGTACCTCAAGGAAAAGCGCGCTTTCCTGCCGTTCCTTTTGATGACACCATTCTTCTTCGCCGCGGGAGCATCCTTCGCTTATTTCGTCGCGATGCCGTGGGCGTTGAAGTTTCTGCTCGGCTATCAGGGCAACATCGGCGGCATCGAACAGGAAGCCCTGCCCGGCGTCGGTAATTATCTGAGCTTCTGCACCCGCTTCATCTTCGGCTTCGGGATCGCCTTCCTAATGCCGATCTTGCTGATGATCCTCGAGAGAGCGGGCATCGTCAGCCGAGAGCAGCTGGTCAAATCGCGGCGCTATGCAATCGTCGCATCGGCAGCGATTGCCGCGGTGCTGACGCCGCCCGACGTGGTGTCGATGCTGCTGATGCTGGTGCCGCTTTATGGGCTGTATGAGTTCGCCATCCTCGCCATCCGCGTCACCCATTGGCGTGCCGCGCGGGCGCAAAAAGCGGCGCAAAAAAATCCGACTTCGATGGAAATGGAGGGCCCCGGACGCAATTTGGGCCCGAAATCGCCACCGGGGGGGGGAGGGGTTGGCGGTTCCGGGCCCATGTAAGCGGATAGCGAGAGCGGGGGGGCAAAGGTCGCTATCCAAGGCAGTAAACGTCCGTGATTCGCTCCGGGTTCCAGCATTTTGAAAATATTTTCGTTTCGTTCTGGAACCGGCTGAACAATCTTCAATATTCGGGGAAAACCGGAAGGTCGACCATGTAGCGGCCAAGCTTTCGGTCGAGCGGCGAGCGCAATTGCTTGGCGAGGCCCGAAACGATCCGTTCGAACTGAATTTGGGCTGGATCACTCTTCGCATCGGGTGCGAGCACAGCGCTGCTCAGGCTTAGACGCGCAGTAAGCTCGCTGGTCCGGCGCAAAGTCACCTCAACCCCTTCCTCGGGGCTGCGGAGCATGGCGAATTCGACCACTTCGGTGATCAGGAAAGCAACCGCCACGGCGACGTCCTGAGTTGTGCTGAGGCTTTCGACCTCAAGTTCGATCGACATTTTGCGCGCGCTGTCGGGGGCGCTGGCGCGGAGACTCGCGGCGAGTTCGGTCAGCAGGGGACGCACGGCTATACCGCGGCTCTCCTCCATCTCGGCGAAATGATTACGGTGAACAACCGCCAGCGCGTCGACCCGTCGTCCGATTGCGGCATAGGCCGCCTTGGCGTCAACGGTGACGACGCTGCGGCCGTGGATGTTGAGCAGGCTGGCGATCACCTGAAGGTTGTTTTTCACGCGGTGGTGGACTTCGCGGACGAGCTTGCGCTGCCCTTCCAATGCCTCGCTCATTTGCCGTTCCGACTCGTCGATCCGCTTGACCGCGCGAACGAACGCGTTGCCGAGATCCTGGATTTCAGTGGCCGGGCCGAGTTTTGACGGCAGGACGAGCGGATTGTCGCCCGGCTGGAACTCCCCGATCACGCGTTGAAGGCGGCGCAACGGGGCAATCAGCAAGCGATTTACCATCACCCAGCTGATCAGCGCAGCGACCACCCACATCAGAACCGGCAACAGGAGCAGCAAACGCTCAATTGTGGTGATACTCGGCGCCCATGCGGCGATCCTGACTACCAGCTGGTGGTTGGCGATCGGATACGCCCATTGCTGCAGCGACCCGTCGACGCCCTGCGGGAGGGGCTCATTGACCACGACCATATCGGCCTGTTGGTCGGTAATCACCAGGCGGGTGAGTTCGTCGCCTGCCGCCAAAGCGGCGTCGCGTATTTGATCGCGGGTGAGAGAACCCGTCGCCATCCCGCCGATCACGCCGACCCTTACGTAGATCGCGTTGTCCCGGGGAGCGATCCACATGCGGATATCACCCGGCGCGACCAAAAGGTCGTCGCGAGAAGGTTGGAAATCGCCCTCGGTACAAAGCAATTTGCCGTTGGGGTCGCGCAGCGAGAAATTCCGCGCGACACCGGGAGACAAGGCGAGCGACTGGGCCGCCGTCGCACATGGATCGATTGTATTCGCCCGCAGGGCGCCATTGGCGGCAATTCGCAAGGCGAGGGCATCACGCGCGATCAAGCTCTCGATCGCGCGAATCGCTGCGAGCCCCTCGGCTTCGGCGCGTTTCAGGTTCGATTGGTTGGCAGCGCGTATTCCGCCCCCCGCGACCCACACCAGCCCGAGTCCGAGCGGCAGCAGCGCAAGCGAAATGAAGATCAGGAGCTTGGCGGCCGTCGGGAGCGCGTTGAATCGCGACGGGAGGACCGCCGTCATGCGCGACGCGCCGGCTTGCGAATCTTATCCAAGCTTTCCAAGGAGATCGATGAAATCCGCGGGGACATCTTCGCGCAAAGTGTCGTCATAGACTGATCGTAGCGCGCGGCCGATCGGCCCGCTCGTCGCCTTGCCCTTCTTGCGCTTTCGCATCTCACCCTTGGTGGTAGCGGGCGCGTTGCCCGCTTTGCGATGTCCGGCTTTGTCGCTGCCACTCAACCTCTCGGCCCCCCCACATGCGAATAATCGCACGTCACAATTTCGATCTCGTTATGAACGCGACATGCAACGGCTGTTGGGACCAAGGAAGTCGCCTTCCACGCCCTATCGTCCGTCCTGCCGCGTCGTCAATCATCCTGGATGACGATGGCGGATCAGGAACGAAACCAAATCGCGACTGCTTTGTTCCAGCTTCGCGGATGCATTGGGGGGACTACGGTCATCCATGAGGGCCCTCTCGCATCGAGCGCGGACTTGCCCTAAGGCGGGCGCGCTTTCACATAGGGGACATTCCCCAAGACATGGAGTGCCGGTTTTTATGTCGCTTGGTCAGGAACTCGCACCGCACCTGCCATTCCTCCGCCGCTATGCGCGCGCCTTGACGGGCAGCCAGACGCATGGCGACGCGTTCGTTCGCGCCACGTTGGAAGCGATCATCGCGTCACCCGAAAGCTTTCCGCGCGATGTGGATCCGCGGCTTGGCCTATACCGCACGTTCCATGCCATCTGGTCGACCGCCAACATCGAGGAAGGCGAGGAACCCGCCACCGGTTTCGGGGGCCACGAAGGCATTGCCCAGGCACGCCTGTCGCGGATCACTCCGCTCTCGCGCCAGGCGTTGCTTTTGACCGCGCTGGAGGGCTTTTCACCCGAGGACACCGCCTATCTGATTGGAGCGTCGCCCAGCGACGTCGAAAGTCTGGTCGCCGAGGCATTGGAGGAGATCGAGCGCCAGACGCTGGCCGATGTCCTGATCATCGAAGACGAGCCGATCATCGCGATGGACATCGAAACGATCGTCCGCGACCTCGGCCACAATGTCACCGGCGTCGCGGTCACCCGTGACGAGGCGCTGGCGCAAGCGCGGCAGAATCCGCCGGGGTTGGTCCTGGCCGACATCCAGCTCGCCGACGATTCCTCGGGCATCGACGCCGTAAAAGACATCCTTGCGGAGTTCGCGGTGCCGGTGATTTTCATCACCGCATTCCCCGAGCGGTTGCTGACCGGGACGCGGCCCGAGCCGACCTTCCTGATCACCAAGCCGTTTCAGCGCTCGACGGTCAAGGCGGCCATCGCCCAGGCCCTGTTCTTCGACGCGGCGACCGTTCCCGCGAGCTAGAATCAGGGCGATCCACTGAAGTTGGAACTGCGGCCGGGAAGCTTCGTTAGCCGACAGTAACAATTTCAGGGATCGGCAATGACGGATCGAGGCACCGAGCATCTGACCACCACCGAAGCGCGCGCCGGCACGGGTCCGCGCGATATGCGCTATGTACTCGGCGTCGGTCTCATTCTGGTGGTAGTCATCTTTGGTGTAATATTGTTGTCGGCCAGCTGACTCCCTACATTCCTAGCATCGATACATTGAACGGCGGCCTTTTTCGGTGGCTCCGGTTACCGAGCGTAAAACGGGTGGGATTTAAGTGATCGACGACGAAGACGATGACGATGCTATCGAAATCGTGCGCCCCGAGCTGGTGCCGCTGCCCGATGACGAGTTCAAAGAGCATCTTGCCTCGGTCATCCCGCATTTGCGCGCCTTCGGCCGATCGTTGTCGGGCAGCCGCGACCTAGCCGACGATCTCGTCCAGGAAACGCTCCTCAAGGCTTGGGCGGCGCGCAAGCGCTTCCAGGCCGGCACCAACATGCGCGCCTGGACCTTCATCATCTTGCGCAACCTGTTCCTCAGCCAGATGCGCCGCGCGCGTTTCAAGGGCGAATGGGACGACATCGCCGCCGCGAAGATCCTTGCCGCGCCGGCGAGCCAGGACCGCCATATCGAGCTTGGCGACATGCAACGCGCGCTGATGCACCTGCCGCAGCCACAGCGCGAGGCGCTGATCCTGGTTGGGGCAGGCGGCTTTGCCTATGAGGAGGCTGCGGAGATTTGCGGTTGCGCGGTGGGCACGATCAAAAGCCGCGTCGCACGCGGCCGCGTCGCGCTCGAAGCCTTGCTGACCGGCGGGAAATTGCCGTCACGCCGTCAGCACAAGACCGACCCCAATCAATCGGCGCTGCAGAATATCATGGGACAGGTCGACAGCCTCAGCCGGGATCGCGAAGGCTAATTCAGGCGGCGCAGCAAGGCTTCGAAATCTTCTTCGCTTCGACACGGCGGCGCGGGTTGGAAGGCGCGGCGAAGTGCAGCGATCACCCCGGCGTTATCTGACGGCAGGTCTACCTGGATAATGCGGCGATCCAGGGACCTGGCCGCCGCAGCCTGATCTTGGCGGTGGAAATTCATTTGATAACTTAACGCATGTAAAGCCGCGCAGTTTCATGCGGGCCGGGATTCAGGCATGGGACGTGGCGTGGCGGCAACAGTCGAGAGCAAGGCGCGAGAAGACGCGATTGAACGTGCCCGCAACGAATCTCCGTTCCTGCGGGAGGCAATGCTTGCCCGACCCGATCTGGTCGAAATTTTCGCGGTCAAAGGGGCCGAGGCCGCAGTGGTCCGCTCGCTCGCCGCGGACGCTGATGACCTTGCAACCGAGATTCGCCGCCGCCGCCACGGCCTCGCGCTGACCGTTGCGCTCGGGGACCTGGCGGGGGAAATTGGCCTGGAGCGCGTTACTCAATTGCTGTCCGATTTCGCCGAGGAGGCGATCGACCGGGCGCTCGCTTGCGCGATTATCGAACGTGTGCCCGACGCCGACCCGACCGGGATCGCGGTGATCGCTTTGGGAAAGCTTGGCAGCCGTGAGCTCAATTATTCGTCCGACGTCGATCTGATTCTGCTTTATGATCCCGCCAAATTGCCGCGGCGGGCACGCGACGATGCCGGCGAAGCCGCGGTGCGGATCGGTCGTCGGCTGATCGAGCTACTCCAGCAGCGCACCGCCGACGGTTATGTCGCGCGCGTCGATTTGCGGCTGCGCCCGTCGCCGGAAGTTACGCCGATTGTCCTGCCGGTGGGCGCGGCGATAGCTTATTATGAATCGACCGCTTTGCCGTGGGAGCGCGCGGCGTTTATCCGCGCCCGGGCGTGTGGCGGCGACCGTGCGCTGGGAGGGCATTTTCTGGAGGCGATCCAGCCGTTCATCTGGCGTCGTACGCTCGACTTCGGCGTGATCGATGAAATCCGCAGTATCAGCATGGGCGTTCGCGACCATTATGCACAGGTCCAGGCGTTCGGGCCGGGCTATGACGTCAAGCGCGGCCGCGGCGGGATTCGCGAAGTCGAATTCTTCACCCAGGCTCAGCAGATGATCCACGGCGGCCGTGAGCCGAGCTTGCGCGCGCCGGCGACGCTCGACGCGCTCGCGGCGCTGTCGGCGGCGGGCCATCTCGAAGCAAAACTCGCGGGCGAACTGGCGGACGCCTATCGCCTCCACCGCACAATCGAGCATCGCCTGCAGATGATCGATGACCAGCAAACCCACCGGCTTCCCGCCGAGCCGAAAGCCCTCGACGCAGTCGCGCGGCTTCATGGCCTCACCAACGGCAAGGCGCTGCTCAAACTGCTCGAACCCCATGTCAAACGGGTCGGCGCGGCGTTCGATGGGCTTGCCTCGGGCGAGACGCGAACCTTGTCAAAGGATCCCGACAAACTTCGCGCCGAGCTTGCGGACCTGGGTTTCGGCGAGATCGACACGGTGATGAAGCGTATCGCCGAGTGGCGCTCCGCGCATGCCCGCAGCCTGCGCGCAACCGCGGCGCGGACCGCGTTCGAAAAAATGCTGCCCGGGCTGCTCGCCGCAGTCGCGACCGGCCCCAATCCCAGCCGCGCATTGAACCGCTTCGGCGACGTCGTCGAGCGAATGTCGAGCGGTGTCAATTTCTACCGTCTGCTCGAAGCTCAACCGGCGCTGACTCGCTTGCTCGCGGAAATTTTGAGCCATGCGCCGGTGCTCGCCGATCAGCTGGCGAGGCGGCCGGAATTGCTCGATGGGCTGATCGACGCGTCAAGCTTCGACCCGCCGCCGGATGTCGCGGCGCTGACCGCACGCCTCAAGCAATCGAAGCGAGGTGAGAGCTATGACGCGGCCCTCGACCGGGTGCGGCGGTTGATCAACGAACGGCGCTTCGCGCTTGGCGTACAGATCATTGCGCGGCGCCACGACCCGCTCGATGTCGCCGGCGGATATTCGCGCGTTGCCGAGGCGGCGGTGGTTGCATTGGGTGACGCCGCGATCGAGGAATTCGCGGCAACGCATGGCCGCATCGAGGGAGGCGAATTCATCATCCTGGCGCTCGGGCGGCTGGGCGGAGAGGCACTGACCCATGCCTCCGACCTCGACCTGATCTACCTGTTCGACGCGCCCGACGGTGCGCGTAGCGACGGCGCGAAATCTCTCGTGGCGACCGATTACTACAACCGCCTCGCCAGCCGGGTCACCGCGGCGCTCAGCGTCGCGACCGCCGCCGGACCGCTCTATGAGGTCGACAC
>DATHFE010000136.1:0-12240 GCA_035318245.1 Sphingomicrobium sp. | reverse complement strand
GCGGACACCCTCGTCACGCTGACCGCGACGGTCACCGACAAGGACGGCGATCACCAGGCGGCGACGGCCAATATCGGCCAGAACCTAGCATTCCTGGACGATGGCCCCTCGATCAGCGCTTCGACCACCCAGCCGGTGCTGACCGTCGACGAGACGGTGCTCGCGACCAACGCCACGGCGAGCTTCGCCAGCGTGTTCACCAGCGCATTCGGTGCCGATGGCGCCGGAACGGTGACCTACGCCCTCGGCATCAGTGCTCCGAGCGCCAACAGCGGCCTCGTCGATACGGCGACTGGCTCGGCGATTGTCCTCGTGTTGAACGGCAATGTGGTCGAAGGCCATGTGGCGACGGCCGGCGGCGCGCTTGCGTTCACTGTCAGCGTCAACGCTGCGGGGGATGTCACGCTCGACCAAATCCGTGCGGTGGTCCATCCCAATCCGTTGACCCCGAACGAGAGCGTCAGCCTCAGCGCCGATAACCTCGTCACCCTGACCGCCACAGTCACCGACAAGGATGGCGACCATCAGAGCGCGGTTGCCAACATCGGTCAGAATCTGTCGTTCCTGGACGACGCTCCGGCTCTTGGCACCGTCCAGAACCAGCAGACCGATAATAATCCGGCGACCACTCCGGCGGTTGGAACGCTGCACTTCGCGCCAGGCGCGGACGGCGCGGGATCGGCGATGACGATCACCGCCAACGTGACCGGCCTCTTGTCCGGCGGGCACGCACTCGTCACACACCAGGTCGGCAATGTTCTCACCGCCTATCAGGACATCGGTCCTGCGGGGTGGGACGCGGGCGACACGACCCAAGTGTTCACGATCACTGTGAACCCGGCGGCGGGCACTTCGGGTCAATATGTGTTCGACCTGATCACTCCGCTCGATCCGACAGTCACCGAAACTGCCATTACGGGCTCATCCTCGTTCGGGGCGGGACCGACGACGCAGGGCCAGACTCTTGATGGCGCGGCTGCGCAGCATCTTGCAGTGGTATCCGGCTATCACATGGGCGGCACCTTCAATGAGGCAACCTGGCTGTCGACCGGCAGTGCCGGACCGACCACGAACTACGTTACCGCAGGCGTCAATGGCTCAACCGCGGGCTGGGGCATCGACAATAATAACTTCAACGGCACGGACGAGATGTTCGTCTGGGACTTCGGCTCCCAAGCGCTGGCGAATCCCGACGGCGCCGGAGGCTTCGTGCCGCCGGCCGGCGTGACGCTGCCTGACATCAGCACTGCAACCTTCGAATTGATCGGCTACGATAGCGGCGGCGACGGTAACTTCGCGACTGGCGACGACATCACCTATGTGGTCCACTACACGGATGGTTCATTTGATTCCGGGCATGTTCCGGAGGCCAACGTCGACTCAGGAACGTGGAAGTTCACGGCGGATGCCGGCAAGTTCATCGCCGACATTGAAATGTTCGCCAGCGGTCTTGGCAGCGGCAAGGTCGATCTGACCTCGGTCGGCGTCCAGAACTCGAGCCTCGACAAGTCAATCGCCGCTTCGGTGCAATTGACCGACGGTGACGGCGATTCAACAACGGTCGGCAACTTCACCATCCATGTCTCGACCGGACTGGTGCCGTTCGCGCCTGCCGCTCCGGTCGTGCTCGACCTAAACGGCGACGGAGTGCACTTCCTCGGTCACGATGCCGGCGTCACCTTTGACTATAATGGTGACGGCGTTCGTGAGGCGACCGGATGGGTCGCTCCAGAGGACGGCATCCTGGTTCGCGACGCCAACCACAACGGCACGGTCGACGGTTCGTCCGAGTTCGTGTTCGGCGGAGGGGACGTTAGCGATCTCCAGGCCCTGCACGCGCAATATGGCAGCTCGCTCGACGCCAACGACGCCGACTTCGCGAGCTTCGGGGTGTGGCAAGATGCCAACAGCAACGGTAATGTCGACGCCGGCGAGGTGACCTCGCTGACCGATGCCGGGATCAACAGCATCTCGCTGTCGAGCGACGGCATCGCTTATTCGGCCAATGACGACGTCGAAGTTGCCGGAACGGGTAGCTTTACCCGCGCCGATGGCTCGACCGGGATCTTGGCCGACGCCGTGTTCCTCACTCGCAATGCCGATGAAGACCAGCGTTCGGTGAGCGCCGCCAACACCAACACGGCGTTGATCGCCGCGCTGGCCGCGGCGGGCGTTGCCGCTTCTCCGGCAGCGGCACATTCGGTCGATCTGTCATCGGCTTCGACGGTGGCCATCGCCGCCGCGATCGTTGGCAGCAATGCTCCGGCAATTGCCGACAGCGATGACGGTTCGCGATCGGCGCTTGGTGGTGAAACCAAGGAAGCCGTCGGCACCGATGTGAGCCAGCCTGCGCACAACGTCAGCCCGTCGAGCGACGACCAGAGCGGTGGTCATTCGCTGACGCCGACCAACGACACCAGCCCGGCGACGGCGCCGGCGGACCTGCTCGAGGCGACCGACGCTCCGGCCAGTGCGCCCGCCAACGACATCGTCTCACCGACCGTGGCGATGCCATCGGCCGAGGCTCTGACCGGCGCCGCCGCGCAACACGGCGAATCCGAAGGGGCCCAGGCTAGCGCGGTCGTAGGCAAGGTGCTGGTCGACGCATTGCACGGCGGTGGCGCCGAGCAGAGCATCGACGCGTTGCTCGCGACCCTGCCGGGCCATGGAAATGCCGAAAATGCGGCGGCCGATGCGCTGGCAAGTCAGCCTGTCGGGGCCGTTCCGACTTGGGACACAGGTCATTTGGCCGCCTTTACGGCCCATGCAAACTTCACGATGGAGGCCGTGGCGCTTCATCATGATGCGGTTCAACCCGTAGCCAACGGATGAACCCGGCGAAGGCCTTCCCCGGTGGACGGGGAAGGCCATCGCTTTCAGACCAGAAGGGGGAAGACATGATTAAGAAGCACTGGACGTTAATCGTTCCCGGAGCGGTGCTACTTTGCACGATGCCGGCTTACGGCGCAGAACTGCGCGATGCAGTTCAAGGCGCACTCTCCACCAACCCGCAAATCCGCCAGGCGGTAGCCAACACAGCGGCGACGCGGGAAGAGCGCGTGCAGGCCCAGGGCCTGTGGTATCCGCGGATTTCGGTTGAAGCCTCGGCCGGGGTTCGCAAGCTGCGTAACCCGACGCGGCGCGACATTCACACTGCCGACGAGACCCTGTGGCCGATCGAAGGTCAGCTGACTGTCGACCAACTGCTGCTTGACGGCGGTGGCCGCAGCGCCGAAATCCGCCGCCAGGCCTCTCGAACCGACGCCGCCGCGGCGCGGGTCGAGGAACGGTCCGAATTTATCGCGTTGAACGTCTCACGCAATTATATCGACTATTTGCTGCAGCAGCGGCTGGTCGCGATTGCCCAGGACAACGCGACCTTCCACGAACGGCTCGCCGCCGACTTGCGCGAAGGCGTGGCCAAGGGCTCGATCAGCATTGCCGACCAGCAGCAGGCCGAAGAACGGCTGCAGTCCGCGCGCGTCCGGGTGACCGAAGCTCGCGAGGACCTCGATACCGCAGCGATCTCCTTCCAGACATTGACCGGAATGCCGATCGACAGCGTCTCGATGCCGCCGGACCTGTCGCAATATATGCCGGCAACCCTGGCCGAGGGCGAGGATCTGGCGCGTCAGAACAATCCGCGCGTCCAGGAAGCGCTGGCCGACCTGTCCACTTCACGCGAAGAGATTCGTGCCGCCAAGTCGGATCTGGCCCCACGGGTCAATCTCGAGGGAACGGCGCGTGCCGGCCATGACATCGACGGTTTCGCCGGCAGGACGACCGATCTTCAAGCGCGGGCGGTGCTGCGTTGGAACATCTTCAACGGCGGCATCAAGGAAGCCAATGTTCGCGAGCAGCAAAATCGTGCCGACGAAACGCACGCCCGCCTGTTCGAACGGACTCGCGCGGCGGAAGAGGATGTACGTTCGGCGTGGAGCCGCCTGCAGAATCAGACGCGCCTGGTCGGTGAATTGGAAACGCAAGGCCGCGTGTCGGACGACCTGCTCTTGTCCTATCGCGAGCAGTTCAACGTCGGCCGCCGTTCGCTGCTCGACGTGCTCGATGCGCAGAACACGCGCTACAATGTCCAGGCCCAGGCCGAGAGTGCCCGGTTGGCGAAGCTCTATGCGCAATATCGCGTGTTGGCCGCGACCAATCGCCTTGTCGAGGCATTGGGCGTGCAGATGCCAACTGCGGCGTGGAGCGACGAGCGCACGCGCTTCAGGGTTAATCCAATACCGCCGGAGGACCGCCTCGAAAATTCGATGCCGTTGCCGGCAATGGGCCCGCCCGCGCCGTCAGGTTATGCGGCACCGGCGGCCGCGCCTGCCGCCGAGCCAGTTCCCGCCACGGAACCGGCGCCGGCGACTGGCCAGTAAGAGTGAAAGGACCGGGTGTTGAGTTTCATGCATTGGCTAGACGCATCGCCGTCGCGTGAGATCGACCCGGTCCTCGATTGCCTGACCTTCCTCGCGCGTCAGTCGGACCGACCATCTTCCCCGGTCTTGCTGCGCGCAGGGTTGGCACTTTCCGATACGGGGACGCTGCCATTCCACCAGATCGAGCCAGCGCTCGATCAGGTCGGAATGCGTGGCGAACCGATGCATCGCAAGCTGGTCGGATGGCCGGCGCGGCAGCTGCCTGCTATCCTTGAACTCAATGACAACCGCGCCGCGGTGCTGCTCGATACCCGCGACGGCGACTTGCTGATCTATGCGCCGGGCGTGGCCGAACCGATGTGGGTTCAAACCGCCGAGCTGGAGCCGGTCTTTACTGGTCGTGCAGTGTTCGTCGAGCCAGATCCGACGCGCGAGCGCGAAGGCGAACGGCCGTGGGACAAGGCCAAGAGGACCCACTGGTTCTGGTCCGAAGTGTGGAAGGCCCGCCGCGAATTCTGGCCGGTGCTGCTGGCCGCGTTGGTGGTAAACCTGCTGGCGCTCGCGGTGCCTTTGTTCACGATGAATGTCTATGACCGCGTCATCCCCAACAAGGCGATTTCGACCCTTTGGGTGCTGGCGCTGGGCGTGGCTCTGGCGCTGTCGTTCGACTTTTTCCTGCGTGTCGCGCGGGCGCAATTGATCGACGAAATCGGGCGCAAGCTCGACGCGAAATTCTCGCAGAAGCTTTTCGAGAAAGTGATGAACCTGCCGATGGCCGAGCGCCAGGGCAGCACCGGCGCCTTTGCTCGCAGGGTCTCGGAATACGAAGGTGTTCGAGATTTCTTCGCGTCGACCACGGTTGTGCTGGTGGTCGATATCAGCTTCATGCTCGTGTTCCTGATCCTCATCACGGTGCTCGCCGGATGGCTGGTGCTGGTGCCCGTGGTTGGAATTGCGGCGATGTTGATCGCGGGCTTCAGCCTGCAAAAGGCGATGGGCCGCGCGGCGCTCGATGCGCAGGCCGATTCCAGCCTGCAGCATTCGGTCCTGGTCGAATCGATCAGCGGGATCGAGACGTTGAAGTCGGCGCGCGCGGAAGGCCAGATGCTTGGCCGCTGGCGGCGTTATTCAACGATGACCGCTGCGACCCAGGAGCGCATGCGGCGGCTGACGGCCCTCGCGGTCAATCTTGCCAGCGTATCGCAGCAATTCATCAGCGTCGGCTTGCTGATCGGCGGTTTCTACATGTTCAACGCCGGTCTCATGTCGATGGGCGCGATCATCGCGATCGTTATGATAGCCGGACGCGCGCTTTCGCCGATCGGTCAATTCGCGTTCCTCATCACTCGTGCGCGCCAGGCGACGACGACGCTCGACAGCTTGCAACAGATGATGGAAGCAGGCGACGAGCGACAAAGCGCGGCGCGCAGCATCGTCCCCGAAATCCGCTCGGGAATCGTCGAACTGAGCCATGTCAATTTCCGTTATCCCAATGCGGCGCGAGATTCGCTGTCTGACCTCAACCTGAAGATCAAGCCGGGCGAGCGCATCGGCATCATCGGACGGGTCGCGTCGGGCAAGTCGACGCTAGGCCGTGTTTTGTGCGGGCTCTATGCGCCGGGCGAAGGCACGATGACGATCGACAGCCTCGACAGCCGTCAATATCATCCGCACCAGATCCGCGACAGCTTCCGTTTCGTGGGTCAGGATGCCGACCTCTTCAGCGGTTCGGTGCGCGACAATCTGATGCTGGGCGCGGCGCAGGCCGACGACGCCCAATTGATCGATGCGGTCGTGCGGTCAGGCGCCGACATTTTCCTGTCGCGCGACGCCGCTGGGTTCGATTTGCAAGTTGGCGAGCGCGGGTCGCGCCTCTCGGGCGGGCAGCGCGCTTTGCTGGTGTTGGCGCGCGCATTAGTCAGCCCATCCAAGTTGCTGTTCCTCGACGAGCCGACAGGCGCGATGGACACCCAGACCGAGCTTTATTTCATCGATCATCTCAAGACGGCGCTGGCGCCCGATCAGACTCTGGTCGTGTCAACCCATCGCCATCATATGCTGTCGATCGTCGATCGCCTGATCGTCATCGATGCCGGGCGGATCATCGCTGACGGGCCGCGCGAAGAAGTGCTTGGACACCTGACCGCGGCCGCCAAGACGGAGGCGAAGTCATGAGCGCGCTCCTGATCGTTCGCCGCAAGATCGAGGCCCGCCTGTCCAACGCCAGCCCGGGGACGCTAGCGTTCGGACTGGCGGGTCTTGTCGCAATTATCGCCGCCATGTTCGTGGCAGTGAGCGTTTGGAAGGGTCCGGCGCAGGCCAGCGTAACGATCTCGCTTGCCCAAGCGCGAGAGGCTGCGCTGGTCGCTGCCACGAGCGGTCAGCAAGCAATTGCTGTTCGCGCGGTCGGCGAGCAGGCCAGGTTGATCAACGCCTCGCTGCCGTTCAGCGCGGCGCCGGTCCAGGCGGCGCGATCATTTGTCGCAGGCGGGGACGCACTCGACCACCGCCGCGCGTTGCTGTGCCTCACGCAGGCGGTCTATTATGAGGCGGGCTATGAGCCGATCGAGGGCCGCCGCGCGGTGGCTCAAGTCGTGCTCAACCGGATGCGCCACCCCGCCTATCCGAAGTCGATTTGCGGCGTGGTTTATCAGCGCGACAGCACGCCGGTCTGCCAATTCAGCTTCGTCTGCGACGGTTCGCTTTTGCGCGCGCCGGCAGCTGGCGCCTGGCGCGAGGCGGAGAACGTCGCCCGCGCGGCCTTGGCCGGATATGTCGAAACATCGGTCGGTTCGGCGACCCATTATCATGCCGATTATGTTGCGCCGCGCTGGGCGCCAATGCTGTCGAAGGTCGCCAAGCTCGGCGTGCACATCTTCTACCGCTGGCCCGGCGCGTGGGGCATGCCCGCCGCCTTTACCGGCCGCTACATCGGTGAGCCGAACGACCCAGCTTCGCTGCGCCCGATACTCCACCTCGCTGTGATCACGACTGGCAATGGCGCCGCCGGCGCCGTGGCTGGTCCACCGATCGCCCGGGCCGAGAATGATGTCGGCGGTTTGCTCGACACGTCGAAGGGCTGGACACTCAACATTCCGCTGCCGTCGGACGCCAGCAGCGGTGCGGCCAAGCTGATCGCCGAGCAGCAGGCGCGCGCCCCAATCAAAACCACTGTCGCGGTCGCGGCCGCCGCGGCGCCCGTCGTCGCGGCGCGATGAGCGTCGCGCGGAAAATTCTGGTAAGAGCGTAAATCATGGCATCCATTCCCTTTCTTCCAGGCGGTTTGCGCCGACGCGGTGAACCCCTCACCGGCGCAAGGCTGATCATTGTCGGCTCGGCGATTGCGTTCGGCCTGTTCCTGCTGTGGGCCATGCTCGCCAACGTCGATGAAGTGACCAAGGGCCAAGGTAAGGTCATCCCGACCAGCAAGGTCCAGCTGATCCAGGCCGCCGAACCGGCCACAATCCGCGAATTCATGGTCCGCTCCGGGCAGCACGTAAAACGCGGGCAGCTACTCGCGCGTCTCGACGACACTCAGAGCGTTTCCGAGCTTGGTCAGATCCAGGCCGAAACCCAATCGCTGACGGCGCGCTCGTCGCGGCTCGAGGCCGAAGGGACCGGGGCATCGGCAAATTGCACTAGCGGCGACTGCAAAGGGGAGGCGGCACTGCAAGCCGTTCGTCAGTCGGCGCTGCGCAGCAGGGTCGCGGCCCTAAATGCGACGGCCGATCAGCGCCGCCGCGAAGTCGGTGAGGCACAAGCGACCATCAGCAGCCTGCGCAGTAGCCTCGCGCTGGCCCAACGCTCGGTTGACATGCTCGAGCCGCTGGCGGCCAAGAACATCGTTCCGCAAACCGAATTGCTCAGCGCACGCCGCGAGGTCGTCGACCTCAACGGCCGTATCGCCGCGGCTCAAGAACAGTCCGGGCGGGCTCAGGCGGCGATCCGCGAAGCGCAGGCGCAGGCTAGCGAAGCCGGCTTCACCTTCCGCCAGGACGCGCTCAACGAACGCAGCCAGATCAATCAGAAGATCGCGGTCAACGAGCAGAGCCTGCTCGGCGCCCGCGGCAAGCTCAATCGCAACGAATTGCGCTCACCGGTCGATGGCGTGGTCAGCAATGTTCAGGTGACGACCGTCGGCGGTTTCGTCCAGGCCGGTCAGTCGATCATGGAAGTCGTTCCGGTTGGCGAGAAATTGCTGGTCGAAACGCGCATCAAGCCAAGCGACATCGCCTTCATTAAAGTCGGCGACAAAGCCCTGGTCAAGGTGAGCGCCTATGATTTCTCGATCTACGGCGGCCTTGAGGGCAGAGTCGTCCAGGTTTCAGCGGACTCGATCTTCGACGAGGTGTCCAAGGAAGCCTTTTTCACCGTTATCATCGAGACCGATCGGTCCTATCTGATGTCGCAGGGCCGTCATTTGCCGATTACGCCGGGGATGATGTGCGACACCCAGATCATCACCGGGCGCAAGAGCATCTTGTCTTACCTGTTGAAGCCGGTGCTCAAGGCCCGCAGCGACGCGTTGCGCGAACGCTGATCGTCCAACGACGCGACGACGATCGGTGCCGAAACTGGGGCTTGGGCAATCGTCACCGGCGGCAGGGCGCGCTGATAGCCATGTGTCCATACGTGGCCGGCATTGAAGCTTAGCACCGGTCGATAATCCTGGGCGTTCGCGGCGTCTGCGACGCGGTCGGTGCCATTGTCGAGCAACAGCATGCGGCCCTCGGCCCGGACGACGAGCACGGCATGGTCGGCGCGGCGCACCAGATCTTTGACGATGACGAGATAAAGGTCGCGGTCGGCGAAGCCCGCGCTGCGCAGCATCTGCAACTTGGCGATGGCGTAATCCTCGCAATCACCGCGTCCACGGCGCAGCGTCTCACCCGCCGAAGACCATAGGTCGGCGGTGCGGTACTGGCGCCTATCGTCAGTGAAGGCGACGCGCGCATTGACGTAGCGGTTGACAGCATCGAGCCGGTCGAGCGCGGGGCGATTGCGCAGCGCCGAGGCGAAGGCCGCCGGAGCGCCGGTGACCCGGGCGTGCTCGACCCTGTGCCAGCGATAGTCGAGCGGGCTGTGCGATACGGCCAGTGCGACGGTGCCGAAAATGTTGGGACGATCGTAAGCGATCGGCGAAACGGCTGCTGGCCTGTCGTAAGTCAGCACGGCGTTGGCAAAGAGTCCTCCGCTGGAGGGGGCCGGCGACTGATAAGCGGCCGGGACGAGCGGCGTTCCATTCTGCTGCGCGATCAGGAGCGAAAGCGCGCTCGGGGCACCAAGAATGGCTTCGGTCTTCGACTCGGCCAATGCCGCGGAGGGCGAGAACGCCATTGCGAAGGCGATTGCGACTGGGGCGAGAGCGGTCTTGTTCATGGCCCCGCTTTTCGCAGGACAAGGACAAAACGAGCTTAAACGGCACGGTTAAAGACGCAGTAAGGTTGACCTTATTGCGCGATGGCGGTGAGAAATTGATCCACGGCGGCATTGAACGCCGCCGGCTGCTCGATGTTGGTAAGATGCCCCGCGCCGGCGATTTCGACCAGCGTGGACCCTGCGATTCGGCTGACGAGATCGCGCGATAGCATCGGCGGCGTGACGTGATCCTGGTCGCCGACAATGACCAGGGTTGGCACGTGGATGCTGTCGAGGCGCTCGCGCTGGTCGGCCAGCCACACGGCGCGCGCGCCGACGCGATAGGCGTCCGGGCTGATCGCCGCCATCGAATCGACCACCGCATCGCGCAGCGCGTCATTGGTGTTGGGCGCAAGCAGAAGATCGACGCGGTCTTCGGCCAGCTCCCGCATGGTCATCGTTCGGCTGGCCTTGACCGATCGATTGAAAATCCCGCGTCCGTCGGGATGCGTCGCGAAACTGTCGGCCAAGATGAGCGAGCCGCAGCGATCGGGCGCGGCATTGTGCAGCGCGATGGCAACGACCCCTCCCAGCGACAAGCCGCAAATATGGGCGCTCTCGATTCCCAGCACGTCCATCGCGGCGAGAATGGCTGCAGCGAATGCGTCATGGTCAGCCTCGCCATCGGCCGGGTCGCTTTCGCCATAGCCGGGATAGTCGAGGGCGACAGCATGCCGTGACGCGGCGAAATAGTCGAGCTGCGGCCGCCACACGCTCTTGTCCGAACCGACTCCATGGAGGAAGACGATCGGGGTCGGCGCGACCTCGTCCGAATCCTCGGCTAGCTCAATGCGGCCGAGCTCCTCGACGCCGATCGCGCCTTTGGCTGTCTTGATCCGTCCCACGTCGCTCATGATGGCGCATGCGCCGCTCTTTGCAAGCGCGACGCGCCGCTTTACTCCAAGCCAGTGACGAGCATGACGGTCAACGGCGAGGCGGTGCATTACCGCCTCGAGCCAGAAACGCCCTTATTGTGGGCGTTGCGCGACGCATCGAACCTGACGGGCGCCAAATATGGCTGCGCCGACGGCAGCTGCGGCGCTTGCACCGTGATCGTCGACGGGCGCGCGGTTACCAGCTGCAATCTGACCATCGCCGCGCTGGAAGGCAGCAACATCACCACGATCGAAGGCCTGTCGAGCGATCGCGCTCATCCGGTGCAGCAGGCCTGGGCTGCCGAACAGGTCAGCCAGTGCGGCTTTTGCGATCCGGGGTTCATCATGGCTATCGCGGCATTGCTCCAGGCGAGCCCTAACCCGAGCGCCGAGCAGATCGACGCTCTGCCCAATCTGTGCCCCTGCGGCGCCTATCCGCGGATCCGCAAGGCCATCTTGCGCGCCGCTCAAGCGATGGGCGGAGCGGCGCCGATCGCAGCGAAGCCGACGCAAGCCCCGCAAGGGGGCGAATCGAGCGCGCCACAACCTGTCGTTCCGCTGCCAGATCGGTTCAGCGGCGGCTAATCTATCGAAGCGCAAAACAGCCCATGAAATGATCAGCTTGAATGGAGCCTGTTATGCGTAAGTCACTATTTTTCATCTTGTTGGCGACGGCATCCATGCCGGCGCTGGCGGCCGCACCCGACGGCCACGGCCGCGGCTTTTTCAACGGAACGAACGCCGAGCGCGGTGAGCGCAGCGGCGGCGGTAACAATGGCCAACGGACCGAGCGCGCCGCGCCTTCTGAAAGCAATCAGAACGTCCAGCGCAGCGAGCGGGCGAGGGCGCCGCGCGTCGAACAGCCGCGTGTCGAACAGACGCAGCAAATCGTCCGGTCGGACCAGTCTTCGGGTCGGTCGAATGGCTATTCGGGACGCCGCAACGGATCGGGCAACCGGTCCAATGATGGCGCCCAGTCGGCACCAGTCGTCAGCCGCGACAGCAATGCCGGCGTGACCAACTGGCGCTCGCGGGAGCGCTACAGCGGCGGCAGGACATCGCCGACCATTCCGACGACCACGCAGCAGACCCGGTCGCGCTATTCCGGCGACCGCTCTGGCACCAACTGGCGTGACCGCAGCCGCACCAGCCAGACGACTACGACCACCAACCGTTTGTCGAACTGGAACGACCGCAACCGAAACCATAACGGCAGCCGCTGGTCGAGCAACTGGCGCAACGACCATCGCTACGATTGGCGCAACTACCGCACCCGCAATCGGTCGATATTTCACCTTGGCCGCTACAATGATCCATTCGGCTATGGGTATCAGCGCTTCTCGATCGGCCTGTTCCTGGGCGCCGGCTATTACGGCAACAATTACTGGCTGAATGATCCATACCAGTATCGCCTGCCACCGGCATACGGCCCGTACCGCTGGGTCCGTTATTATGACGACGCGCTGCTGGTTGACATCTACTCCGGCGAAGTGGTCGATGTGATCTACGGCTTCTTCTGGTAGACGCCACGACACCGTTGGTAGAAGGGGCGTTGCGGCTTGCCG
>DATHFE010000135.1:0-2788 GCA_035318245.1 Sphingomicrobium sp. | reverse complement strand
TTTCTCGACGATCGGAATACCGCTGATGCGGTTGACCTTCATCAGTTCGAACGCCTCGGCCAGCGTCTGGTCCGGAGTCATGGTGATCGGGTTGACGACCATCCCGCTTTCGAAGCGCTTGACCGCGCGCACCGCCGCGGCCTGCTCATCGAGCGACAGGTTGCGGTGCAGCACGCCGATCCCGCCAAGCTGGGCGAGCGCGATCGCCATGTCGGTTTCGGTCACCGTGTCCATCGCCGACGAGAGCAAGGGGATGTTGAGCGGGATATCGCGGGTGAGGAAGCTGCGGGTGTCGGCCTGGCTGGGCAGCACGGCGGACGCGAGCGGCACCAACAGCACGTCGTCAAAGGTCAGGCCCAAAGGGATGTCGGGAGCGTCGAGGAGTTCAGCCATGCGCGCCCATGCCAGTGATGCGCCGATTCGCCAAGGGCTAGAGGCGGTTTCGCTCGAGCAGACGCCGCGCCGCCTCGACATGCATCGCCTCGACCATCGCGCCTTCGAAGCGCTCGGCACCCCCTGATGCTGCCGCAATCAGGCGTTCGGCGCGCGCAATTTCCTCGGCCGATGGCACGAAGGCGGCGTGACACGGCGCGACCTGGTCGGGGTGGATCAGCGACTTGCCATCAAAGCCGAGCGAGCGACTTTCGGCGGCCTCGGCAGCGAAGCCTTCCTGATCGTCGAGCCGATTGTAGACTCCGTCGAAGACCGCGATGCCCTCGGCTCGCGCGGCGAGGACGATCGATTGAAGCGCCATCTGGAGTGGCGCGCGACCTGCTCCGGGCGGCAAGTGCAAATCCGCCGCCAAATCGTTGGTCCCCGCGATCAGCGCGGCGGCCTCATGCGCGATGGTATGGGCGGCCAGCACGCCCTTCGCAGTTTCGATCATCGCAAGAACAGGTCGCCCGGTCTGGTTGCGGACGAACGCCAGCTCGTCTTTCCCCTGGACTCTTGGCACCACGATCAGGGGCACCTGCGAATGCATGACGGCGACCACATCTTGTCCGTGGCATTCCGTCCGCGAGCTGTTGACGCGGATCGCGACCGGCATCGGCCAAGGTTCGGCCACTGCCTCGATCGCCGCTGCCCTGGCCGTCTCCTTGTCCTCTGGTTTCACCGCGTCTTCGAGATCGAGAATGACCAGGTCCGCGCCCGCCGTTCGCGCCCTGGCGATGGCGCGCGGGTTCGATGCCGGCAGGAAAAGGGCAGAACGGATCGCGTGAAGGTCGATTGTCATGCTGTTGTCATGCCGATTTTGCTTCCGCCAAGGCTGCGCCCGTCGCATCATGGGCAAAAGGTGAGAGGAAAACCATGCTGACCATATTTATGACGACCGTCGCGGTGCTGGTGCTGCTGTTCGTGATGATGAGCGTCAAGATCGTCCACCAGGGCTTTCGCTACACGATCGAGCATTTCGGCCGCTTCGTCCGCGTCGCCCAGCCGGGCTTCAACTTCGTCCCGCCATTCTTCTATCGGGTCGGCCGCCAGATCAACATGATGGAGCAGGTGCTCGACATCCCGGGTCAGGAGATCATCACCAAGGACAATGCGATGGTCGCGGTCGACGGAGTGGTGTTCTTCCAGGTGCTCGACGCGGCCAAGGCGGCCTATGAAGTCAGCGACCTCTACACCGCGATCATGGCGCTCTCGACGACCAATTTGCGCACCGTGATGGGCTCGATGGACTTGGACGAAACCCTGTCCAAGCGCGACGAGATCAATGCCCGGCTACTCAACGTCGTCGACCACGCGACCGAGGCGTGGGGCGTGAAAATAACCCGCGTCGAGCTGAAGGACATTCGCCCGCCGGCCGACATCGTCAACGCGATGACCCGGCAAATGAAGGCCGAGCGCGAAAAACGCGCCTCGATCCTCGAATCCGAAGGCGCCCGGCAGAACGACATCAACCGCGCCGAAGGCCAGAAGCAGAGCCAGATCCTCGAGGCTGAGGGGCGCAAGGAAGCCGCCTTCCGCGATGCCGAAGCGCGCGAACGTTCGGCCCAGGCCGAGGCCAATGCGACCAAGTCGGTCAGCGATGCGATCGAGGGCGGAAGCGTCCAGGCGATCAATTATTTCATCGCCCAGAAATATGTCGAGGCGATCGGCATGTTCGCTACCTCGCCCAACGCCAAGACCATCCTGTTCCCGGTCGAGGCGACCCAATTGATGGGGACTTTGGGTGGGATTGGCGAACTGGCGCGCGAGGCGATCACTGGCGAGAAACCGTTTGAGTCGCCCAAGCCTCCCAAGCCCAAAGGCGAGACAATCGCGGGACGCGGTGCGCCTCCGGCCATTCCGGGTGTCCCGAGGGTCCAGGGCTGATGCTCGACGGGATCGAGCCGGGCTGGCTGTGGCTGATCGGCGGGGTGATCCTGCTGATCGCCGAGGTCATCGCGCCGGGGTTTTTCCTGATCTTCGTCGGCGCGGCGGCGATGGCGACCGGCGTTTTCGCTTTGCTGTTCGACCTTGGCGCGCCGGCCCAGCTCGCGCTGTTCGCGCTCTACGCCGCTATCGCGGTGATGATCGGGCGGCGCTTCTATGCCCAGTCTTCGGCGGAGAGCAGCGACCCGCTGTTGAACGACCGCTCGGGACGGTTGGTCGGAAAGTCCGTGGTGGTGGTCACGGCAATCGACGAGCATGGCGGACGGGTGCGGGTCGGCGACAGCGAATGGAGCGCTCGCGGCGGCCCCGCAGCGGCGGGCGAGCGGGTGACGATCACCGGAGTCGACGGCAACTGCCTGATCGTTGAGCCCGCGCGCGTTCTGCCCCAAGCCTGAGAGGAGTTTCCCTT
>DATHFE010000134.1:0-8182 GCA_035318245.1 Sphingomicrobium sp. | reverse complement strand
GATCGAACGCAATCGGTCCATCCGCCGCAGTGACAGGATCAGTGCCGATCCATCCTCGGGCGGTGTCGCCCCTCCGACCATCGACGTGTTGCCGCCCTGCGCGACCAGCGGGACGCCATGCTCGACCGCCAGCGCGACCATCGCCGAGACCTCCTCGGTCGATCCAGGCGCGAGGATTGCCGGAGATGCCCCGCGAAAGCGCCCGCGCCAATCGGTCAGCCACGGCGTGATCGCGTCGGCGTCGGTGACAACCGACTTTGGCCCGAACCGGTCGGCGAGGA
Source organism: Sphingomicrobium sp. (assembly GCA_035318245.1). GTDB lineage: Bacteria > Pseudomonadota > Alphaproteobacteria > Sphingomonadales > Sphingomonadaceae > Sphingomicrobium. Next base: position 7,901 of record DATHFE010000134.1, on the reverse strand, counting down.
TCGACAGCATTTTGGATTGAGCCGGTGTCACGTTTTCCCGTTAGCGCGCCACGCCGTGCGCGCCAAACGCTGTTCGGAGTTGGCATTCGCATCCCATGCGACCAAAGCAGCGGCGAATTCGTTATAAAGGCCAGTCATGGACAATTTGATCTTGGGTATCCTGGCCGTCGCGCTAATCACGGCGTCGTTGTGGTGGGCGGCGCGCGCCTATCGCCGCGGGCTGCGCGTGGCGCGTGACGACCACCGACGCCGCCCAGCTCTGTGGAATCGCTTTTACGCCCATGATTGGGGCGCGACGACCACCAACAATTACGGTTTTGCCCCGGCCGAGGGTGACGACCCGCAACGCTTCCAGCACCAGATGTATCTCGAGATGCTGGCGCAGCTCGAAGCCCGCCGCCCGCTATCGCCGGGTCTCAAGCTACTTGAGGTGAGCTGCGGCCGCGGTGGCGGGCTTGCCGCCTTCCTCGCCAAGTCGCGTGAAATGATTGACGCCACCGGCCTCGATGTCGCCGCAAGCGCGGTCAAATTCTGCCGTGCGACTTATGGCCAGCGTGAGGGCTTGCGCTTTATTGAGGGATCGGCGCTCGACCTGCCATTCGACGCGGCGAGCTTCGACGTCGTTCTCAATGTCGAAGCATCGAACGATTACGGCGACCGCCCGCGCTTCCTCAGCGAGGTGGCGAGGGTCCTCAAACCCGATGGCGTGTTCCTCTACACCGACACCTGCCGCGCCGGCCGCCGCGAAGAGCTGGAACTTGACATGGAGTTGGCGGGCTTCGCCGCCGAGTTCAAGGACATCACCGCCAATGTCGTCGAGGCATGCCGGGCCGACACCCCCCGCCGCCGTACCGTTATGCGCAGTGAAGCCCCTCTTCTCGCGCGCCTGGTGCTCGGCCGGCAACTCGAAAATTATGCGGCGGTCGAAGGCAGCAAGAAATTCGCGAAATTCGAAAGCGGCCGGCGCACCTATTTGATGACCGCGGCGGTCAAGGCATGAAGCGCCCGCCAATCACCATCGTCGTTGCTCGCGCGCTCAATGGCACGATCGGGCGCGACGGCGCGATGCCGTGGCACCTCCCTGGTGATTTGAGGCACTTCAGGGCGGTCACCATGGGCTCGGCGATGATCATGGGTCGCAAGACCTTCGACAGCTTGCCGGGCGTGCTGCCCGGGCGCCGCCACATCGTTATGACGCGGGATCTCGACTGGTCCGTGCCGGGAGTGGAGGTCGCGCACAGCCGGGATGAGGCGCTGAAGCTCGCCGGAAAAGACCAAGTCACCGTCATCGGCGGCTCCGACATCTTCGCCATGTTCCACGATCTCGCAGACCGCATCGAGCTGACCGAGGTGCTGGCCGAAATCGATGGCGACACGTTCATGCCCGACCCGCGCAAGACCGGCAGCTGGCGAGAGACGGCATACGAAGACCATCTTCCAGCAGGCGAACGCGCCGGCTTCCGCTTCGTCAGCCTGGAGCGCGCCTGACTATAAGGCGCGAGGCCGGTTGACCGCGAACGCGCGGAACCGCTTGACCTGCTCGCCGATCACCTTGTCGACCTGGGGCGCGAGTTCCACGCCATTTCCCTTGGCAAACCCGGCCGCGCGGTAGCTGAGCGTAAATCGCGCTCCGCCGGCGATGCGTTCGAACTGCACGTCCATCACGCCGACGACTGCTTCATAGAGCAAGGGCCCGAGCGCGCCGGTCATCAGCACGCGCTTGCCCGGATCCAAATAGGTCACGCGCATGTGCTCGACACCGCCGCCATCGGGAAAGCGCTCGCAAAAGCAGCCGCCGGGCGACAGCGACAGGCGCAGATTGGCCGAACTGCCGGAATAGGTGTGATCCTTCGACCACCACCCGCCGATCTGACCAAATGCGGCATAAACGGTCGCCGGAGGCACCGTCAGTTGAAGGCTGTGGCGGACTTCGAACCCGTTGGGCGCGGCGCTGACGACTTCGGCTTGCGCTGCGCTTCCGGCCCCAAGCAGTGCCGCAGCCAGGATCGCATTGCGCTTCGACATCGGCCCCTCCCATTCGAGGCGCCCAATCTAGCCTAAGCGGCGGGACTGTCGAGGATCGCGTCGATGGCCGCGGCGACGTCTTCGACGGACTTCATCCCGTCAACACGTCGGACTAGCCCTCTGGCTTCATAGATGGGCAGGATCGGCGCGGTCTTGGCGCGATACTCCGCCATCCGCTTGCGCACCGTCTCCTCATTGTCGTCGGGGCGGCGTTTGAATTCATGGGTACCGCAAACGTCGCATGTGCCAGCGACCTTGGGAGGATGAAAATGATCGTGATAGGGCGCGCCGCAATTGGCGCAGGTGAAGCGCCCGGTGATGCGGTCGACCAGCGCTTCCTCGTCTACGACGAGCTCAATCACATGGTCGACCTTGCGGCCGCGTTCGCCGAGCAGTATTTCGAGCGCTTCGGCCTGGTGGCCGGTGCGGGGGAAGCCATCGAAGATCGCACCATGCTCGGCGGCGCTGTCGAGCCGCTCTCCGATCAGCGCGGAGACGATCGCGTCATTGACGAGATTGCCAGCTTCCATCACCGCCTTGGCCTTGAGCCCGACCGGGCTGCCCTTGGCCACGGCTTCGCGAAGCATGTCGCCGGTCGACAACTGGATCATGCCGCGCTTCGCCTGGAGCCGTTGCGCCTGCGTGCCCTTGCCCGCTCCCGGAGGCCCTAGAAGAATGATATCCAATGGTTGGACGCTCCCCTGTTCAACGCGGTGACTAGCGGCGGCGTCCGCCCTTGAGCTTCGCCTTCTTGATCAGGTCGCCATATTGATGGGCGATGAGATGGCTCTGGATCTGGCTCACCGTGTCCATCGTCACGTTGACGACGATCAGAAGGCCCGTGCCGCCGAGACGGAAATTGAGGCCGGCCTGCGCCGACAGCACTTCGGGGATCAGACAGATTAATACGAGATAGGCCGCACCGACCACCGTGATGCGGTTGAGCAGATAATCGAAATAGAGCTCGGTCGCCTTGCCCGGACGGATGCCCGGGATGAAGCCGCCATGGCGCTTCAGATTGTCCGCGGTCTCTTCCGAATTGAACTGCACCGCGGTGTAGAAGAAGCAGAAGAAGATGATGCCGCCGGCATAAAGCGACAAATACAGCGGCGACCCATGCTGGAGCAGGGTCGACATTGTGATCAGCCAGTCGCCGGTCGAGCCTTCGCTGGACGCTTTCGCGCCGGCCATCTGCAAAATCGTCAGCGGCATCAACAGCAGCGACGAAGCGAAGATCGGCGGGATCACACCGGCGGTGTTGATTTTGATCGGCAGGTGCGAGCGTTCCTGCTGCATCGCGCCGCGCGCGGTCTGACGCTTGGGATATTGGATCAGCACTCGCCGCTGCGCCCGCTCCATGAAGCAGATGAACAGGACCAGCGCGACGCTGAGCAGGATGACGCCGATGATCGTCAGCGGGTTGAGCGTGCCGGTGCGTGCGCCCTCGAGCAGTTGCACCACGCCCTGCGGCATGCGCGCAACGATGCCGGCCATGATGATCAGCGACACGCCGTTGCCGATCCCGCGGCTGGTGATCTGCTCGCCGATCCACATCAGGAACAAGGTTCCGCCGACCAGGCTGATCGTCGCGGCGACGCGGAACATCATGCCCGGCTCGACGACCGCGCTGATCGCCTGGTTGGAGCTCAGGCTTTCGAGGCCGACGGCGATAAAATAGCCCTGCACGGTGGTCAGCGCGACGGTCAGGTAGCGGGTATATTGGTTGAGCTTCTTGCGCCCGACTTCGCCTTCCTTCTTGAGGGTCTGCCACGGGCCGTAGAGGGTGGCGGCGAGCTGAACCACGATCGACGCGGTGATGTAGGGCATCACGCCAAGCGCAACGACGCTCATCCGCCCGAGCGCGCCGCCCGAAAAGGTATTGAAGATATCGAGCACGCCGCCGCTTTGCGTTTCGAACAAAGCGGCCATGGCGCGCGGGTCGATCCCCGGCATCGGCACAAACGACAGGAAGCGAAACAGGATCAGCGCGCCCAGGGTGAACCACAGGCGCTTCTTGAGCTCGGTTGCCTTGGAGAAGCTCGACAGGCTGATATTGGAGGCCAGTTGTTCGGCTGCGGATGCCATCGATGATCCTGTAATAAAATGACGGGCGACGACGAACTAAGAAGTCCCCCGCCGCCCGATATAGTGGCTCGAGTGCGCTTGTCTAAGCCCCTCGCCGGATAGTTTCGTTCAGGCCTTCTTGGCCGCGGTCGCCGCCTTTTGGGTGGCGATCCGCTCGGCGCGGACTTTGCCCTTCTTGGCTGCGGCCTTTTCGGCCGAGCTGACCCGCTCGATGATCTCGACCTTGCCGCCCAATTTCTCGACGGCTTCGAGCGCGCCCTTCGACGCGCCGGCGACCTTGAAGCTGACCTTGGATGTCAGCTCGCCCTTGCCGAGCAAGCGGACGCCGTCCTTGCCGCCGCGCGCCAGGCCGGCGGCCTTCAGCGCGTCATGGTCGAGCGCGCCCTTGCCGTCCAGCTTGCCGGCATCGATCATTTTCTGAATCGCGCCCAAATTCACTTCGGCATAATCGCGCGCGAAGATGTTGTTGAAGCCGCGCTTCGGCAGCCGCATGTGGAGCGGCATCTGGCCGCCCTCGAAGCCCTTTACGCTGACGCCCGAACGGCTCTTCTGGCCCTTCTGGCCGCGCCCGGCGGTCTTGCCTAGGCCCGAACCGATACCCCGGCCGACGCGAACGCGGCTTTTGCGGGCACCCTTGTTGTCGCGGATTTCATTGAGTTTCATGTCTTTGCACTCGCTTTCGCTTATTTCGCGCAGGGATCCGAAGACCCCGATTAAACTAGTCCTGAACAGTGACCAGATGCGCGACCTTGCGCACCTGGCCCATCACTTCGGGTGTGGCTTCGCATTCGACCGTGCGGTGCATCTTGTTCAGGCCGAGGCCGACAAGCGTTGCGCGCTGGGTCTTGTCACGCCGGATCGGCGATCCGGTCTGGGTGATCTTGATCTTCGCCATTTCGCTTACTCCGCGATCGCTTCGGCAACCGCTTCGGCTTCAGCGCCCTGCATTCCGCCACGGCCAAGCAGGTCGGAGACCTTCTTGCCACGGCGCTGGGCGACCGAGCGCGGGCTGGTCTGTTCCTTGAGCGCCTCGAAGGTCGCCCGAACCATGTTGTAAGGGTTCGACGTGCCGACCGACTTGGTCACCACATCGGCCACGCCAAGGCTTTCGAACACGGCGCGCATCGGGCCGCCGGCGATGATGCCGGTTCCCGACGGAGCCGAGCGAACGGTCACCTTGCCGGCACCGAAATGGCCGTTGCCATCGTGATGCAAAGTGCGGCCGTCGCGCAGAGGGACGCGGACCATCGCCTTCTTGGCCGCCGCGGTCGCCTTGGAAATGGCTTCAGGCACTTCGCGCGCCTTGCCATGACCGAAGCCCGCGCGGCCCTTGCCATCGCCGACCACGACCAAAGCCGCAAAACCGAAGCGCTTGCCGCCCTTCACGGTCTTCGAAACGCGGTTGATGTGAACCAATTTCTCGATCAGTTCCTCGCCGCCGTCGTCGCGCGGCGCGCCACGACCGCGATCGTCACGACGTCCGCCGCCGCGATTGCCGCCACGGCCACCGCCGCCGCCAGGGCCTCCACGACCGCCGCGACCGCGCGGAGGACCGCGGGTTTCGACGGGAGTCGGCGCTGCCTCGGCAGGCGCGACCGCCTGAGGAGCGGCCTCAGCTGGAGCCGGAGCTTCAGGCGCAGCCGCTTCAGGAGCGGCCTCAGCCGGAGCGGGAGCTTCAGGCGCAGCAGCTTCAGCAACTGGAGCCTCTGCAGCAGCGGCTTCAGGGGCAGATGCCTCTGGAGCAGCCGCCTCTGGAGCGCCGGTTTCCGGAGTCTCCTGCGGGATTTCTTTTTCGTCAGCCATCTAGAACTCCAGTCCGCCTTCGCGAGCGGCATCGGCCAGGGCTTTCACCCGGCCATGAAACAGGAAGCCGCCGCGGTCGAACACGACGCGGCCGACACCAGCCTTCTTGGCGCGCTCGGCAAGGGCCTTGCCGACGGCAGCAGCGCCATCGCGGGTCGCCGCGGTCTTGCCGCGCAGATCCTTGTCGAGGGTCGAGGCCGCAGCCAGCGTCTTGCCGGCGGCATCGTCGATGACCTGGGCATAGATATGCCGGCCCGAACGGTGAACCGACAGACGCGGCTTGCCCGAGGCGCGAGCGCGAAGCGCGGTACGAACCCGGCGCCGGCGCTGATCGAAGAGAGACAGTTTAGCCATGGCTTACTTCTTCTTGCCTTCTTTGCGGTAGATGTATTCGCCGCGATACTTGATGCCCTTGCCCTTGTACGGCTCGGGCTTGCGCCAGCGGCGGATTTCGGCCGCGACCTGACCGACCTGCTGGCGATCGATTCCACTGATCTCGACCGTGTTGGGATCGGGAGTCTTGACATCGATGCCTTCGGGCACGGCATAATTGACGTCGTGGCTATAGCCGAGCTGCAGGCGCAGATTGCGGCCCTGCGCCGCGGCGCGATAGCCGACGCCGGTGATTTCCAAGACCTTGGTGAAGCCCTCGGTCACGCCGGTGACGAGATTCTGAACCAACGTCCGCTGCATGCCCCAAGCGGCGCGGGCGCGCTGCGTCGGGCCGACTGGCTTAATGCTGATCGCGTCGTCGCCGACATCGTAAGTGACATCGTCGAGCATCGCCATCGCAAGCTGGCCCTTGGGTCCCTTGACGGTCAGCGTGCCGCTTTCGACCTGAGCGGAGACGCCGCTCGGCATGGCTACGGGTTTCTTGCCGATACGAGACATATCAGAACACCTCCGCCAGAACCTCGCCGCCGACATTCTGTTCGCGCGCTTCCGCGTCGGACAGAACGCCACGAGGCGTCGAGACGATGGTCATGCCAAGGCCATTGCGGATCCGCGGCAGCTCCTGCGCGCCCGAATAGACCCGGCGACCGGGCTTCGACACGCGCGCCAGATGCTGGATCGCCGGCTGGCCTTCAAAATATTTGAGCTCGATGCGCAGACCCTTCTGGCCCGACACCGGCTCTTCGGAATATCCGCGGATATAGCCTTCGCGCTGCAGCACATCGAGGACGTGGCTGCGCAGCTTGGAAGCCGGCGTCAGGATTGAATCCTTGCGCGCCTGCTGGCCATTGCGGATGCGGGTGAGCATGTCACCCAGGGGATCGGTCAACGCCATCTGCTAACCCTTACCAGCTCGACTTGGTGAGACCGGGAATCAGGCCCTTATTGCCCATTTCCCGGAGCATGATCCGCGACAGGCGGAACTTGCGATAATATGCGCGCGACCGTCCGGTCAGCTCGCAACGATTGCGCACGCGGGTCGGATTGCCGTTGCGCGGCACTTCCGCCATTTTCAGGCGCGCGATCAAACGCTCGGTATCGTCCTTCGACGTATCGGCCGCGATCGCCTTCAGCTTCGCATATTTCGATGCGTGCTTGAGGACGAGCTTGCGCCGCCGCTCGTTCTTGTTGATCGAACTCAGTTTCGCCATGACCTAAGCCGCCTCTTTCTGCTCTTCATCACGCGGGAAGGGGAAGTTGAACAAGCGCAGCAATTCGCGCGCTTCGTCATCCGTCTTCGCGGTGGTGGTGATGATGACATCCATGCCCCGGACCTGGTCGATCTGGTCATAGTTGATCTCCGGGAACACGATTTGCTCCTTGAGACCCATTGCGTAATTGCCACGGCCGTCGAACGACTTGGCGTTCAATCCGCGGAAATCGCGGACGCGCGGCAGCGCGATCGTCACGAGACGGTCGAGAAACTCGTACATCCGCTCGCGGCGCAGCGTGACCTTGCAGCCGATCGGCATGCCTTCGCGCAGCTTGAACTGGGCGATCGACTTCTTGGCCTTGGTGATCACCGGCTTCTGGCC
>DATHFE010000133.1:0-8621 GCA_035318245.1 Sphingomicrobium sp. | reverse complement strand
TTCATCGAGAAAAAGCTCTACCCCAATGTCGATTTCTATTCGGGCATCATCCTCTCGGCGATCGGCTTCCCGACCGAAATGTTTACGGCGTTGTTCGCCCTGGCCCGAACCGTCGGCTGGGTCGCGCAATGGAACGAGATGATTTCCGACCCCGAACAGAAGATCGGCCGGCCGCGCCAGCTTTATGTCGGAGCCACCCAGCGCGATTACGTGCCGGTCGACGAGCGGTAGGTCGCTGCTTCGGTTCAATCGCGGGATCGTACGGAGTCCAGCACGGTCGGTTGTCGACGGGCTGCGCGCCAGCGACCGCGGCAATCCGACCTATGAAGGCGTAAAGGCCGAGCACGACGCCTACGTCGCCGCGCTGAAAGCGGCTGGCGTCGCAATTATGATCCTCCCTGCGCTCGAAGCGTTTCCTGACTCGATGTTCGTCGAGGATCCGGCGCTGACGTTTTCAGAAGGCGCGATCCTCTTTCGGCCCGGCGCACAGAGCCGTTCCGGCGAGGCAGGCGAAATCGCCCCCATACTTCGTCAGCTGTTTGGCAAATTACTCGAGCTGCCTTGCGGTTTCGCCGATGGCGGCGACGTGCTGGTCACGCCCAGAAACGTGATGATTGGCCTTTCCGGCCGCACCGATCGCGTGGGCGCCGAAGCATTGATTATTTGCCTCGCCGAATTGGGCCACGAGGGTTTGATCGTCGAAACACCCGACGACGTGCTTCACTTGAAGACTGCCTGCTCATTGCTTGACGAGACCACCGTCCTTTGCACGCCGCAGCTAGCCGGCACCGGTATATTCGATGGCTTTCGGACGCTCATCACACCCGATGGCGAGGAGGCCGCCGCCAACGCCCTGCGAGTCAATGACGTGGTGCTTGTCGGCTCCGATTTCGCCAAGACAGCCCAGATGCTCGGCGGCCTCGGCTACCAGATCATCCCAGTCCCAACCTCGCAAATCAGCAAGATCGACGCCGGCTTGTCCTGCATGTCCCTGCGCTGGCAGGCGAATTAGGCGCTCGGCAGGCTCAGGGTGAACCGCGCGCCCTCGCCGGGCGCACTGTCGAGGGTAATGTCGCCCCCCATCGAGCGGGCAAGGCGGCGGGCGATTGCGAGGCCGAGGCCGGTGCCGTCCGGCTTCTCCCCGACCCGCTCGAAGCGCTCGAAAATGCGCGTCTGGTCGGCCAGCGCCACTCCCTGCCCCTGGTCGGCGACCGTGACGGAGGATTGCGGACCTGCTGTGAAACTCAGCCACACCCGGCTGCCGTCGGGCGAATGGCGCACCGCGTTGCCGATCAGATTGACCAGGATCTGGATCACGCCGCGCGCTTCGCCGCGCACCATCAGCGGTTCTCCCGGGGTGTCGACGGCAATGATGACGCGGCGGTCGCTTGCCGCGGCCTGGAGCATGCCGACCGCTTCCTGTGTAACGCCGCCAAGGTCGATCCGGTCATGTTGGCCAACGGGGGTCTCGCCCATCGAACGGATGACCGAAAGCAAGTGGCGCCCGGCGGCGGCGATGTCGCTGGCGTAAGCGGCATAATCGCTGCGCAGCGGGCCGTCGGTCCGTTCGACAATCTTGTCGGCGGCGTCGATAATCCGGTCGAGCGGCGTGCGCAGCGCATCGTCGAGCGAATGGTCGAGCACCGCAAGCGGCTCAGGCCGCGCGGGAACGGCCTCGCGCGGAGCGGCATCGAAGCTCAAATGACCGCTGAACCCGGCAAAATCGCCGGACTCGGTCTTCAGCACCTGCCCCGACAACGTCACTTTCGCCAGATCATCCTGCCGCGCAACGGCCCGTTGGCCGGAAAAGTCGCGACGCGACGCCAATGCGCCGATCAGCGGCATGTCGCCTCCATCATTGGGAACCAGCTGGAACAAGCGGGTCAAAGGCTGGCCGATCGCCGATTCCTGGTCGGTGCCCAGCCGCTGGGCGAGGTCGGGAGAGATGGCCGTTAGTCGCAATTCGGCGTCGGCGACCCATTCGTCGGCGATCTCATCGGCATCGACCTCGGCTTCGGCGGAAAAAATCGGTGCGAGCCGTGGCCCCGCGACCGGGCGGCGAACCCAGCCTTCGATTGTCAGGTCGACCTCCTCGCCCGCCGGCTCGGCACGAACCCACAAGTCGAGATCATGATCCGCGCCCGCCGCAATGACGGCGCGCGACACCGGGATACCGAGCTTTGCGGCAAAGCGCGCAACCGCGGCGATCTGGGGCAAGGCGAGCGTAGCGCCGACGCGCGAGCCGGCGGCTACCTGCAGGTCGGCCAGCGCTGGGTCGGCCGAAATCAAACGGCCGGCGCGGTCGACGCGCCCCAGCACAGGGCCCGGATCGGACGGTGCGCTAGCCACGTGAGCCTCCAAGCGCCAGACATGCCAGGCGATAATGGGGATCGAGCCGTAACCAGCCGCGCGTGGTCTCCACGGCGGCGGCCTCAATCTGGTCGAAGCTGGCAATCTCGTGCCCCGGGTCGGCGATCCCGAGTAATTCGCCAATGTCGGCGAGCAGCCGCGCTGCGAGCGAACGCGATGCGCCCGCCATGCGCAACAGCATCATCAATCGGCCATCGGCCGGCGACGCGAGATAGCGGAACGCGTCGTCACCATCGATCCCGGCGCGGCGCGCGAGGCCTGCGGCAAGCAGGTCAAGCTCCCCTTCGTGCGCCGCAGCGGCGAACAATTCATCGTCGAGACGGTCGGCCTCGTCCAATGCCCGGACGAGAGCGGCGACCAAGGCGTCGAGACGCAAACCCTCGTCGTGGCGCGACAACAATGCGATGCAGGCGGCCGACATCCGCCGGTCCGCGGTCGCCGGGTTGATCTCGCCGCGCAGTGCGGCGCCGATCGCATGGACGATTGCGACCGCGGATTCCGCGGAAAGATCGTCGAAATCGACCAGCGACTGACCGAACCGGTCGCGGCGGCGCCCGCGCGCCAGGACCAAAGCCATGGCGGCGGACGAAATATTGGCATCTTCATCGCCGGCAAGACTCTGGACCAGCGAAGAACGGTGCGGATCGAGGTGCGGACGCGTGGCAGACGCGATGCGGTCGGTATCGGCCCGGCGCAGGAGCAGCGCGACCAGGTCGGCGCGGTCGAGCAGCCCGGCAGCGGAGAGGCCAGCGATCACCGCTTCAGGCTCGCGCTCGGAACTTTCGGCCGGTTTTTCCGCGGCTTCCGCCGGCAAGGCGGCACGCAGTTCATCGGCCAGGCCAGCGACCAATTCGTGAAGCATCACGGTCATCAGCGCGCGTTCCTGCTCGCTGAGGCGCTGGGTGGAATCGAGAAAGAAATCGCGGCGGACCGTGGCCAGCCGGTCGCCGCCCGCGCGGCGCGCGGGTTCGACCGGGCGGTCGGCTGACTGGGCAGCAATCGGCCATTCCACAGGATTCATCACTCCCGCTTATTATCCGAGCGGGGTTAACGCGTCGTCAATTGTGCGAGTTATCCAAAGGTGCTGCGATCTTGTGGCGAACATGCTGGATCAGGAAGAAAGACGCCGCGGCATAGAGCCCGAGCGCCGCAAGCGCCGCGTTCCACCATCCAGCAAGCCCGAACGGGACCGCGCCGAACACCGCAGTTCGCACTGAAAATAGCCATATTTCCAGTGGTTGATCTTCGCCGCCGCGCTCAATCCGGGCGGCCTGGGCGAAGGCGGCGGCACTCAACGCAGCGGCCATCGCTCCCCATCCGCCGCCGTGACGGGCATTCCACCAGCCCAATGCGATCAGCGCCAGGCCCGCCGCCGGCCATAATGCCCGCCGAACCAGCGACCCTGCCGGTAGCGGCCGCATCCGTAGTGTCGCAAGGCGATCAGCGACGAGATCGAGCGGGCTGGCAAGAATCAGCAGGCCAAGCGCGGGCAACAGCCAGCCCCTGGTGAACGCCAGCGCGGCGGCCACGGTCAGGGCCAGACTGGCAGCGATCAGCCACTCAGGACGCACCCGCGTTTCCATCAGCCGCTCGGTGGCGAATTCCTCGACGATCGGCAGGATGTAGCGGCTGACCCAGTCCCGGCGGGCGCCGCGCGAAGCGACCAGCAGGCGCCGTTCGAAATCGGCGGTTTCTTCAGCACGGGTAGCGAGCAACGGGCTGGTGAACGGGTCGTCGCCGACCTTCACTCTGATCGCGCCCGCCTGGACCGAGCGCCGCAGCAATGTCGATTGCAGGTCCCAGTCGCCGAGCATCGCCGCGGTCGCGCCCAAGGTCCGCCCATCGACCAACGCAACCCCACCCCATCGCGAGATCGCATCGAGCCGCTCGAATCTGGAATGAGCTTCGTCATCGGGGACCGTGGCGATCGCCGGCTCGCCCGCGGCCGCGATCCGCGCAATCAACGGCATGTCGGGCGCGCAACCGTCGGCGATCATCAGGATAAGGGTACCGGGCTCGAACCGCGATGCCGCCTCATTGCCGTCGCTGACCGGGACCAAATTGATACCTTCGCCACGCAGCCGCTCGAACGCGTCGTTGAGCGCGGCCGGAACGCGCTCGACGACGACCACCACAGGTGCCGCGCCCGCGGCGGCGGCACAGCGCGCCTGATATTCGATCAAGGTGCGGCCGGCGAGCGGCAGCAAGGCTCGAAGCCCGCCCGAATCGTCTTCCTGATAAGCCCCGATCAAGGCGCCGAGCGCCATCCGTTGTTCCCCCAATGCCACGCCCGGCCGCAGTCTTTTCGCTTAGCCCGTCGAATCGCTTCCGTCGCGAGGGAAAGATGGTAAACTGCCCGGCCATGAACGCCAGCACCCACCGCGCCGACGAGCCGCATCTTTCGCCAGAAGATGCACCGCTCAACGTAACTGGTGACGAGAGCGCGAGGTTCGAGCCGACGTTCGACAGTGTCGAATGGACCGAGACGCGCGCCGAGCGCGACGACGCCGGTGCCGGCGGTCGGGCAGTGCTCGCCAGCGCTCTCACGCTGCTGGCCGCGCTGTGGATTGGCTATTCGGCATGGTCGGCGGGCCAGGTTTTGGCCGACGCGCCGCTCGGCTCTCCGCAATTTGCGCAATGGGTCGCAATCGCCGCGGGGCCGCTGGCCCTCCTCGGCCTTGCCTGGCTCATGTTCGGACGAACACGGCGGAAAGAGGCCGAGCGGTTCACGGCCTCGGTCATCGCCATGCGCACCGAAGCGCGCTCGCTCGAAGGGTTGCTCGGCGTGCTGCGCGTGCGGATCGACGAAAGCCACGCTGCGCTGGGCTCAATGGCCAGGCAATTGATGACCTTGGGCGACGAAGCGACCGACCGCCTGGGCGCGGCGACGCGCGAGTTTGGCCAAGGAACGGCGTTGTTGTCGCAGCATGGAGCGGCGCTCGACCGGGCGGCGGAATTGGCGCGGGTCGATATTGGCGTCCTGCTCGAAGATTTGCCGCGCGCCGAAGCGAGCGCGCTGGCAATGGCGGAGTCGCTGCGCGCCGCCGGACAGAATGCGGTTGGCCAGGCGGCGGCGTTGGAAGGCCAGGTCGCGGCGTTGACCGAGCGCACGCGCGAAGCGGACGAGATTGTGAGTACAGCTTCGCAGCGGCTGGTGAACCTCCTGACCCAGGTCGAAAACACCGGAACAGGCGCGGCGACGCGGGTGCGCGAGGCAGGTGAGACGTCCGGAGCGGAGGTTGATGCCTTGCTGGAACGCGCGGCTCAGGCGCTCTCCGAAATCCGTTCGGGAATCGATATCCAGGGCGCGGCGGTCACGGCGCTGGTCGCACAGGCTTCGGCGGGAATTGCCCACGCCGGCATCGCAGCGGCGGGGGAATTGGGGTCACGGCTGGCCACTGCGGGCACTTCGCTCGATACGCTGACAGCGCGGGTCGCCGAGCAGGAACGCAGCACGCAGCGGATGATCGCGGACCTCGATACCGGGCTCGCCGCGCTTGACGAGAGGTTCGCGGTTCTAGCAAATGACGGCGATGCGCGTGCGACGGTGATGATCAGCGCCCTGGCACGAACGCGCGGCGAACTGGAGGCGCTGGTTCAGCAGTCGGATACCAGCGACATTGCGGTGGAAGAGCTTGCAAACCGCACCGCGGCCCTTCGCCAAGGTGTTGAGACATTGTCGGCCGAAGTTCGCGAAGGCTTGGCTGGAGCCTTGGCCGAAGCTGAAAGCGGCGCCAGTCGGTTGCTTGCCGCGGCCGAAGCGACGCGGCCCGAGATCGCCTGGATGCGCGAAGCCTCGATCGAGGCGAGCGAGCGGATCGCGGCGAGCGGCCAAGGCATCGATGCCCAGCAGGACCGCTTCGCGGCGCTGCTCGCAACACTCGACACTGGCGTCGATAATGCCGGAGCAAGGCTAGCCGAGCTGACGGCGGCAATCGGCACCGCCGAAGGTGAAGCGGCCCGGCTCAGCGCCGAAACTGGCCCAGCGCTGGTCGCGGCGATGGTCCAGGTGCGCGAAGCGGCGAGCCACGCCGCCGAACGGGCACGCGAAGCCATCTCGGCGGTCATCCCCGAAGGCGCCGAGCGCCTGTCGCGCGAGACGCGCGATGCGTTGGAGCGCGCCATCCGCGAAGGCATCGAAGATCAGTTGCGCGATGTTCAGCATGTCGCGGCGCGCGCGGTCGATGCGGCCAAGGCGGCGTCGGACCGGCTGACCCAGCAGATGCTCAGCATCGGCCAGAGCGCGGCAGCGCTGGAAGCGCATATCGAACGCACCGGCGAGGCGCAGCGGGCAAGCGACACTGAGGCGTTTGCGCGGCGCGTGGCGCTGCTGATCGATTCGATGCATTCGGCATCGATCGACGTCGGCAAGATCCTGTCGGACGAAATCGACGACAAGGCGTGGGCGCAATATCTCAAGGGCAACCGCGGGGTGTTCACGCGGCGAGCGGTGCGCCTGATGGAAGGCGGCGAAACCCGCGCCATCGCCTCACACTATGAAAGCGACGCCGAGTTCCAGGGATCGGTCAACCGCTACGTCCACGATTTCGAAGCGATGCTGCGGCGGGTCCTCGTGGAACGCGACGGCGGGATGATCGCGGTGACATTGATGTCGTCGGACATGGGCAAGCTCTACGCCGCCCTCGGCCAGGCGATCGACCGCCGCCGCTAATTCTGAGGCGGATTGTAGAAGTCGAGCGCGTCGACGCTTATCCAGCCGTATGTCCAATTAGCGTAGTAGAGCGCAAACAGCACCGCGCTGAGGACCGTCGCGCGGATCGCGTGGCGCTTGACGTTGAAGCGATGCGGGGCGCTGTCGGCCTGACCGGGGATCAAAGGCGCACCAACTTCCTCGTCGGTGCGAACCCCGAACGGCAACAGGATGAAGGCGCTTCCCACCCACATCAGAAAATAGATTGCGACGATCGATCCGATCTTCATGCCGTGACGTCGACCCGCATCACTTCGACGATCGGCTTCTTGCCGGTCCACAGGGTGGCGCAACGGCGGACTGCGAGCCGCACGGCTTCACGGACCTTGGCATCGTCCGCGCCAGCGATGACCGCTTTCTCGGCGGCGTCGGTGGCGTCGGCGATGAAATCGTCATGGTCCTGCTCGATCGGAACGCCGAGCGCGCGGATCATCGGGCGGCCGGCGAGACGCCCGCCATCATCTAGCGGCAGCGCAACCGCGATCACGCCGTTCACGCTGAGCTTGCGGCGCTCGTTGAGCGTCGAGCCATCGGCGGGCAGGATCACATCGCCGTCCAGAACCAAGCGTCCAACATGAGCTTCCCCGAGCTTTTTCGGGTCGCCGGGGGCGAGGCGGATGATGTCGCCGTTCTTCTGGACGACCGCCTGGCCGATGCCCTCGGAAAGGCCGAAGCGGGCATGTTCGGCGAGATGCCGCGCCTCGCCGTGGACCGGGAGAAGGATTTGAGGCCTGATCCAGCGGTACATTTCGGCAAGCTCGGGGCGACCTGGATGTCCCGAGACATGGACCTTGGCCTGGCGCTCGGTGATCGTCAGCAGGCCGAGGTCGGACAGAGCATTCATGATCCGGCCGATCGCGACCTCGTTGCCGGGGATCTGCTTCGACGAGAAAATGACCGTGTCGCCCGGCGCCAGCTTGATCTCGTGATTGCCGAACGCGATCCGGCCGAGCGCGGCACGGGCCTCGCCCTGCCCCCCGGTGGCTACGATTAGCACCTCGCTCTTCGGCAGGCGCATCGCCTCGTCGAAGCGGATCGGCTCCGGGAAATCCTTGAGGTAGCCGGTCGCCCGCGCAACCTTGAGGATACGATCCAGCGAGCGCCCGGCAACGCACACTTGCCGGCCGGTTTCGATCGCGACCCGCCCAATCGTCTGCAGCCGCGCGGCGTTCGAGGCGAAAGTCGTGACCAGCACGCGGCCCCGCGCGGCGGAGACTGCGTCGAGCAGGCCGGCGTGGACGCTGCCCTCCGAGCCTGAAGCGGTGTTCTGAAAGACATTGGTCGAATCGCACACCAAGGCGAGAATTCCCTCATCGCCAATCTTTTTCAGCGTCTCCGGCGTCGACGGCAGCCCGAGCACCGGCGTTTCGTCGATCTTCCAATCGCCGGTGTGGAAAATCTTGCCATAAGGCGTCTCGATCAGCAGGCCGTTGCCCTCAGGGATCGAGTGGGCGAGCGGGACGTAGCGGATCTTGAACGGCGCGAGGTCGAACGACCCGCCGCGCTCGATGATGTGTAGCTTGACCTGCCCGGTCAGCCC
>DATHFE010000132.1:0-2365 GCA_035318245.1 Sphingomicrobium sp. | reverse complement strand
CCGATGTCGATCACGCCGGCATTCTCGCCAGGACCGCAGATCACCCATGGCGCTTCGGTCGGCAGCTTCTTCAAGTGCACGCGCGAGCTTTTGTAGCTGCAATGCTCCGACCACATGACCGAGAAGATGCCCAATTCGACGAGGTTGGGCTCGCGGCCCAGGGCGGTCAGGATGCGCTGGTATTCGTCGGGGGCGAGGCCGTGCTCGGCGATGGTTTCGGGGGTAATCTTTTCGGTCATGCCGCGCCCCGTAGCGGCCATGGCTCGTCTTGTCGAAGTCCGGTTGCAATGGCCCCCGGATAGGGGGATTCTGACCATCCACCCCAGGAAGGAGAACGACAATGAGCGTCAAGCCCATTCCCGACGGCTATCACACCGTAACCCCCTATCTGATCGTCGACGACGCGGCGGGTGCGATCGAATTCTACAAGAAGGCGTTCGATGCGCGCGAAGTGCTGCGGATGCCGATGGGCGACCGCATCGGCCATGCCGAGATCATCATCGGCGATTCGCACGTGATGCTGGCCGACGAATTCCCCGAGCGTGGCATCAAGGGCCCGAAAGCGCGCGGCGGAGCAACGTCGAGCCTGATGATTTACCTGACCAACGTCGATGCGGCATACAAGCGCGCGCTCGATGCCGGCGGCAAGACCGATCCAGGCATGGAATTGAAGGACCAATTCTATGGCGACCGGTCGGGCACAATCGTCGACCCGTTCGGCCATAAATGGACCCTGGCGACCCACATCGAGGATGTGTCGGAGACCGAACTGCGCAAGCGGATGGACTCGTTCGCCAAAGAATTGGCCTAAGGTCACCGCTAACGCATAAAAAATGGGCCGGCCGGGAGATGTCCCGGCCGGCCCTTTTTTCGATGAGAAGCTCAAACCATTCGATGAATGGCTCAGCCTAGACGTGGCAGGATTGCGAGCCCTTGCCCGGACGGGTCAGCGTGACGCTCGCACCGGTCGCGGTCCCGGTCAGCGAATAGCCTTCGGCGGTATAGGGCTTGCCCGGCTCGGCCATGGTCAAAGCAGTCGGCGTCGCTTCGCGGGTGTCGCGGACCGTCGCGGTCTTTCCGTCGCTCAGATAGTCGACATAGGCCAGGCTGTTGTCCTTGCAGCGATAGGCCTTGCTAGCGACGATCGAGGGCGGCAGCACCAGCGGTTCGTTGACGGTTTCGTTGGCCGTCGCATCGACGGGGACAGGCTTGTTGCAGCCGGCTAGCGCGGCGGCCACGACAAGCGCGGAAAGGAGGGCGACTCGGTTCATGGGATCGGCTCTTCGCTACAGGGGCGTTCCTCGTCAAGCCCAAGGGTTTGCATTGCGCCATCGCGGGGCATAGGCTGAATGCATGGTTGAAATCATGATGGGATGTGGATGCAGCGCGTACGCATCGGACTGACCGGGCTGGCCTTTGTCTTCCTGCTCGTGTTGCTCGGCACCGCAATCAGCCGGTCCGGCGGCGACGCGCCGCCTCCGCAGCCACAGGTCATGGCCAATGGCGAAACCGCCGAGCCCAATGAGCCGCTGGCGGAGCTGGGCGTGGCCCCAGGCGAGTCCGCGGCGGACAATGCGGACAATAGCGCCAACAAGCAGTGAACAGGTTTCATTTGGCGGTGCTGGCAGCGTTTGCCCTTGGGGGCTGCGACCGCCATGCGCCCGCCGCGCCGCGCGCCGCCGAACGGCGGCCGACATTGCTGCTGCTGACCAGCCTGCCGATCGTTTTCGGGGAGACGTTCGGGCTCGAGGGCGGGTCGGCGGCGCTGACCCGGCTCGAAACCCATTACAAGGTGAAGGCGATTTCGGTGACCGACGCGCCCAGCCTGGGGGGAGCGAAGCTCCTGTTCGCGGCGCACCCCAACGCGCAGCCGGCCGAGGATCTCGTCGAGCTCGACAAATGGGTGCGGGCGGGCGGGCATCTGCTGTTGCTCGCCGATCCGATGCTTGAATGGCACAGCGCTCGCCCGCTCGGCGACCGGCTGCGGCCGCCCCCGGGGTTCGCCGACACCGGCCTGCTCGCCCATTGGGGCATGCGGCTCGACGCGCCCGACGCGCGGGGGCCAGTCGAGAAGATCATGGCTGGGCGACGCATACTGGTCGCATCGCCTGGCCGGCTGGGCGGCCGCTGTCCAACCGAGGCCGATGGGCTGGTCGCTCGTTGCACGATCGGGCGGGGGCAAGTGACGATTGTCGCTGACGCCGATTTTCTCGACGAGCGCGGCGTGGCGGGGGCGAGCAAGGTCGATAATCTAGATTGGCTGATGAGCGAGCTGGCGAATCTCGAGTCTCACTGATTCGCGATGCTCACATAGTTATCCACAGCTTGAGTCCCAAGAACAGGTGTAGAACAGATGCCGTTATTG
>DATHFE010000131.1:0-13872 GCA_035318245.1 Sphingomicrobium sp. | reverse complement strand
ACGAATAGGCGCGGTTGCCGATGATAAGCTTGATCATGCGCGTCCTTTGCGATTGATGTGGCGGCGGGGGACTTCACACATGCGGCGACCGCTTTGACCAAAATGCCCGCGGAGACAAGTCGGACGAGGGATTGGCATTATGTGCTCCTCGCTGGAGTGATGCTGGTCGGGCTCGCGACGCGGACGGTCGCGATCGGGCGCGAAGGGCTGTGGACCGACGAGGCCTTGACCCTGGTCATTGCGCATTTGCCGGTCTGGGACATGGTCACCAAACCAACCGATCCGACGCCCTTCCTTTATTACGCGCTGCACGAATGGTTCGTTCCCGATGGCGCGGGAGTGGTTGCGGTGCGCAGCATTTCGCTGGCTGCGGGGATGCTCACATTGCCGGTGGTCTATGTGATCGGGCGGATGATGTTCAGCCGTGCAGGCGCGCTGCTGACCGCGGCGCTGGTCGCGCTGTCGCCGCCGCTGATCGATTACAGCCAGGAAGCGCGCGCCTACAGCCTGCTGGTGCTGCTGGTGGCAGCATCGGCGATGTTCCTGCTGCTATCGCTGCGGGGCCAGGCGGCGAGACGTCGCCGGATTGCGCTTGCCGGATTTGCCGCGAGCAACGTTGCGGCTTTCTATACCCATTTCATCGCACTGTTCTGGATTGCGCCGGCGCTGCTGATCCTGCGCATTTGCCTGCCGCGTGGGGCTGGCCGGGAGGGGATGCGCGAGACTTGGCTGGCGATTGCCGCGGTGGTGCTATTGTGCGTGCCGGAGGCCGGGCGGGTGGTGCGCTATGCGACGGCTGCCAACGGCTTCAACTGGCTGACGCAGCTTTCGCCGCTCGGCTTTGTCGAATTGCTGGCGCGGCAATGGTTGCCTGCGGGCATTTCGCCGATCGGGCGCTGGGCGGGGCTTGTCCTGGTCGCGGCGCTCGCCGGGCTTGGGCTGATGCAGCGCAAGGCGATCGCCGAGTGGGCGCGCCGGCGCCCCGAGGCGCCGCTGATCATCGCCGCACTGTGCCTCCAGCCACTCGCGCTCTGGCTGTTCGGTTATGTCGTATCGCCGGTGCTGATGGAGCGGACGATGCTTCCGTCGCTGATCGGCGTGGCGCTGCTGCTGACATTGCTGGTCGAGGTTCTGGAGCGGCCCGCCCGGCAAATCGCGACCGGAGCCTTGCTGATCGCCGCCGCCGGATCGCTGGTTCCGACGGGGACGGTTCGCGTGAAGGAAGATTGGCGGGGCGCCGACCGACAATTGGCCACGACGCAATCTCAGCTGATCATTGTCTGTCCCTATTGGCAGGCGCCGGCTCTGCTCGCGGCCGGGGCCGGTGAGCGGGGCGTTCCACTCGCCACGCTTAGCGCGAAGGGTATTGAACTGGTCAGCCGGGAAGCGGGCGATCGCGGTGCGTGGCACCGGAATTTCTATCAGCGGGTCCACCTCGCTCAATCGCCGATCGCTGTCAGTGAGGCGCCGGCGTCGGCGATGGCGCGGCGCGGAGCGGTCAGCGAGATCATCATGGTGACGGGCACCTGTTCGGCCGGCGAGAAGGAATCCCTGTCGAGATGGTTCCAGCCGAACCGGGTCGAGCCGATCTGGACATCGCGGCGCGCTGACACCGACGTTGTGATCCGCATCGACCGTTGGCATGCGGACACGCCGCGGCCGCTAAATCTGGTCGTCCACCGCTAGAGAATGGAATCGAGGATCGCGGTGCGCAGCTCTGCGATCCCGGCGCCGGTTTCGCTCGACGTCGCAAACAGCATGGGGTGCGACGCGGGATGCTTGGCGGCATCGATCCGGGTTGTCTCGAGCAGCGCTTCGAGCGCCGTCGGCTTGATCTTGTCGCCCTTGGTCAGAACGACGTGATAGCTGACCGCGGCAGCGTCGAGCATGCTCATCACTTCATGATCGACGTCCTTGAAGCCGTGGCGCGCGTCGACCAGCAGCAGCGCGCGTTTCAGGACTTGCCGCCCGCGCAGGTAATCATTGACGAGGAAACGCCAGCGCTTGACCAGGTCGCGCGGGGCCTCGGCAAAGCCATAGCCCGGCATGTCGACCAGCCGCATGACGAGCGGCTTGCCGACATCGAAGATGTTCAGTTCCTGCGTCCGGCCCGGCGTGTTGGAAGTCCGCGCCAGCGCCTTGCGGTTGGTCAGCGCATTGAGCAGCGAGCTCTTGCCGACGTTTGACCGCCCGGCGAAGGCGATTTCCGGCACGGTCGGGTCGGGCAGATGCTGCAGCTCGGGGGCCGATTTCAGGAAATCGATCGGCCCCGCGAACAGCTTGCGCGCGCGTTCGGAGAGGTCCGGATCCATCAGGTAATGTGGACCGCGGGCGCATTCGGCGGGTTCATGTCGTAGCGCTTGTACAGCCACCACTGTTGCCCGATCGTGAGGACGTTCGAGACCACCCAATAAAGCTGCAGCCCGGCCGCGAACGGCGCCATCACGACCATCATCACCCACGGCATGAAGCCGAAAATCTGCTGCTGGACCGGGTCCATCGGCGCCGGGTTCAATTTGAACTGGAGCCACATGGTGATGCCGAGCAGGATCGGAAGCACGCCGATGAACAGGAAGCTCGGCGGCGTGAACGGGAGGAGGCCGAACAGGTTGATCGGGGTCAGCGGGTCGTGCGACGACAGATCCTTGATCCAGCCGATAAACGGCTGGTGGCGCATTTCGACCGACACCATCAGCACCTTGTAGAGCGCGTAGAATACCGGGATTTGCAGCAGGATCGGCAGGCAGCCCGCCATTGGGTTGATCTTTTCCTCGCTGTAAAGCTTGAGCATCTCCTGCTGGAGCTTCGGCTTGTCATCCTTGTAGCGTTCCTGGATCGCCTTCAGCTTGGGCTGGACCTTGCGCATCGCGGCCATCGACTTGAACTGCTTGTTGGCGATCGGGAACATCAGCCCGCGGACGATGAAGGTCAGCGCAATGATCGCGAAACCGAAGTTTCCGAGCGTGTGGAACAGCCACACCAAGAGGTCGAAGATTGGCCGCATGAACCATTCGAACCAGCCCCAGTCGATCGACTTGGACAGCTTGGTGATCCCGGCATCTTCATAGGTGTCGAGCCACTTTTTCTCCTTCGCGCCGGCGAACAGGCGCGTTTCGGAGGTGACCGACTTGCCCGGGGCGACGATTGCCGGCTGGGTCGCATAATCGGCCTGGTAGGCTCCACCCGGAGCGCGGCGGAAGCTCGCGGTCAGCGATATGTCGCCAGCCGGCGCAAGTGCGGCCAGCCAATATTTGTCGGTGAAGCCGAGCCATCCGCCGCGGCTGTCCAACTGCACGCCGTTCGGACCGGCTTCGTCGAGGGTCTTCCAGTTGATCTGGTAGTTGGCCTTGTTGTCGAGGAAGCCGATAGGTCCGACGTGGTTGGTCCAGCCGCTGGGGTCGGGCGACTTGGTGGCGCGGCTGACCAGGCCATAGGAGCGCAACGCAACCGCGCCGTTGCCGGCATTAGACACACGCTGTTGGACAGTGAACAGATAGCCGTCGTCGACCGAGACGATCAGCTCGAACGTTTGGCCAGTGGCATTGGACCAGGACAATGTGACCGGCTTGCCGGGAGTGAGGATCGCCGCGCTTGCGGTCCAGATGGTGTTCGCGTCGGGGGTCGCGACGCCTTCTCCGGTCCAGCCGAAGCCCGCGAAATAAGCGCCCGGGGCACCGGCCGGCGACAGCAGCCGTACCGGCGGCGAATTCTTGTCGATGGTTTGGCGTTGGCGAACCAGGTCCAGATCGTCGAACCGGGCACCCTTCAAATTGATCGAGCCCACGAGACTCGGGGTTTCGACCTTGAGCCGCGGCGTTTCACGCAGAACGACGGCGCGGGCGCGATTGGCCTGCGGCGTATTCTCCGCCGGGCTGGCGGTCGGCTGGGGAAGAGGCTTGGCTTTGCCATTCTCGACCTTGACAGTCTGCGGGCCGGCGGTCGGCAGCAGCCGGTCGGAGAACAGGCTCCAGCCGATCAGCACCAAAGCGCTCAGCACGATCGCGAGGATCATGTTGCGATTGTCGTTCACTACTTCGTGATCCTCTTGTCGGGGACAGGATCAAAGCCCTGGCCTCCCCATGGATGGCAACGGAAGATGCGTTTCAAGGCAAGCCAGCTTCCGTGAAGCGCCCCATAGCGCGTCCACGCGGTAATCGCATAGGCCGAGCATGACGGTTGGAAGCGGCAGCTGGGCGGAAGGATGCGCGAAGGGCCCAATTGCCAGCCGCGGGCGAGAAAGATGAGGCCGCGGGCGATCATTTGCTGACCTTGGCCAATGCGCGCCGAAGCTCGTCAGCGAGCGCCGTATAGTCACGCTCGATCCCGCCGGAACGGCCGATGATGATGTGATCGGCACCGGGCATGCCTTGTTCTGGGAGAATCGCGCGGGCGAGGGCGCGGAAGCGGCGCTTCATGCGGTTGCGGACGACCGCCCCGCCGATTTTCTTGGTGACGGTATAGCCGACTCGGATGGCGGGATCGCCGTCATCGCGCGGGTGCATCAACAGGACGAAACCGGGCATCGCCGCGCGCCGTCCGGCGTTCGCGGCGAGGAAGTCGGCGCGTTTGGAGATCGTGACTAGGCGCTGAGCTTCTTGCGGCCGCGGGCGCGGCGCGCCGCCAGGACCTTGCGGCCGCCGACCGTCGCAGACCGGTGGCGGAAGCCGTGACGCCGCGCGCGGACCAGGTTGCTCGGCTGAAAAGTGCGCTTCATCGCTCATGCCTCAAATCAAAAATGAAAAAGGGCCGCCGTCGAGGCAGCCGCGTTCGAGCGCGCCGATAGGCAAGGAACGCCGCAAAGTCAATTCGGGCGACTCTCAATTCCATCGTCGCCGGCATCGGCCGGCGGGCGACTGAGCGCCTCGCGTTCCTTGAGGATTGCCTCGCGGTGCTTGCGTATTGCATCGCGCCGCAGGGCGCTGCGGCGGCGCAGGCCCCAATCGACCCAGCGGCCGGCCTTTGGCTGCCAATTCTTGAAGCGGACATAGTGGCGTTTGGCCCACATGCTGGTTTTCAGGACCATTGCGAGGCCGAGCGCAAAGACGAAAATTCCGCCCGGGCCGGGGACCACTCCAGCCACCGGCGATAGCAGCATGAGGATCACGCCGACAAAGAAGATCGACCATTCGACCACCGGGTGATCGATGAATTTGTCCCATTGTGCGCGCTTGCTCATCCCGCCGGTCATGTGGGCGGGAAGTGACGAATCGGCAAGTGCGCTTGCCTAGCGCGGCATAGGCGCGCTAGCACCGGGACGCCGAGCCAGGGGGGACCTTGCCGAAACATCAGCGCGCCGCCACCGGGCCTTGGGCCTGATGGTCGCGATCGTCGCCACCGTCGCTTACCTCGGGCTCGAAGCACGCGGGGTCGAGGTGCAGGTCCAGCTCGCCGCCGGGGTGCCCAATTTCATCATCGTCGGGCTGCCCGACAAAGCCGTCGCCGAGAGCCGAGAGCGGGTCCGCGCGGCGCTGGCCGCGATCGGGCTGGCGCTGCCGCCCAAGCGGATCACGGTCAATCTGTCGCCGGCCGACCTGCCCAAGGAAGGGTCGCATTTCGATTTGCCGATCGCGCTGGGGCTGCTGGCGGCGATTGGCGCGACCGACAAGGAAAGCCTGTCGCATTATGTCGTGGTCGGCGAGCTCGGCCTCGACGGGCGGATCGCGCCGTCGCCCGGCGTGTTGCTCGCGGCGCTGCACGCGTCGGCCAGCGACCGCGGGCTGATCTGCCCGGTTAGCCAGGGGCCGGAGGCGGCGTGGGCGGGCGATGTCGAAGTGGTCGCAGCGCCAGATTTGCTGGCGTTACTGGCGCACCTGAAGGGGACGGCGTTGCTTCCTGCGCCGGTGCCGGGCGAGGCCGAAGCCTTGGTTGGGGGGCCGGATCTTGCCCAGGTCAAGGGACAGGAAACCGCCAAGCGCGCGCTCGAAATCGCGGCGGCAGGTGGGCATAATCTTTTGATGAGCGGACCTCCGGGCGCCGGCAAGTCGCTGCTCGCGGCCTGTCTGCCCGGGATATTGCCGCCGCTCGAACCAAGTGAGGCGCTCGAAGTGTCGATGGTCGCCTCGGTCGCGGGAGAGTTGACCGGCGGGCGGATGTCTCGGCGGCGGCCGTTTCGATCGCCTCATCATAGCGCGTCGATGCCGGCTTTGGTCGGTGGCGGATTGCGGGTGCGGCCGGGGGAGATCAGCCTGGCGCATCTCGGTGTGTTGTTTCTCGACGAGCTTCCCGAATTCCAGCGAGCCGTGCTCGATTCACTTCGCCAGCCGCTCGAAACCGGCGTGGTCAGCGTCGCCCGTGCCAACAGCCATGTGACCTTCCCGGCGCGGGTCCAGCTCATCGCGGCGATGAACCCGTGCCGCTGCGGCCACCTCGGCGATCCGGCGCTGGCCTGCAGCCGGGCGCCGCGCTGCGCCGCCGATTACCAGGCCAAGGTGTCGGGGCCATTGCTCGACCGGATCGATCTCCATGTCGACGTCCAGAGCGTGTCGGCCGCCGATTTGAGCCTGCCGCCGCCGACCGAAGCCAGCATTGACGTCGCCCAACGTGTTGCTGCCGCACGAGATGTCCAATCAGCGCGCTTCAATGGCCACGGCGTCCGCACCAACGCCGAAGCCGACGGCGAATTGCTCGACCGCATCGCTACGCCCGACGAACCCGGCAAGAAGCTCCTCGCCGACGCCGCGCTGGCGATGCGCCTGTCAGCGCGAGGCTTCCACCGCGTCATGCGGGTGGCACGGACCATCGCCGATCTCGCGGGAAGTGAGGGGGTGGGACGCATCCACATCGCCGAAGCGCTCAGCTATCGAAGGCAGCCGCCGCGCAACTAGCCGGTTGCCTTGCATCGTGAAGCGGCTAGCATCGTCTTTCCTGACAAAGGGGGAGACTATTGTGACACCGATCGATTGGGCCAAGCGGCCGATTCAGAAATATGCCGATTTTTCGGGAAGGGCGCCACGCGCCGAATATTGGTGGTTCATCCTGGCCGTTGTGGTCGCTTATGTGGTCGTCACCATCGTCGAGAGCATCCTTGGCATTAATCGCATGGTGGCCGGCGTTTATGGTCCGATTGCGGTTGCGCTGATGCTCGGCACGCTCGTGCCATCGATCGCGGTAGCTGTTCGCAGGCTTCACGATACGAACCGCAGCGGCTGGTGGATATTGTTGCCGGTCGTCCCTTACTGTCTCGCCTTCGTTCTCGGCGGTGCGGCGATGATGAATGGTGGCGGCATGACGGGTCTAGGGGTGGCAAGCATCTTCTTGCTGATCGGCGCGGGTTGCGCGCTGCTCCTGCTCATCTTCTATGTCCTGCCCGGAACGGCCGGTGACAATGGCTACGGGCCCGATCCTTACGCCGGCCAAAATTGAGGCTAGGCGCGGCGGGGAATTGCTCCGCCGCGCCGCCTCGGCTAGCAGGCGGATCAACAGGTTCCGATCGCCCCCAGCGATCGGCTTGCCTGGTGATTGCCCCCGTGGCGGAATGGTAGACGCGCTCGACTCAAAATCGAGTTCTGCAAGGAGTGTCCGTTCGAGTCGGACCGGGGGCACCAAAAGAAAAGGGTTAGTCCGGGGGACTGACCCTTTTCTTTTGGCTTAGGCGGGAATCTCCAGGCCTCGCTGGACGGCGGGACGCGCCAGGCCGCGTTCCAACCATGCGACGACATTGATGTAGCTGTCGAAGTCGACGAGATCGCGCGCCTCGTAGAAGGTGATCAAATTGCGGACCCAGCCGATCGTGGCGATGTCGGCGATCGAATAATCGTCCATGATCCAGTCGCGGCCGTCGAGGCGGTCATCGAGCACGCCTAGCAGGCGTTTGGCTTCGCCGACGTAGCGGCCGAGCGGGCGCTTGTCCTCATACTCGCGGCCGGCGAAGCGGTGGAAGTAGCCGACCTGGCCGAACATCGGCCCCACCGCCGACATTTGCCAGAACAGCCACTGGATCGTCTCGAGACGCCGGGCCGGGTCAGAATCGATCAGCTGGCCGGTCTTGTCCGCGAGATAAAGCAGGATCGCGCCGGATTCCCACAGCGCCAACGGCGCCCCACCGGGGCCGTTGGGGTCGATGATCGCGGGGATCTTGCCGTTCGGGTTCAACGAACGGTAGTCGGGGCTGGAGGTGCCGTCGTCGCCGAACGCGATCCGGTGCGGCTCATAGGGCAGGCCGGTTTCCTCCAGCATGATCGAGACTTTGACGCCGTTGGGGGTCGGCACGGAGTAAAGCTGGAGCCGGTCGGGATGCGCCGCGGGCCAGCGGTGGGCGATGGGAAAGTCGTCAAGCGTGCGCATCCTAAAGTCTCCGTCCGGCCAGTTTTTGTTCGCAACCGAGGTAGGAAGGCCGTTGCAGCTTCGCAACTGACTGGCGGCGGCGCAAAGGCGCGGATATGCTGACGTCATGGACGCACGAACGCCCGCTCCGATAGACGATTCGCCCGGCGATCCGCATGCCATGGCCGAAGCGATGGCGATGAAGCGCGATCGCCTTCTTGCGTCGTTGACCCTTGTCGGGAGTATCGGCCTGATTCTGGCATTGCCGTTCGCACTTCGCTCCGGTGCCGAATTCTTCCTGCCGGTGACGGCCGCGCTGGTCGTCGCGATCGCGCTGGTGCCGTTGCTCGAATGGTTCGAGCGGCGCGGGGTGCCGTCGAAACTGGCGGCAGCTTTGTGCGTCGTGATTTTTCTGCTTGTTGCGGTGTTTGCCGTCGCGTCGATCGTGCTTCCGGCGATCGACTGGGTGGCGTTGATCCCGAAGCGCATCGATCGCGTGCGTGACGCGCTGGAACCGGTGCTCAGCCTCTACCAGAGCCTCGAAAAGTTCATCGACAAGATCGTATCGCAAATGGCCACGGCGCCGTCGGTCGGGCGGACGGTGCGGCTCGAAACGCCCAATTCGATGCTCGGGCTGATCGCCGCCTCGGCGCCGCATGCCGCGATCCAGCTTTTCTTCGCGCTGCTGGTGATCTTCTTCTTCCTCGCCGGGTGGACCGCGATGCGTAAGTCGACGATCGTCAGCCGCGGCAGCTTCGAGGGGGCATTGACCACCGCGCGGGTCATCCAGCAGGTGGTCGACGCGACCTCGACCTACATCGGCACGATCACCGTCATCAACGTCGCCCTGGGTGCGATAACCGCCGCGATCCTGTGGGGGCTGGGGATGGATTCGCCATTGATGTGGGGCGGCATCGTCGCGGTGCTGAATTATATTCCCTACCTCGGCCCGATCGCCTCCGCGCTGTTGCTCGCATTCGGCGGGTTGATGACCTTCGGCGATCCGTGGTCGGCCCTGCTGCCGCCGGCGATCTTCATCGGACTGCATCTGGTCGAAGCCAATGCGATCACGCCAATGATCGTAGGCAAGAGGCTGACGATCAACCCGCTGCTGATTTTGGTTTCGCTGAGCTTCTGGGCGTGGGTCTGGGGGACGGTGGGCGCGCTACTGGCGATCCCGCTTTTGATCATCATCAAGACGGTATTTTCCGCCGCGGGTACGCCCGACATCGCCGGATTCCTGTTCGAGGACGGCACGTTGACCCATGTCGGCGAGGATGATGACGAGGACGACTAAATTACCGCGCCGAGCTTGTTGACACCCAGGGAGGCGTGACCTAGTTGCCCGCGACGCAAACCGCGCGGGTGTAGCTCAGTTGGTTAGAGCGCCGGCCTGTCACGCCGGAGGTCGCGGGTTCGAGCCCCGTCACTCGCGCCATTCCTGCGATTGGTGAAACGTCCAATCCCACCGAGAGCTGACGCGCCTACTGCGTTGGCTGGGTCGTCGCCTCGGGACTGCGACCAAAAGGGCGTTCGGGCTCTCCGGAGGTGCCCCCTTGCAGCGCGAAGCGCAGATTGTTGGACGCGGTAACGCGCTCCACATAAGGCGTGACCTTCATCTTCTCCACCGCCTCGCGCGCTTGCGGCGTGAACAGCAGGCGGACGCGACCATCCTTGCCCTCGATGACCTTGGCGCCCGCTGCCTCCAGTTTCTCGACCGTCGCCTTGGCGGTCTGGACCTGCGCGACTGGCCTTGGCGCGGTCAGAGCGGCAAGGCGAAGCGCGGCCGGATTGCCCTCACGCGCCGACCAGCGGTCGCTGAAGGCCACCGGTTGGCCCCAGCCGCCCGACCAGCGATAAAAGATGTGAGCACCCTCGACGGTGGTCTTGACCAGGCCAGAGGCCCAGTAAGGCACGACATAATTGGCGTGGTAATGCGTTGCATAGCCAACCGGAGCGTAGACGCTTCCGTTGAGCGCCGCCTCGGCGACCTTGCGCGCGCGGTTCCACAGGGATGGGATCGGCGCCCGGCTCATTGAACCGTCGCAGGTGAAGGTGAACTGGCAGCCCGTAGCCCGCGTCGAGCCTTCGTAGACCACGCCACAGACGCTGTTGGGGAATGCGGGATGGCGGACTCGATTCAGAACGACCTGCGCCACGCCGCGCTGACCCTCGGTGCTTTCCTGCGCCGCCTCATAATAAATGGCGCTGGTCAGGCACTCCAGCGCGCGGGCACGTGTGTCGTTGCCGACCTTGCCCGTAACAAACGGCTGGGCCGCTGGATTGGGGCCGCCGGCCAGCGGAATCCCGGCATTGACCTTGAGCGCGGTTTCAGGAGCAAGGTTGCGGATCAGGAGAGGCACCGGCGCAGGCGGCCGATCCGCCGGCTGAACGAGCGCATCGAGCTTCGTTGAATTTCCTATCCCGCCAGGCGAATAGCTCACGCCGGCCAGCGCGGCCGCGCTGGCGAGCGCCACCAACCCGCCGAATAGCGCCTCGCGGGGCAAGTTACGGAACAGCTCCGCGGGTGAAAAAGGGAGTGCAATGCTCGTCATGGGATGGTGGGTGACATAGTCCTATAAGACGCCTGTTTCAATCCTTGGGGGCGGGAGTGTCCCGCCATTGGCCAGTTTCCGACCAACGCAGGAGCGGCTTTAAAGGCGCGATCCACACTAATCCGGTAACAAGATAGAACAGCGCCTGAACGAGGACAGGCCAGTCGCCGATCGTCTCAGCGAAGGTCGCGACGAGTGCTGCCCAGAACAAGATGAGCAGAAGAATGACGAAGATGCCGGCGGGCTTGCGCCAGGACGGTTTCATGGCAGGAACGCTTCCAAACCGTCGGGCGAGGCGAAGCCATCGAGCGGGATGTCCCATTCGTCCACCGGGATCAGGAAATCGACTCGCTGCATCGGCCAACCGAGGCCGATGATTTTTGCGCCGGCCGAACGCAGCTCCCCGAGCACTCGATCGTAATGGCCGCCGCCCTGGCCGAGGCGCGTCCCAGCGGCGTCGACCGCGACCAAGGGGACCAGCACTAGGTCAGGATAGACGATCCTCGCCTGACCAGGGGGTTGGGGGATTCCGTGCGGGCCGTCTTCGGCGCTCACTCCCGAGCGGAAGTGCATGAGTGCGTCGGCGTCGGCAAATGCCGGGAGCGCCGTTGTGGTCGCCTGGTTTCCCGCCCGGGCCAGCACGGCGCGCGGATCGATTTCGCTCCCGACCGGATGATAGGCCGCGACGACACTGGCGGCATCGACCAATGGCGCGAGCACTTCGGCCAGCCTGTCTTCCAGGCCCTCGCGCTCCGCCACCGCCAGCCCAGCGACGAACGCAGCGCGCCGTTTGCGCGCTTCGTAGCGAAGCACGGCCTTCGACTCGGCGTGGGGGGAGGGTGACGGGACCACAATGGTCGTTTGCAGGAAATCCTCTGACGCCACAAACGTCAGGTGGGCACCGTGTGATCCGGACCAAGATCCGGGCAGGGACAGCTCCCTAGGATATTTAATCGCCTCAGGGATGTTCGTAGCTCGTGCCGAGCAGACCCGTCAGTTGCCTACTTAGGCGCGCTTGGCCGCCGGCTCAAGGGCACCGGCCAGCGATTCGAGCCGTTCCGCCAGCTTGATGACTCGCTGGACCACCGCCGGATCGGGCGGGAAGGGGCCGTCGGCGGTGCGCTTTTCGAGCAATTGATCGGCGAGCAACAGCGAAGCGAACAATAATTGGCGCGCTTCGGACAGGGTGCCAAGGCCGGCGAGCGCCTCGCGGCTCTTGCCGTCGACGAGAGTCGCGGCATTGCGCAAGCTGTCTTCCTCGCCGGCGCGGCAGGCGACGCGGTAGCTGCGGCCGGCGATGGTCAGGTCGACTTCCGCCATAGCTCTAGGCCTCCGCCATCTGGATGAGCTGATCAAGTTCGGCGATCGCGTCGCGTACCTTGGTGCGCAGCTGCTCGTCCTTGCCGCGGGTTTCGTCGACGCCAGCCAGGGCTGCCTCGATTCGCGCAATCGCCTGCTCGGCGCGCGACAAAGCTTCGGAGAGACCGCCATCATCCATAAATCAAGCGCATAGCATGATGAAGGCATGGGGCAAGCCGCCAAGAGTTGACGCTGAACCGCCTACCCACCAAAGACCCCAATCCATCGGCCAGCCGAGTCCCTCCGCGTGGCCGAACCCGACCCTGGAGTGCGCATGCAGCCGACTCAACGCCGTCTCGCCAATGCCATTCGCGCGCTTGCGATGGATGCCGTCGAAGCCGCCAACAGCGGCCATCCGGGCATGCCGATGGGCATGGCCGACGCCGCCACGACTCTATTCACGCGGTACCTGAAATACGACCCGGCGGACCCCAAATGGCCCGACCGCGACCGCTTCGTTCTGTCGGCGGGGCACGGATCGATGCTGATCTATGCGCTGCTTTACCTCACCGGCTATGCGAGCCCGACGATCGAGGACATCGAGACATTCCGCCAGCTCGGCAGCCCATGCGCCGGCCATCCCGAGAATTTCGAGATTCCGGGCATCGAATGCACCACCGGGCCGCTCGGCCAAGGGTTGGCGATGGCGGTCGGCATGGCCATCGCCGAGCGGCATTTGAACGCGACCTACGGCGACGCCCTGGTCGACCACCGCACTTTCGTCATCGCCGGCGACGGCTGCCTGATGGAAGGCGTCAACCACGAGGCAGCGGGGCTGGCCGGCCATTTGAAGCTCGGCCGGCTGATCACCCTGTGGGACGATAATCGCATCACCATCGACGGATCGACCGAGCTGTCGCGCAACGAGGATGTCATCGCGCGCTATATTGCGATGGGCTGGCACACGATCGAATGCGACGGACTGGACGGCAATGCCGTGGCCCGCGCGCTCGATGCCGCGATCGCCGATGAGCGCCCGTCGCTGATCCGCTGCCGGACAATCATCGGCTATGGCGCGCCCAACAAGCAGGGCACTGCCGCGACCCATGGCGCGGCGCTCGGGCCCGAGGAAGTCGCCGCGGCGCGCAAGGAGCTCGGCTGGACCTCACCGCCGTTCGAAATCCCCGCCGATATTTTGTCTGCGTGGCGAAAAGCCGGAGAGCGCAGCTCGGTCGAGCGTGCCGAGTGGCATCGGCGGCTGGCGGCAAGCAAGCAGCGCGCCGAGTTCGAAGCGCGAATCAAGGGCGAGATCAGCGACGACTGGCTGAAGCCCTATCTCGCCAAGCTGATCGCCGATCCACCCAAGATGGCGACGCGCAAGTCTTCGGAAATGGCGCTGGAAGCGATCAATGCAGCGATCCCGGCGACCATCGGCGGTTCGGCCGACCTGACTGGATCGAACAACACCAAGACTAAGGGTCAAAAGACTCTCGACGCCGGCAATTACGGCGGCCGCTATATTTACTACGGAATCCGCGAATTCGGCATGGCGGCGGCGATGAACGGCATGGCGCTGCACGGCGGGGTCGTGCCGTATGGGGGCACCTTCCTTGTTTTCACCGATTATGCGCGTCCCGCGATCCGCCTGTCGGCGATCCAACAGGCCAGGGTCATCTACGTCATGACCCATGATTCGATCGGGCTCGGCGAGGACGGGCCTACCCACCAGCCGATCGAGCATTTGCAGAGCCTGCGG
>DATHFE010000130.1:0-2092 GCA_035318245.1 Sphingomicrobium sp. | reverse complement strand
CCACGTCCTCGGGCCGCTGGACGAACGACAATGCGATCCAGTCTGCCCCCTGCTCGAGCGCGAACTTGAGGTCCGAGCGATCCTTGTCGGTCAGGGCCGGGATCGGCACCAGCACGCCGGGAACGTTGACGCCCTTATGGTCGCTGACCTTGCCGCCGACCTCGACCCGGGTGACGATCCGCCCCGGCTCGACGCTCGTGACGACCAGCCGGATTTTGCCGTCGTCGATCAGCAAATGGTCGCCGATCCCGACCGCGACGAACAGTTCGGGGTGCGGCAACTCAACCCGGCTGGCGTTACCCGGCGCTTCGTCACTGTCCAGCACGAAATCCGCACCGTTTTCGATCATTACCGAGCCGCCCTCGAAGTTGCCGACACGCAATTTGGGGCCCTGCAGGTCGAACAGGATCGTTGTCGGCCGGCCATATTCCTTCTCGAGCGCGCGAATCGCATCGACCAAGGCGGCTTTGTCGGCCTGGCTGCCGTGGGACATGTTGATGCGGAACGCGTCGGCGCCGGCCAACATCAGCCTGGCGATCATCTCGGGGGTGTCGCTCGCCGGCCCCAGCGTAGCGAGGATTCGGACCTTACGCCCGCGCGGACTCAGTAAATCGGTCACGCTTCGTCTCTCCCGCTTGGCAGTTCGCTCGGCGCCGCCATAGCGGCATCATATTACGGTTCAACCGGCTTGAGCCGCCGCGCTGCCTCGCCTAGAGCCGCGCGACACCCTAAGAATCGGAGCACAGCATGTCGGAAGGCAATGTCGCGGCGGATCAGCTGCGACTGTTTATTGAGCGGATCGAACGTCTCGAGGAAGAAAAGAAGGGCATGGCCGACGATATTCGCGACGTCTATGCCGAAGCCAAGTCCAGCGGCTACGACGCCAAGACGATGCGCAAGGTCGTCTCGCTGCGGCGACTGGAAACCCACGTTCGCCAGGAAGCCGACGCGCTCCTGGAAACCTACCGCACCGCGCTCGGCCTGCAATAGCTTTCCGAGCGGCACGACGTGACCGGAACCACTATTCCCTACCATCCTGATCTCGCGATCCCTGACGAGCATGGCCTCCACTGGACCACTCCAAATTACCTGGTGGACTGGATCAACCGCCTGATGCTGCGGGAAGAGGGAGGGCCAGATTGGCGTTTCAGCGCCGTCCTCTACTCGTTCAGGTCTTTGCCCGGCGATCTGGAAGAGCTGCTCAACCTTAGCTTGGATGTGCAAAACCAAGAGGACGGGCTGCATATCGTGGTGCAAGGTGGGCGATGGTCGATGGGCGGAACCTACAAGGGGTTTGGCCGGCAGGCGCTATTCGCTTCGGTACTGGGCGCCCTGAAGCGGCTCCCGGGCTGGCGGCAGCTGTCGACTGGAACACTCATTCGCGTCTTCGCTCCCGTCGAGCAGCTTGACGAGCTGATCAAACAGGAAGCCTGGCACCTGGGCGACCGGCCGGTGGTGGAAGTCGCCGTCCGGTCAGCCTCGATGTGATCGTGGCAATCACTGCTGATTGAGCCGGACGCCCAAGCTGGCTAGAGCGCCATTCAAGTTCATTCCCAAGCGCGAGTTCCAATGGCTGGTCATTCCAAATATAAGAACATCATGCACCGCAAGGGCGCGCAAGACAAAAAGCGCTCGACGATGTTCTCGAAGCTCAGCCGCGAAATCACCGTCGCGGCCAAGATGGGGCTACCCGATCCGGAGATGAACGCGCGGCTGCGCGCCGCCGTCCTCGCGGCCAAGGCGCAGTCGATGCCCAAGGATAATATCCAACGCTCGATCGACAAGGCGAGCGCGTCCGACGCCGAAAATTACGAGGAAATCCGCTACGAGGGCTTCGGCCCCGGCGGGGTTTCGCTGATCATCGAAGCGCTGACCGACAACCGCAACCGCACCGCCACCAACGTCCGCACCGCGGTGACCAAGAACGGCGGCAATCTTGGTGCGTCAGGCAGCGTCAGCCACGCCTTCGACCGCATGGGCCTGATCGAATATCCGGCCAAGGCGGGCGACCCGGACAAGGTGTTCGAGGCCGCATTGGACGCCGGCGCCGCGGACGTCACCTCGACTGAAGACGGCCATGAAATCTGGACCG
>DATHFE010000129.1:0-4430 GCA_035318245.1 Sphingomicrobium sp. | reverse complement strand
CCCGAGCGCGACACGATGACCCGGATCATCGACGTTCACTTCCCCAAGATCCAGAAACTGCTGGTCAGCCGCGCTTTGGACCTGTTTTACGAAGTGCGCGAAGTCCCCGGCCTCAAGAAGAAGCCCTCGACCAGCGAATTGCTCGATTGGCTGAAGCTGCTGCTGCACGAGGACATGCCGCTCGAAGTCCTCCAGAACCGCGATCCGACCAAAGCCATCCCGCCGCTCCACGGCGCATTGCTCAAGAATGAGCAGGATGTGATGCTGTTCGAACGGTTGGCGTTCTTGTCGCGGCGGAAAGTCTGATGACCGGCTTCGGCGGTCATTCGTCCCTGTAGGCGAGCTCGAAATTGCCCCAGCGCTTGCCGTTGATCCACAGGGGCACGAACACGTTCTTGACCGGGATGTAGCGCTCGCCGAGCTCCATGCGGTAGGTCGCCAGCATCGCCGGTTTGTCACTGTTGATCGCGTTGCGGGTCGTGTCGTCCATGAAGATGCGGCGGTTGCGGCAATGCTCGTCGTTCCACACCGGATCGTCGCTCGGGGTCTTGCAGCGCTCGCTGAGGTGGGTCGGAAGGTAGCCGTTGATGTCGGTGATCGCCGAACCGATGATGCGGTTGTCGCGGGCTTTGAAGCGGTCGAGCAAGGGCCGGATGTGCTTGTCGGCGAAGTCGGCGAAGCCGTTGTTGTACTGGACCGGGTTGGATCCGGGGATGGGAACGTAGTTGCGGTCGAACACCGCGTCTTCGTTGATCTCGCCGCTGGCGACACCGCGGTCGGACGCTTCGGCGATCGCCCGCATCGCTTCCTGGGCGAGCAGGATGAATGGCGTGTCGTCGATCTCGGCGCCCGAATTGGCGAGCGTGTCGAGCATGGTGTTCGACAGGAGTTCGAGGTGGGCCAGGCGCTTGTGCGCGGTGACCAGCTTGCCGCCATTGTCGCGGGCATCCCCGGCGAAGCTGGTCAGTCCGGCTTTGACCCGGTCGACGCTGGTCTGGATGAGGCTGGTCGAATGGGCGATGCCTTCGGTCTGGCGGTCGACCATGCCGACGATCTCGCTGACTTCGCGGACCGTGTCGCTGATCTGGCCGAAGCCGGCCTGGGCGGCGCGGCTGCGCTCGACGCCGGTCTTGATTTCGGCGGTGACCGCACCGGCTTCCCGGGTCAGCTCGCCGATCGTAAGCGCGATCTGGCTGGTCGCCGAGCGTGTGTCGTGAGCGAGTTTCTTCACCTCGGCGGCAACGACCGCGAAGCTGCGCCCGGCATCCCCGGCCCGCGCCGCTTCGATGGTCGCATTGAGGGCCAGCATGTTGGTTTTGCGAGCAATCGTTTCGATGGTCGAGGACACGGTCTGGACCTGGTTCATCGCCGAGGCGAAACCGGCCATGCGCTCGCCCAGCTGGACGATCAGCTCGGTCAGTCCCTTGAACCCGGCGATGGTCCCTTCGATCGCGCCGCGGCCGGCGTCGAGCTTGGCCTTGGCCTGCTCGCTTAGCAACCGCGCTTCGTCGGTCGAATCGCTGACCCGCGCCTGGTCGGCGAGCAGCCGGGTAGTGACTTCCTCGAGCCCGTCGAGCATTTTCAAATGCTCGGTGATCCGATCGGAGACCTTCTCGACATAGCCGGCGACGTCGCTGCATTCGATCGACAGCGAGCCGCAATCACGTGCCACTGCCCGAATGGCGTTTTCGGTAATTTCCTCGATGCCCAGCGTGGCCATGTCGTCCTCATCCCTCGAACCGTTGTGGAGGATTTAGCCGTCAATCTCCTACTTCTTCGTTAACCACGGAGAGCGGGTTGGTCCGGAGCGGAAATTTGAGTTAGTGCGCTCTCATGTTCATCGGGTTCATCGAAGCGCTGCGGCAGGCGGGAATCCCGGCTTCGCTGAAGGAGCATCTGCTTCTGCTGGAAGCTCTGGACGCCGAAGTCATCGCCGCCGAACCGGAGCAATTTTACTATCTGGCCCGGGCCACCTTCGTCCATGACGAGGGCCAGATCGACCGCTTCGACCGCGTGTTCGGCGAAGTGTTTCGCGGGGCGTTGGCGGTGGACGAACCGATCGAACAAATACCGGCGGAATGGCTGCGACGGGTCGCCGAGCTTTATCTGACCCCCGAGCAAATGGCCGAAATCGAAGCGCTCGGCTCGTGGGACGAGATCATGAAGACGCTAAAGCAACGGCTCGCCGAACAGGAAGGCCGGCATCAGGGAGGATCGAAATGGATCGGCACCGGCGGCACCTCGCCGTTCGGGGCCTATGGGTTCAACCCAGAAGGCGTGCGCATCGGCCAGCAAACCGGCCGCCAGGGCCGGGCGATCAAGGTATGGGACCGGCGCGAGTTTCGCGACCTCGATGGTTCGCGCGAATTGGGCACACGCAACATCAAGGTCGCCCTTCGGCGCTTGAGGCGGTTTGCGCGCGAAGGCGCGGCCGATGAGCTGGACCTCGACGCGACGATCGACGGCACTGCGCGCCAGGGCTGGCTCGACGTCCACATGCGCCCCGAGCGGCACAATGCGGTCAAATTGCTACTGTTCCTCGACATCGGCGGATCGATGGATGGCCATGTCCGGCTGTGCGAGGAATTATTCTCGGCGGCTCGCTCGGAATTCAAGCATCTTGAGCATTTCTACTTCCACAACTGCATCTATGAAGGCGTCTGGAAGGACAGTCGCCGCCGCTTCGTCGAGCGCACGCCAACCTGGGACGTGATGCACAAGTTCGGGCACGACCATAAATTGGTGATCGTCGGCGATGGGGCGATGTCGCCTTACGAAGTGAGCCATCCCGGCGGCTCGATCGAACATATGAACGAGGAAGCCGGCGCGGTGTGGCTCAAGCGGCTGACAGACACGTACCATTCGGCGGCGTGGATCAACCCGACGCCTGAAGCCTATTGGGGCCAGTCGCATTCGACTATGGTGCTCAAAGCGCTGATGGGCGGGCGGATGTATCCGTTGACACTCGATGGATTGGATGAGGCCACCCGAGAGCTAGCGCGGAAGCGTTAGCGCCCCGTTCGCACGAAATGCCGTATTATGTGCCGATCAGTTCGAAAAGCTCGCGCCGGAGGCCTGAAGGCGCTGGACCTCCTGCCGAGAATAATCGTCCTTCAGCGCCCATTCCGGAGAAGTAAGGCAACGGCGCTCCGTTCTGATGACCGAGCCAGTCACAGCAACGCGCCGGCAAAGCAGCTTTTCAGGAAGGTCGATGCCGGCGAGCGTCTTGGGCCGTTCCGCGGGCTTTATCCCCTGCGGCAAAACCCATTTTATGGCGCCATCGTGGGTCGGGCTGATAAGACGGCCCGCCTCGTCTCGGACCGGCTTGAACACGCCATGGGCCGACATCAATTCACAGGTTTCCGCATCAAGGCGCGGGAAGCCGCTGCTTTTGGTTACTTCGCACCCGAT
The DNA here is from genome assembly GCA_035318245.1 of Sphingomicrobium sp. Lineage (GTDB taxonomy): Bacteria > Pseudomonadota > Alphaproteobacteria > Sphingomonadales > Sphingomonadaceae > Sphingomicrobium. The sequence goes on along the minus strand of DATHFE010000129.1, from coordinate 1,019 downwards.
CAAGCGCCCATCGCGATCGAGATTGATCTGGAAGAAGACAATTCCATGCTCACCGGCGGCAAGCGCTCTCGGCGGATAATGTTTGAGAATGAATTCGCGATTCTTCTCTTCGCGCACTGCCTGCTCGGCCGGCGTTTCCGCTTGAGCCGAAACCGACGCTAGAAGCGCAAGCCCAAGGATCCAATGACTCTTCATCGACGCATCCCTAGTCTCCGGTCGTCATACCCTTCTTGCCCTGGATGTCGTCATAGGGCTGCTTCATCTCGTCGGTCAGCCGCGACCATTCGGTCTTGGTCATGCAGGTCCGCTCGTAGCCCGAAAGCGTACCCATCTTGAGAGTTCGCTTGCAGATCATTTTCTCGGGCGCGTTGGCGGCGGTCACCGCGATCGGCGCTATTGCTCTCGAGGTGGAACTCGGAATTTTCCAGTTGACCACGCCTTCGGCGATGAAATTGGTCTTTTCCCCGTCGCTGTTTTTAACCGGCTGGAACACAGCGTGGATCAGGATCAGCTGACAGGTCTCGTCATCGAGCTGCCGATAGCCGCTGCTGTGCGTGACTTCGCAATTGGTCGGCTGTCCGGCCTTGTCGAGCCGGACCTTGAACGCGACCAGGCCCTGTTCGCCTGCCTCAAGCGCCCGCTTGGGATAATATTGCAGGAGGGTGTCGTAATTCTGTGCCTCTCGAATGGCCTTTTCGGCGGGCGTTTCAGCCTGAGCGGCAGCGGACGCCAACAAGGCCAGGCCCAGGATACCTACGCACTTCATAACGACTCTCCCACACAGGCAGCTACGCGCTATAAGTTTATGACAATAAGGCGATTTTCGGCATTGACGTCAATTGTTGAGGGTATATGCGTTGCGTTTGATCTCTTCCCAAGGCTCTTTCATCTGGTCGGAAAGGCGCTGCCAATCGCGCTTGGTCATGCAGGTCCGTTCATAGCCCACCAGCGTACCCTGCCTTAGTTCGCGTTTGCAGATCATCTTCTCAGGCGCATTGGCTTGGGTCACCTTGACCGGC
>DATHFE010000128.1:0-5815 GCA_035318245.1 Sphingomicrobium sp. | reverse complement strand
GATTCGGCAACCGCGCGCTTCGGCCAACGGGCGGCCATTTTCAGCGGCTATTCGCGCGATTTCTTCCAGCGACACATGGTCCCGAGGCGTGACGAAACGGTCGGCCTCGATCCGCGACAAGCTCATCAGATCCTCGACGATCCGCAACATCCGCCGCGCCTCTGCGTGGATCGTTTCACCGAAACGGGTGCGCGTGGCGGGATCGATCCGATCCGCTTCGCTGAGGGTTTCCGCATAGCCGATGATTGTCGCCAGCGGCGTGCGGAGTTCGTGGCTGGCGTTGGCGACGAAGTCGACCCGCATCCGCTCGGCGGCGCGGGCGGCGGAACGATCCGTCATTCGAACCAGCTGCACGCCATTTGCGAGCGAAGAGATCGACAACTCCCACGGCCGTTCGGCGCCGCCCAGGCCAACCAGCGCAACCTTGCCCGGCTTGCCTGCCAGAATATGTTCGAGTGCTTCGGGATGGCGAATTGCCAGACGGACGTCGCTGCCCTCGATGCGTGCCCCAAGCAGATCGCGCGCCGACTGGTTGGCGGCGGTGATGCGTTGATCGGTGACCAGCAACGCCGGTTCCTCGATTGCATCCAACAGTGCCCGCACTTGATGGTTGAAGATCGCCATATGAGGGCGCTCTAGCCCAGCGATGTCGCGGGTGGAATGCGGGCGCTTAGGTGGATATCGCGGAGGACTGTCTGGACCGGACGCTCGTCCGGTGGGCGCCGATCGCCAGGATCAACAAGATCGGGTAGCCCCAGAAACGCCCTGCGGCAGCATAAGCCTGCGGGAAGAGATTGGCGTCGATCGCCTTCATGAAATGGGCCATCGTCGTAGTGAGTTGCAGTCCGCTGACCCACAGCGGCCAGAATCGCTCCGACCGCAGCGCGACAAAAGCGAATGCAAGGAACGTAACCGCGTCGACGATCAACACACCGACCTCAAGCGAGGAATAGCGCTGAGCGGTCGGTGACAGTGCGAGGCGTGTGGCGATAGTCGCCACCAGGCAGACGGCCGCGGTGAACCGTTCATCGAAGCGCCCGCGCCAAAATGCGTAGCCGCAAATCGACGCGAGGATAAGGTGATAGACAATGGGGTTAAGCATGGGCGGGCAACCGGATCGCAGCTTAACCGCGATCCGGTCAACTCGATTATGCGACGACGCGAAGGTCGACGGATGCTTTGCTCGGCGGGCATTCGTCGCCGTCGCCGAAGGCCACGGTGCGAAGGCCCGGTACATGGCCGCGCGCTTCGACCAAAGCAGCGTGGCAATTTGCCATTCCGCCGCGGGCCGAAACCAGCCCCTGGGTCGCGCCAACCAGCTGCTCGAACGCTGAATGGCCGACGCCGATACCAATGCCGGTGACGGCGCGGGCGCGGATCATTTTTCCTTGAAGCTCGGCGATTTCTGCGAGTGCGGTTTCAATGCAATCCTCGACCGCACGGACTTGGGTGGCGACATCAAAAGCGGCATTCTCGATCATTTGTTTGCGCATGACTGTTCCTTGCCGGAAGCGCCATGGGCGCGCCGGGCGAATAGCGAAACAAGCGGTCGTCGGAGATTAGCTGCTGAGCAGCCTGCTGAGACTTTCGAGCCCAGCGAGATACATTCCCGCTGAAAAAGTGGCCCCCATCGCGATCAGGACAATCCAGAGCAGCCGGAGACCGACGCTCATCTCATTCCTGGGGTTGCTCCTCGTGGCGAACGGCAATGGCAGGGAAGACCAGATTTGCCCCGATCTCTGCTCGGTATCGAAACCGGGGTGTCCGGTCCCCCCTGCACGATCAGCGTGCCGAATCTGAAAACTGACCGCCCCCCGTCGTTCGTCTTTTGAGGCACCATCCTCAATGTGCGGCGATTGATGTATCAACCGTTGATAGGGGCCGGCGGCGTGGGCCACCATGCGCGCAGCTTGCGACCGGCGCTCAACTCCAAGAGTGTGCAGCGCCCCGCGAACGCGCTGGTCTACGGTGTGCGAGGAGATGCCGAGCTCCTGGGCGATTTCCTTGGATGACAAATGCTGGTCGACCAGCTGCAGGCATGCGAGTTGGCCGCTGCTCAATTTGGCAACCCGCTCGGCGATCGATGGATCGACACCGTCGCGATCTTCGCGTCCAAACGCGATTGGGGTCACCCAACTTCCTTTCCGGACTGTCGCGGTGCGTACAGTCGTCGACCGAGTCATTTAATCTGCTTATACTATAAGGCCCAACATGGCCAAGCTGAGCGATGGTGTGAAAACGCGCCGCTATGGAGGCAAGCTCTCTGCGCCGTCGCGATAGCGACGATCATCACCCTTTTCCGCGACTCGCTGTTAATTGGTGGTCAGGGCTGGCCGGTCAAGACTTTCTGGTTGAGTCTCGGGAAGCTGCCCGTCCATTTCGGCGAAGCAGGCGTGAAGCGCGGCGACGACCTGCGCGCCATCGCCGACCGCTGCTGCGACCCGCTTGACCGACCCCGCGCGAACGTCGCCGATCGCGAAGACGCCGCGCCGGCTGGTCTCAAGCGGGATGCGACCGTCGCCCGCATCCGGGCCCGTGCAGACAAAGCCCCGCGCATCGAGCTTCAAGCCCGATCGCCCCAGCCAATCGGTGTTGGGCTCGGCACCGACAAACGAGAAGAGCTGGCGGATCGGCCGCCGCGTCTCCAGTCCGGACTTGAGGTCGCGCCAGCCGATCGCGTTGAGAAGGCCATCATCGCCCTCCAGGGCGGACACCTCCACGCCTGTGATCACCTTTACGTTGGGAAGACCCTGGATCCGGTCGACCAGATATTGCGACATGGTTTCTTCAAGCGACCTTCGCACGAGCATGATAACGTTCGCCACCTGAGACGCCAGGAACACAATTGCCTGGCCCGCCGAATTTCCTCCACCGACAAGCGCGACGTCCTGACCGGCGCAGAGCTTCGCCTCCAAAGGCGACGCCCAATAATGCACCGAAATGCCCTCAAACGCGTCGAGCCCGGCGACATTGAGCCGGCGATAGCGGGCGCCTGTGGCGATCACCGCGGCGCGGGCCTGCACCCGTTCGCCGTTGGCCAGCGTCAGCCGGAACGGGTCGGATCCGCATTCGAGCTTCACCGCTTCATCGGGGATCGCCATTTCGACGCCGAACTTCTGCGCCTGGCTGAATGCCCGGCCCATCAGCGCCATGCCGGAAATGCCGGTCGGAAAGCCGAGATAATTCTCAATTCGCGCCGAGGCGCCAGCCTGGCCGCCAAAAGCTCGGCAATCGAGGCACAGCACCGACAGCCCCTCTGAAGCGGCGTAAACCGCGGTCGCCAGGCCGGCCGGTCCGGCTCCGATAACCGCGACATCGAACAGGTGATCGGGATCGATCGGCCCGACTAACCCAATGCACCGCGCGAGCGCATTTTCGGTCGGATTGCGCAATAATTGTCCAGTGGAGCACAGCACGATCGGCAATTCTTCCGGCTCGACCTTGAACCGCTCGATCAAAGCCCTGGCTTCGACATCGGCGTCCGGGTCGAGCCGCTGATAGGGGTGGCCGTTCCGGCTGAGGAAATTGACCAGCCGGAGCACGTCGCCATCTTGGTCATGACCGACAATCACCGGACCGCCGCTACCCGTCTCCAGCAAGCCGACCCGGCGAAGGATCAAGGCGCGCATGATCCGCTCGCCGAGCTCCGCCTCGGCGACCAGCAGCGCGCGCAATTGCTCGGGCGGAATGACCAGAGCCTTGACCGGCGTCAGCGCATAGGAATCGACCAGCGACGGCCGCCCCGAAAGCTGGGCGAGCTCGCCCATGAAGTTGCCCGGGCCATGGGTGACGATCGGCGTCCTGAGACCGGATTGGTCGTGCTGGCTGACCTCGGCTTGGCCCGAGAGGATGATGGTCAGACCGTGGCCGGACTGGCCCACCAGCAAAAGGGGCTGGCCCGTTTCATAAGTGCGAACTTCGCCGAACCTCCTAAGCCGCTCGACCTCCACCGGGCTGAGCGTCGGAAACATCTGCGCAGCGCGGGTCACTCGTATGTTCTCGGGCGGTTGGGCCATGCTAATGCTCTACCATGCCCGCCATGCCGCGGGACAGGGTCTTGGTCGCACAGCTGATACCACTTTAGTATAGAGGGCTGTGCCAAACCTCTCGGCACTGGGGATCGAGCTTGGCTATGCGTATTCTCTTGACCGGCGGCGCTGGCTACATCGGGTCTCATACAGCGCTGGCGCTGCTGGGCGCCGGACATGAACCGGTTCTGCTCGACAATTATTGCAACAGCTCGCCCACGGTGATCGATCGGCTTGAGATGGTTGCCGGACGCCCGGTGACGGCTATTCGCGGCGACGTTCGCGACGTGAGTCTCGTTCGCTCTGTCCTGGCGGAAGAGCGGATCGATGCGGTCATTCACTTCGCCGCGCTCAAGGCCGTGGCGGAGTCTGCCGCCGACCCCTTATCCTATCATGCCAATAACGTCGGCGGCATGCTCACCCTCCTCGAAGCAATGGAAACCGAGGGGGTGCGCACCATCGTCTTTAGCAGCAGCGCGACCGTCTATGGCGAACCGCAGCGGCTGCCGATCGATGAAGAGCACCCTACGCGAGCGGTCAACCCTTATGGTCAGACAAAGCTGATTTGCGAGACCATGCTGTCAGATCTGGCGCGCGCCGCCCGGGGCTGGCGCGTGTCGATGCTCCGCTATTTCAACCCAGTCGGAGCGCATCCGTCGGGGCTGATCGGCGAGGATCCGACAGGCGTCCCCAATAATTTGATGCCGATTATCACGCGGGTTGCGCTCGGAGAAATCGACCGCCTCCATATTTATGGGACCGATTATCCCACCGCGGATTCGACGGCCGTGCGCGATTATATCCATGTCGTCGATCTTGCCGAGGGACATGTCGCCGCGTTGGAGGCGCTCAGCGAAGGCGAAGCGCTCCAGGTGTACAATCTCGGCACCGGCCATGGCACGAGCGTGTTCGAACTGATTGCGACATTCGAGCGGGTGAACGGGGTCAAGGTGCCGCATGTCGCTGCCGGCCGGCGTCCGGGCGATGTCGCGGCTATGTACGCCGCGGTGGGAAAAGCAGAGCGAGACTTGGGCTGGCGCGCGACGCGCGGCCTTCCCGAGATGTGCGCCGACAGTTGGCGCTTCGCCACGCGCGGGACAGCCGATGCCGGTGACTTGTGAAATGGTGGAGAGGGCTGGATTCGAACCAGCGTACGCTTACGCGGGCAGATTTACAGTCTGCTGCCTTTAACCACTCGGCCACCTCTCCAGGCGACAGGCGCCGCCAATGGCGGCGCTCGGTATGTGTGTCAACGCCGGGGCTTCGTTGGTCGCCGCGCCTTCGGCGCGCGCTCCATAGATCAGCATGCCCCCGGCATGCTGATCTATGGAGCGGGTAGCGGGAATCGAACCCGCGTCACAAGCTTGGAAGGCTAGTGCTCTACCATTGAGCTATACCCGCGCCGAGTTGGCGCCCATGCCATTGGCGAGCGCGGCCGGTCAACCGTGGGAACGAGTCCGCCGCCCAATGATTGAATCGGCTCCATATCGAATTGGAGCAACGACGATGGCAGCGCGGCCTGCATGGCGTGGACAGATTAAGCTGGCCCTGGTGTCGATCCCGGTGGAGATTTACCCTGCGACGCGCAGCGGCGCGACGATCGCCTTCCATCAGATCCACGAACCGTCGGGCAAGCGGGTGCGCTACGAGAAAGTCGTGCCGGGCATCGGACCGGTCGATCGCGATGAAATCTTAAAAGGCTATGAGGTCGAGAAAGGCGAATATGTCCTGCTCGAGCCGGAGGAGATCGAGAAGGTCAAACTGGAGAGCCGCAAGACGCTCGATCT
>DATHFE010000127.1:0-11107 GCA_035318245.1 Sphingomicrobium sp. | reverse complement strand
TGATCATCGATGGCGCTGGTCCGCGCGGCGGTCAGGGAATGGAGCTGATAGCCCAGGCCACAGGGCAGCTCTTTGGCGCCCACCCCCACGATCCGCCCGACAGTGTCTGGCTCGCGGTTAAATTCAGTCCGTCCGCGGCGGCCCAGGCGGCGGGACGGGAGTATTTGAAGCGCACGCGTCTTCGGCAAGAGGGCCGCGACCCCGAAGTGAACGACAAGGTGTCGCCCGCCCAGATCGAAGCGATTCGCAATTGGGGCGTTCAGAAAGAGGGGTCCGACGACTATCTGAAGACCATCAAGCAGCCAACTCTCATCGTGAATGGCAGTAACGACGTGAACATACCCACCGTGAACTCTTTCATCATGCAGCAGAACATGCCGTATGCGGAGCTGATCATCTACCCCGACTCCAATCACGGCGCGCACCACCAGTACCCGGAGCTCTTCGTTGAACACGCGACCCTCTTTTTGAACGCGTGACGACGCGTGCGCCACATGATCGCGCATCAACAGGAATGAAGGTGAAAGCCATGAAACCAGACATCTCGACGGCAGCCAAGTCCGTCCTAGTTCCCGGCCTCGATCATCCGATCACGATCGAGCGCAATCCAAACCGGGTAGCGGTTTCGGCGGGCCGCCGGGTCATTGCCGACACCAGGAACGCGCTGACTCTCCGCGAGGCTCGCTATCCTCCTGTCCAATATATCCCGCGCGTTGATGTCGACATGGCGCTGTTGGAACCGACCGACCACCAGACATATTGCCCCTACAAGGGCGACTGCAGCTATTTCAGCATCGCCATCGGTGGTGAGCGATCGGTCAACGCCGTCTGGACCTACGAAACGCCCTTCCCGGCGGTGGCGGCGATCGAGGGTCATCTCGCTTTCTATCCCGACCGTGTCGACGCCATCGAGGAACGACCAGACGATTAGCACTCCCGTCTTCCAAACTGAATCCTCTTCGGTCCTGTCCCGCGATGCCGGCAACAGGCGCCGCCGGATGGCCAATCAGAATGTAGCCAGATCATGACCAATCTTTCCGGAAAAACCGCTCTCGTCACTGGCGCCTCGCGCGGTATCGGCCGCGCCAGCGCGATCGCCCTTGCCAGGATGGGGGCGCAGGTTTTGGTCCACTACAGCAGCGGTAAGAAGGAGGCCGAAGCCGTCGTCGCCGAGATCAACAAGGCCGGCGGACGTGCTGAGGCCATTTCGGCCGACTTTTCTGAACCCGACGGGGCGCACAAAGTCGCCAAGCAGGTCCGGGCCATAATTGGCGATCGGCTGGACATTCTTGTCGCGAATGCCGGAATTTCAAAGTCGGCGACCATTGAGGAAACCACGGTCGAGGACTTTGACAGGCTCTTTGCGGTCAACGTCCGCGCGCCGTTTTTCCTCGTTCAACAATTGCTGCCGATCCTGGGAAAGGGCAGCTCCATTGTGCTGCTCTCGTCCATTGGCGCTCATGCCGCCATAGGGACGCTTGCAGCATATTCTGCGACAAAGGGCGCGATCGACACGCTGGTGAAGCATTTTGCTGCCGAGCTTGGCGAACGGGGCATTCGCGTCAACGCCGTGGCGCCCGGCGCCATCGCGACCGACATGTCGAGCTTCACCAAGACCGATGCAGGACGCGAATTCACGCTCGGCATTCAGGCGCTGAAGCGTCTCGGCCAGCCGGACGATGTCGGGGACGTCGTCGCGTTCCTCGCCTCCAATGAGGCCCGCTGGATCAACGGCGACACCGTGAGGGTCGACGGCGGTTCAAAGCTCTGAAACCTCCCCCTTTGAAATGGAGTTCGACATGACCAAGACCACTCCGGAACAGAATAAGGCGCTCGTACTGGAAGCGTTCGACACGCTGTTCAATCGGAAGGACTATACCGCCGCCGAAAAGTTCTGGTCACCCGACTACCTACAACACAGCGCGCATATCCCGCCCGGCCGCGATGGGCTGTTTGGTCTGGTCGAGGCCGCCCCTGCCGCGATGAGATATGAGAACAGTCTGGTCATGGCGGAGGGAGACATGCTGATGTTGCACGGCCGTTTCACAAATCATGGCGGGCCCGCAGCCTGGATCACGCTGGACATCGTCCGCCTGGAAGAAGGCCGGCTTGCCGAGCATTGGGACGTCATCGAGGACGAGGTTACGCGCGAAGCGTCGGTCAGCGGCCTGCCGATGTTTGGGAACAGTTTCCCTGCATGAACGCCGCAGGATGAGAGGACCATCTGCATCGTCCGCATTCCACCCATTGCGGACGTTTGGCGGGTGGCGCACTTATGGCTTGCGCCGCAAGCGAGGGCAGGTTCGCAGATGAGCAAAAGGTCGCGCCACGACCCGTACAAGAGCTATAATTTCCGGGTGGTCTTTGCCGGGGTTGCGGTCGGGATTGCCGCTTTGCTGATCGTGAGGCTCGTCTTTCCGCCGGAGGCCGTCCGCTGAGCGCAGGCGACGCAGCGTTGATCGTTGGCAGGTCTTTCTGCACTGCGAAGGAGGAGAATGATGCTGAAAGTCGCCCGTTATGCCCTCAACGAGCGGATGCTGGTGCCTCTCATCCTTGTCGCCGCGCTGCTCGCATCACCGGCGAAAGCGGCCGAGCGGCGTTGTGGCTGGGTGCAAAATCCCACGCCCGCCAACTGGTCGCTGATCGACCAGGATGGGGAATGGGTCATCGGTGTCCAGGGCGGGTACCAATCGCCCGGCATGGATAACATTCCCGACCTGAGCGGCCGCGAATGGAAGAGCGTCAACGGAAGCCACGGATATGGCTGCGCATGCATGACGGTCACGACGGATAAATCCAGAAGGCGCGTTATCAACATTGCATCAGTCAAGCAGCTCCCGCTTCGCCAGTGCCGCGGCGATTCCCGCCTCCCGCGACCGTAGGGCTGCCCAGGACTACTGCAGGATGATCGCTGGATTGAGCGAGTAGCTGGAGACTTGGGGAGTCGGCCCGGCGCGGGCCCATTGCTCGCCTTTCTCAGCCATTGTGCGGTCGCAGGAGGCCAGGGCCAGCGGCGGGGCGGCCGCGGGCTGGGCAACCTGCTCGGCGCGCAGCGGCTGGAGCAGCGCCCACACCAGAACCGCGGTGGTCAGCAGCGGCGACAGCGACCGAAGGTTGAACCCCATCGTCCGAACCCCTGGCGATCGGTTCAGCGTCGCGGCCGGTAGCCGACGGCTTTCCACTGAACCAGCTTGTCGGCCGACGGCAGATCGGCGCTGTCGCGCTGCACCGCGCGGACATATTCGGGCGTCACGTCGAGGGCTTTCAGCTGCACCAATTGGTCGACGGGAAGATGCGCGTATCCGAGGCGCTGGAAGCCGGCGACATAGTCGGGGGTGATGCCGAGCGCCTTCAACTGCACCAGTTCGTCGGCAGGAACGCGGCGATAGCCGATCCGTTCGAAGCCGGCGACGAAACCGGCGTCGATGTTCAAAGCCTTGAACTGGACCAGCTCGTCGGCGGGCAGATTGCCGTAGCCCATGCGGACGAAGCCGTGGATGAAATCCGGCGTGATGTTCATCGCCCGAAACTGCAGCAATGTGTTGAGGTTTGAGGGGCGGTAACCGACCCGGGCGAGATCCGCGATGTAGCGGGCGTTTACGCCGACCGCGGTCAGCGACATCAGCTGATCCACGGTTGGAACCGGGTAGCGCGCGGTCGCCAGCGCATCGACCACGTCGCGCCGAACGTTGACCGCCATCAGGCTGAAGGCCTGTTCCGGTGTCGGGCGGCGCATTCCGCGGCTGATGAGGAAATTGACGAAAGCCTCGTCGGGAGTGAAACCGCACGAACCGATCGCCATCGAGCGCGCGCCATTGCCGGCGCAATCGAGCCGGCCCGCCTCGCGGACGATGGCGAAGCGGATCGGGCCGCTCGACGAGCCGCGAAGCGTGGCGCCGTCGAGCCCGACCAGCTCGGCGACCGGGAATGAGGTCGACCAATTGTTATTATGGTTGCGGTCGCCCTTGTGGAAGCTGGCGTGGATCTGACCGGCGTTGCGCGCCGGCTCCAGCGTGAAGCCGATGAAGTCGCTCGAGGTCGCGGCCCAGGTCGACGAAACGAGCGTCGCCGAAAGGGCCACGGCGGCGAAGATGGCCAAGATTCGTGCCATTGCATCTCTCCTTAATGTCTCCGGGCAAAGCTCACCCGGCCGCCCAAGTCCGGGCGTTTTGAAAGTCACGTATCAATCGAAATTCAGTGGGTCGGGTTTGGCCTAGCGGCTATCATCGGGCTCAATGTCCTCCGGGTTGAGGCCCATCGCCTTGACCTGGATCATCTGGTCGATGCTCGGCAGCCGGCGGCCGGCATGGCGGAAGCGGGCGACGTCGGCGGGGGTCACGCCCATCGCCCGCAATTCCACCAGTTTCGACATGGGCAGCGGACCATAACCGGCGGCGGAAATGCCGCGGACATAATCGCCGCTGATGCCCATTGCCCGCGCTTCGACGATGTCGTCGGCGGTCAGGTTGCGGTGACCGGACCGTGCCAGATCGGCGACATATTCCGGCGTAACGCCGACGGCCCTGAGCTGGATGAGGTCGTCGTGATCGAGCCGGATGTTCGGCGCGGCGGCGCGCATCGCGGCGGCATAAGCGGGGGAGGCGCCGACCGCCCTAAGCTCGATCGCGCGATCGATCGCCGTGCGCGCCGGGTGGATACGCACCGGCCTTGGGGAATCGTCGTTGTCGTCGACATCCACATCCACATCAACGTCTCGGTCGACATTCATGGCGACCACGCGAGGTGCAAGGGGACTGACAGGCGCTACCGGCGCGACAGCACTGAGCGGGGAAAGTGCGACTCGCGCAATCGCCGCGGTGCGTGGGGCGGGCCTGGCGTCCGACTCCGCCGTCGTCGCGGCGGTCGGCGCGACCACTTGCAGCGCCGCGACCGGGACCGCCATGCCGGCGGCGAAGAAGCCCACCGCGCTGGTCCAGCGCCATCCACCGGGCGCGCGCTCGAGGGCGCCATCGAGGACTCGCCGGATGCGGCGGGCCAAGGAGTTTTTGGCCGGGGCAACGCCATGCGCCCCGATCAGCAAGCCGCGGCATTCGTGGCGCGCGACGCCGACCAGCAAGTTGGCATAGTCGGTGTCGTCGATGTCGGCGGCGAGCACCGCGTCATCGGCCGCTTCCTCGCGCAGCTGGTGCGCCTCGCGGGCGAGCAGCCAAACCAAGGGATTGAACCAGAACAATGCGACGGTGAACCGCGCGACGAGCAGCTTCGCCCAGTCGAAATTGGCGACATGGGCGAGCTCGTGGGCGATGATCGCTTCGGACTGCGCGTGCGATTCCGCCGCCGCCGCGTTGAGCAGGATCGTGGGCCGCAACAGCCCCCAGCTGATCGGCGAGGGAAGGTCGTCGCTCATCAGCAGCGCCGTACCGTTCTTGAAGCCCATGCGACGTTGTGCGTGCGCGAGCGCGCTCAGCCAATGCGGCTCGACCAGGACCGTGGCGCGCGCCTTGAGCAAGATCAGGCGGCCGAGCGCAATCAGGGTAAGCAGGACGAGCAACGCGGCTGGAATGGCGTAAGCCCAGACGGCCGATCCAAAGGCTGGGGCCGGGGCTGGCTCTGCGGCGACGGGAAATCGAGCTCGCGTTGGTGCGATCTCCTTTTCAATCGCCAGCGGCTTCGCAATGGCCGCGTCCGAATAGGACGGGCCCGCTTCGGGCCGAGCCAGGAACGACGGACCGGCCACTTCCAGCGCGGGCAAGGCGATCGCCGCGAGCGGCAGCAGCAGGATTGCCGCGAGGCCCAAATGGGCGATCCAGCTGCGGTCGACCGCCGACCGGTAGCGCGCAATCCTGAGCAGCAGCAGCGCCGCGCCGGCGATGATGATCGACTTCAGCGCCAGAGAAAGGATCCATTCCATCAGCGTGCTCCCTTGGCGGCGCGGGCCCGCGCGATCATCGCTTCAAGCTCATCGAGGTCGTCACTGTCGAGCCGGTCGGACATTCCCAGCAATGCGCTGGCCGCGCCGGCGGCAGACCCTTGAAAGAACACCCGCACGACATCGCTCAGCGCCGACTTGCGGGCGACGCTGTCCGACAGCGTCGGGCTGTAGACGAAGCCGCGCTCCGAATCGTTGCGCGTGACATAGCCCTTGTCCTCGAGTCGCTTGAGCATCGCCCGAACCGCCGAGCCGCTCAGGCTGACGGGAAGCGAGTCGCAGATTTCGGATACGGCCAGCTCGCCCCGCTCATAGAGAAGGTCGACAATCTGGCGTTCGCGGGGAGCTAATTTGTTCAGCATTCAGGGAGCCTTTTTTCGCGCTACATTTGTAGTGTGCTACATTTGTAGCGCCGCGGCAAGCGATTTTTTCCAGCTGCCGTTGGAGCGGGTTTGGCGTCGGTGCTAGCTGCGATAGCGACCCTTCGAATCCAAGGACGAATTCATGGCGGACGATGAAGCGCCTTTTCATGCCCACATCTATTATTCCGCAGGGGAGCGCTCAGTCGCGGAAGCGCTGCGCGATCGATTCGTCGCCTGGGCCAAGGCTGGCAATGAACCTCGGATCCTGTTCGTCGGGAGGATGACGGATCGCGCCGTCGGCCCCCATCCGATGCCTCAATATGAGGTCCATTTTCTCGCACGTTCGCTCGGTCAAGTGGTCGCGGAGATCGAAGCGTCCGGATTGCGCGGCGTGGTTCATCCGCTGACCGACGACGATTTGGCCGACCACACGACATTGGCGCACTGGATCGGTGAACCACTGGATCTCAACCTCAGCATCCTCGATCCACCCGGGCGCAATCAAGGCGTGCCCCGCTTTGGGAAAAGCGATTTCTAAATTGCCCTGACGGGCCGAGCCGCGTCGTTAAGTTTCGATAAAGTCTCCTTGAATGTCCAATATCTTACCGTTACGCCTTCGGTACATGGGTCCTCATTTTTGAGGGCGCATTGCTCGGGGGCAAGGATGAAACAAGGGACAAATGAAAGCCGCAAACTTGCGTGGTTTAAACCGGAGCTGCGCCGGATCGATGCCGGGTCCGCGGAGTCTTCCGTGAAATCGGGCGTGCCCGATGGGCCTGGAGGCAATCCCAACGGCAAGAATTTCTCGTGACCACGGTTCAGGACGGAGACTATTGCAGCGTGGTTAGCGGCACGCACGCGGGCAAGTCCGGGCGCGTCCAGGACGTCAAGACGAGCAAGACGGGGCATGTCACCATCACGGTCGAACAGGACAATGGCATAAGGTTGAAGACCCTCGCCAAAAACGTTGTGGTTAAGCCGAGCTAGGTCAGAAGGCTGAGTCGCGCATCGCGATATCGGCGTGTTTCCATGCTTCCGCGGCTGCTTGATTTGCCACTGCCGCTTCGGCGGACCGGCCTTGTCCCTGCAGCGCTTGTGCAAGTCCGGCCAACGCCCAGCCATTGCGCGGGTGGCGCTTGAGATCCGCTCGATACACCGCCTCGGCTTCACCCGCCTTGCCGGTTTGCAGCAATACATCGCCCAAAAGATGCCTCACCGGGAAAAACTGGTCCTCCGGTTCATTGTAAGCCAATTGGTCCTCAAGCGTGGTTGCTTCGCCAAGCAGGACAATGGCCCTGCGCGATTTGCGCTCGGCTAGCGCGATACGGGCTTCGGCTTTCTTTTGCCCGATTGCGTAAAGGGGTCGCGCGGCGTTCATGCCTTGCATCGCCTCGGCTGGAACGACGGCAGCCAGCGCAGCCGCCCGCGCGGCTTCGGACTTGGCCCTGGTAACACGGCCCTTCGCGGCCAATGCGATTGCCCGGGCCTGCCGGTAGCTGATCGTCAGGCCGGTCAAAGCCGGGTCGGGAGCAGGCTCGCGCAGGAGATCGCCCCACATGCCAAAGCGGACCAGGCCGGCGTAGAGGAAGCCAACCGACCAGTCCAAGCCCGGCATCGCCAACAGCATGGAGTCCGGCGCTGCGGTCCGCGCCTGGCGAAGCGCGGCAATCGTTTCGGCGCGTCGGCCTTCCATCGCCGCGGAGAAAGCGAGAAACTGGAAATTGTGGATGACGTACATCGGATAATAGTCGGGAGGGGCCGTCAGCTTGAGGTAAGCGAGGTCGGCCGCGGCGCCCTTGCGATTGGCTTCGGCCGCTTCCTCGTAGCGCCCGACGCGCTGCATGATGTGGGCCGGCATGTGCTCAAGGTGTCCGGCCGCGGGCATCATGCCCGTGAGAGCCTCAGCAGAGGCTAGGGCACGTTCGGGATTGGGCGAGGCTTCGACCGTGTGGATCCAATAATGGTTCGCGCCAGGGTGCCGAGGGTCCTTGGCGAGGACGCGGCTCAAGGTTTCCATGATTTCCGGAGTTGCCGCCCCCGGCGTGCCGTCCGCGTTCCACAATCTCCATGGGCTGGTGTTCATCAGCGCCTCGGCAAATAGCACCTGCAAGTCGAGGTCGTCGGGGAAGCGCCGCGCAACGTCGCGCATCGCGGACACATAGGATGTGAGGAACGGGGCGCTATTGGTCGGATCGAGCGCGGTCGGCCCCGCAAAGCGCCTCGACAGGGCCGCGATCAGGGCCTGTTCGATCGGGGTAGCGAATGCTGCATTCGCCCGGGCTCTCGAGAGTGCGTCCCAGCCCGCCCGGGCACGCGCTTCGGCCATCATCGGCATATTGTAATTGGGTCCGAGGGTCAGCGCGACACCCCAATAACAAGCCGCACAGTGCGGATCGAGCTCGGCAGCCTTGGCGAAGGCGCGGGTCGCTTCGTCGTGATTAAACGCCCAGATGAAACGCATGCCCTGATCGAAGAATTGCTGGGCCTCGGGCGAAGTCGTGGTCGCCGCGCGATGGAAGTCTCCGAGGCCATCGAACAGTCGCGCCCCGCGCGACCAATCGGCGAGAGTCACGGGCGGGGCCGCAACATTATGCTGATCATGCTGGGCCAACACGGATGCCGGCGTGAGAACGACCAACACAGACGCGATCGAGGCGCACACTTTGAATCTGATCATGGCGTTGCCCCCAGGGCCCGTGGGGCAGTTCTAGCGCCGCGAGGTGGAACCCTCAAGCAATGGAACATGCGTTGCGGATGCGGGTTCGCAGGTTCACTGTGCCGCGGCTACCGAGATGGTGAGAGGGGCCGCGACCTAGACCGTTAACACTTCTGAACGGCAGCCGCGTTTCGCATTCAGTTTCGGTGCACCCGTTTCATGCCAGAAACGGTCTTCACACATTGCCGGACGTTTTCGGCACAACAGCGAGGAGTGTGGCGATGACGATTTTGAGCAAGATTCTGACCGGCTCGGCCGGTCTGGCAATGGCCGCGGGACTTGCAGTTCCGGTGGCGGCGCAGCCTTATCCGGGGCAGCCTTATGGCGGCTATGGCAACCAGGGCACGGTCGGCGGCGTAATCGACCAGGTCCTGGGCGGCGGGCGCTATGGCGCTTACGGCCAGGGTACCGACCGCGTCGCGGTCGACCAGTGCGCCCGCGCGGCCGAAGCGCGGGTCAACCAGGGAGGTAACGGCGGCTTCTTTCAGGGATATCCCGGTCAGGGCTACGGCAACCCGGGCTATAATGGCCAAGGCTATAATGGTCGCGGTATTGCCCGCGTTGTCGGGATCACCAAGGTCGAGCGCAAGTCGAGCGGGCTCAAGGTGTTCGGCGTGATCGATTCGGGCCGGGGCTATCGTGGTGCCTACGGCAACCAAGGCTATGGCAACCAAGGCTATGGCAACCAGGGTTATCCAAATCAGGGCTACGGCAACCAGGGCTATGGTTACGGCGGCCAGGGAGCCGACCTGAGGTTTGACTGCCGGGTCGACTATCGCGGTTATGTCAGGGACATCGAAATCCACCGCAATGATCAGGGGTATCGCGGCTACTAAGCCCACCAGTCCATGAACTCATGTGCGCGCGGCCCCAATCGGGCCGCGCGCATTTCTTGTGCGTTGCGGCGTTAACCTATCTGTCTGCCAGCCGAACGACGCATTCAGAGCCGATGCATCGTTTCGGGTCCACAAGCGTTCTTCTTGCCGGACAAATGCCGGGGGTAGATTCGGCATATTTTTGAGGAGAGTAACGATGTTGGCAATTTCGAAAATCCTGACCGGTGCGGCCGGCCTTGCGGCATTGGCGGGCGCAGCTTCGCCGGCTTATGCGCAATACGGCTCTGGTTACGGCAACAATCCGGTTGGCCAGATCGTCAACAGCATCCTGGGCTATGGCCGTTACCCGTATGGCAATTACGGTTATAACCAGTACGGCAACCAGAGCTCGGCGGTCGACCAATGCGCCCGCGCGGTCGAGGCCCGCCTGAGCGGCTATCGTGGCGGTTATTACGGTTATGGCAACCAGCGCTACGGCTATGGCAACCAGGGCTACGGCAACCAAGGCTATGGTGGCGGCCGTGTTCAGGGCATCACGCGGGTTGAGCGTAAGAACTACGGTCTGAAGGTCTGGGGCGTCGCCAGCTCGGGTTATCGCGGCTACAGCGGCTATAATCGTAATGGCTACGGCACTTACGGCTATAGTGCCGGTGCCGACCTTAGCTGGGATTGCGAGGTCCGTGCTGACGGCCGCGTTCGCGATATCGATATCAACCGCCGTACCGCAACCTGGCGCGGCTACTAAATCCCCGTCCAACGCTGGACAGGATGCGCGCGGCCCTAACCGGCCGCGCGCATTTTTTTGCGATTTCCCCTGAGTATCGACCTCTTGGCCCGTTTATCGGCTGGGATGGCGGTGGCCCAGGATGCAGCCCTTTGCCGGCATAAACGTTGATCCTTCGAGCGATGCCGACTTCACTCGGCACATAATTCGAGGAGAATTGCCATGTTGGCCTATTCGAAATTCCTGACCGGGATGACCGGTCTCGCGTTGGCGGCGGCGACATCACCGGCCATGGCGCAACCCTATCCACCTTATGGCTATCCCACCGGACCGGTCGCGCCGATCAATCCGGTCGATGGCCCATTTGGCGTTTACGGCGCCGGCCCGGATCGATTCGCGGTCGATCAATGCTCCCGCGCGGCCGAAGCGCGGACGAGTCGCACCAGTCGCAAATACGCCCATAACCTCGGCTACGCATATGGCGAGCGCGGCGCAGGCATTCCCCGCGTCGTTGCGATCACCCGGGTGGAGCGGCGCTCGAACGGCGGCCTCAAGGTATTCGGACTGATGGATTCGGGC
>DATHFE010000126.1:0-6191 GCA_035318245.1 Sphingomicrobium sp. | reverse complement strand
TCGGGCTTCTGCATCATCTCGAGGAATTGCCGCGCATAGGCCGACAGCGATTCGACGTAGCGCCGCTGACCCTCGGCGTAGATGGTGTCGAACGCCAGGCTCGACTTGCCCGACCCGCTGAGGCCGGTGATGACCGTCAGGCTCTCGCGCGGAATGTCCACGTCGACGCCCTTGAGATTATGCTCGCGCGCTTTGCGAACGGAAATATGGGTCAGCATAGTCGGCCGTTTGTTCCAGATTTGTTCTTGTTTTGCAAGGGCGGCGCGCGCGATCAACGCGGCGAAACCCAGATGGGGGCCGTGCCCGCAAATGGGAAGGCCCGGCGGGACGCCCTACTTGACGCAGGCGGCTCCTGGCAAAGGCTTGACGCTGACCCATGCGCTGCCCCGGTTGTTGGCGTAGAGCCACTGAACCAGCAACGGAGCGGCGTCATTGACGGTCATGTAGAGGTGTCCGTCGCGCCTTGGACAGAATTTCGCGATATAGATGTTCGATCCCGGCTTCCGTACGAGCTTTGGCACGCGGATGTCGGTTGGCGGGCCGAACAACGGTTTGAGAAGACGGCGCATGACGCCCTTGACCTCGTGCGTGCGGACTTCCGTCATGGGCTGGAGCCAATTGGCGGGCGTGACGCGCTTAAACGGTGTGAGCAAAGTCATATACGCCGGAGGGTCGGTCACACCGCCAGCGGGGTCGGCCGGGAGGCCATTGTCGCCCCATGGTTGGTCGAGCTCCAGCGTCATCTCATAGGGCGTTTTCTTCTTCACATTCACCTTGAGGTCGGTGCACGGATTCGAGGTCGAGAGCGGAAGGCGCTCGACGGAATCGGCGCCGCCAGAGTCCTGGCGGTCGGCGCAGAAAGCATTGCGCGGCTCGGCGCCCGCGTAAAGAATCTGGGTGACGAGAGCGACCGATCCGTAGATCAAGGCGGCAACGGTGGCCAAGCCGAAGATCGCCGGCATGATCTTCCACTTCAGGTCGAAGTACAGGCGCTGATAGGGCGCGCTTTGGCGGATCCTGCGCAGCCTGGTCGGCGGAGCCTTGCTGCGTAGCGTTCCTGCGAGATAGTCCCGCCAGACATGGCGCACCTCATCGCGGAATTTCCGCTCGCTACGGTGCCCGAGCATGATGAACAGCGCAATCACGGCCAGAAGCAGCATGACCAGCAGCGGCTTTTCCGCCCACGGGGTGAGGAAGTTCCGGATCGTTTGCGGCACGAAGAACAGGCTGCTGTTCAACATTGGCTTGGCGAAGCAGCGGTCGTCGCTGCACAGTTCCTCGATCGAATCGAGCTGCTTCATGATCGGCAATGCGACCAGCAGCAGAGTGAAGCCGACTGTCACGAAATATCGAAGGCGCCGACTCCAGGCGAGGTCCCAGGCGTTTTCCTGGTGATCGGCGCGCAATTTGTCCTGCGGCTGGGCCGCATCGAACTTCGCGCGGTTCGCGGCGGTCAGCGCGGGTTTGGCCATCGGGCCGGACGCCGGGACGACTTCGAAGTCGGCGGGAAGCGCGGCTGGCGCGTAATTGTCGATTCCCGACATGATCCGGGCGATGACGCTTTCGTGCACGCAGACCTGGTTGAGGAGGCCATGCTCGGGCAGGCCGCGGCTGATCTCCGGATCCCGCAACGATAGCGTCTTGATGCTGGTCGGGTTCATCATCGCGGCGATCTTGCGCGGCTGATACCGGTAGTAGGCGCCCAGGCCGCTCCTCGAATCGTGGAGTGGCCCATAGGGGTTGGCGAGATCCCGCGCGCGCTGCACAAAGCTCGAAATGAAGTCGACCTCGGGAGCGGCGGGGTTTGGCGATAGCTCGTCCATCATCCAGAGGAGCGAAATGTAGCTAAGGCTCTCGTCGGGATAGCCGCCGCCGACGTCGCTGTGCACGCCGGAAAACCAGACTTGCTTGAGCCGGCCTGGCTTGGCCTGGCCCTGGTTGATCAGAATCGCCTCGCGATACTCGTCCCAGAGCAAGGGATGGAAAGCGTCGCGTTCGTCGTCGAGGCACAATGCATGGCGCGCGTTGCGGACCTTGGGCGAGAGCCCGTAATGCGGCATGGTCAGCGACCATACCCAGTCGTCGATGCCACGAGTGAATTCGGCAAAGGGACCGCCATAGGCCGCGACCGTGTCCCATACGCCGACGAATTCGACGTCAGTTTCGACACGATGCGTGTCCCGATACTGAGTTTGCCCCAACATTGTCCGGTAGACGTGGATCAGCCCGTCGCGGATCGCCCTGAAAATCCTTGCGAAGAAGCGGGCAAGCGCACGGTTCGGCCAGAGTTCCGAACAGAAAGCGCGATATGCGTCGCGAATCTGGTAAGAGAGACCTGCATCGCCGATCTGCTGCAAAATCCCTTGCGAAGTGATCAGCCCGACCAGCAGGCGAATGGTGAACGCGCCGCGGCTGAAGCCGAATACGTAGATGCGATCGTTGGGCTGGTAATTGCGGCACAAGAATCCGTAGAGCCGAAGCACGTTCGCCTTGAGCCCGATGCCCAAGATGCCCCCAAGCAACGCAAGCGGACGGAACGACGAGGTCCCGACGCCATTGTCGTAATAGCCGATCTGGATGTGATTACCCGGGCCAGCGAGACCCAGATCGATCGCCTCGTACATCCGCCAGACGTTGGTCTTGAACAGCTTCGCGCTGCTGTTGCCGGTGCCGTCCGCGAACAGGAAAATCGACTTTCCACGCGCTGTCCGGACTTCCGATGATGGCGCTTCGGAGCCTTCCGGGGCGAGCCTGAACTCAGTCGTCGTCTCTGGCTTTGCCGAATCCTTCTTCTTCGCGGCCATGTGTCCCCCAACTCGCTGTCGAAGCGGTCCATGGATTGGTGACTCGGCGAGCGAAGTGAACGCCTAACCCATGCCGCGGTCAAGCGGGGCGTTGAGTGGATACTCCGCCACAGTTTCATAATGCGCGCCGTCGCGGCCGAGGTGGCTTTGGTAGAGGTGGAAGGCGTCGACCTCGAACGGCTCGCTGACCAAAGCGGCGTGGCGGGCGAGGAAGGGGTCGAGGGAAACCGCGCCGCCGCGGCCCCAACGCGCAAGGGTGATGTGCGGGTGGAAGGCGCGACGTTCCGGCGGAAGGCCGACGCCGACGCAGACGCGCTCGATCTTGGCCGCGAGGGAGGCGAGAGGTGTTCGCGGCTCGAGCCCCGCCCACAACGCGCCGCGCCCGCGCTGTTCGAAGCGGCCGACCCCTGCTACGCGGATGGCGAAGTGTTTGAAGCGCTCCTTGCCCAGCGCCAAAGCGAGATCCTCGGCTATTGGCCGCTCGACTTCGCCAATGAACCGCAGGGTCAGATGCAATTGCGCGTCATCCTGCCAGCGCAGCCCGGGAACGCCGTCCATTGTGTCGATCAGGAGGTCGCGAACGGCCTCGGGCGGGCGGATGGCGACGAACAGGCGGTGCATCGTGCTTTCCTAGCCCGCAACCAGTTTCCCTTGAAGGAAAGTCTGCGATCCACGATATAGTGCGTTGTACGGGCCCGTTGCCCGACGAAGGAGAAGAAATGGAGAACCAGTTCGACCCGCGCACGACCGGCGCGAATACCGCTTCGGTAGGTGTTCCCCGCGCCGCCCGCGACGTGGGCCTCAGGTCCTACATGCTGTCGGTTTACAATTACATGGCGTCGGGCATCCTGCTGACCGGCATCGTCTCGATGCTGTTCGCGCCCTACGCCCGGGACGTTTTGATCAACCAGGCCGGGACGGGGATGAACCCGCTCGGCTGGATCGTGACCCTGGCGCCTCTGGGCTTCGTCATGGCGATGAGCTTCGGCCTCAACCGCATGTCGACCGGAACGCTCCAGCTTCTGTACTGGGCATTCGCGACCGTCATGGGCTTGTCGATGTCGACGATCTTCATCACCTACACGGGCACTTCAATCGCGCAGACTTTCTTCGCGGTGGCCGCGGGCTTCGCGGGTCTGAGCCTGTGGGGCTACACGACCAAGAAGGATTTGAGTGCCTGGGGCACGTTCCTGATCATGGGCGTCGTCGGCCTGATTGTGGCGATGGTCATCAACCTGTTCCTGCAGTCGCCGGCGATGATGCTGGTGATCAGCGCGCTCGGCGTGCTGATTTTCGCCGGGCTGACGGCTTACGACACGCAAAAGATCAAGAGCATGTACGCCCATGTCGCGGGCACCGAGATGATGGGCAAGGTCGTGATCATGGGGGCGCTCAACCTCTACCTCGACTTCCTCAACATGTTCCTGTTCCTGCTGCGGTTCATGGGCGACCGCCGCTAGGTTCAGCTTTAGGCTTGAATGGCGAAGGGCCCAGCGGAAACGCCGGGCCCTTTTCTATTTGAGGCGCTTGGCGAAGAAGGCCAGCGTCCGCTTCCAGGCCAAGTCGGCGGCCGTCTTGTTGTAGCGTTCAGCCGACGTGTCATTGTTGAACGCGTGATTGGCGCCGGGATAATCGAACACGGTGACCGACTTGCCCGCTTTCTTGAGCGCCGCAACCCAAGGCCGGCCTGTGGCGTAAACCCGATCGTCGAGACCGGCATAGTGGAGTAATAGCGGCGCCTTGACCTTGACCGCTTCGGAAGGGTCGGGGGCGGGGCCGTAATAAGCCACTCCGGCACTAAGCCGGTCGCCTGCCGCCACCGCCAAGCGGTTTACGAACGCGCCGCCCCAGCAGAATCCGACCACGCCCAATTTGCCGTTGGAATGGTCTTCCTTCTTCAAGCCATCTCCCAGCGCGACTACGCTGGCGACGCTCTTGGCGAGGTCGAGCTTGCCGATCGCGTCGCGAGCGGCATCCTCGTTGGCGGGCGTCCCACCGACCGGCGACAGGAGGTCCGGCGCCACCGTGAAATATCCGGCCAGCGCGAGCCGCCGAGCGACATCCTCAATATGGGCATTGAGTCCGCGGTTTTCGTGGATGACCATCACAACGGGAACCTTTTTCGCCCCCTTTGGCGCGGCGACGTAGCCGGACAGCGGGCTGCCGAAGCCGAGCGGTCCCTTGCGGATGACGAGCCGCTTATCGGCCGGGTCGGTTAGCGCGGCGGCGGCAGGCGAGGCGGCGATGGTGCCGATCAAGGCGTTTGCCGCCGCTAAACTTCCCGCCAGCCGCGTCATCCGCGCCATGAACTCGCGCCGTTCCATGCCCTCGTGCGTGAAGCGGTCATAGAGCGTGATCGCCTGGGAGCGGATATCGTCAGTCATGAGACGTTCTCCCTAGGCCGGCTGAGGCGCAGCCGCCGCCTGCGCGTCGGCGATCAACTTGCCGTCGATTTCCTTGGCGCGGCGATAGGCGTCGCGGTCGGTCATTCGCGCGGCATAATCGGTGAACACCGGGCGTGGTTCCAGCAGGTTGAATTGCAGCATGAAATTGACGTTGGCGCCGACGAACAGGTCGGCGGCGGTGAAATGATCGGCGGCGATATATTCCCGTCCGGTCAGAGCCTTCTCGAGCGTGCCGATGGCAAGGTCGTAATTGCCGTAGCCGAACATGCGCTGGCGCTCGGGGGTCGGCTCCCACCCGGCCGCCTTGTTGCTGAACGCCGCTTCGATCGGCCCCGAGGTAAAGAAGATCCAGCGGTAATAGTCGGCGCGGTCGGATAGGGGCGGAGCAAGGTTGGTCTTCGGAAACGCATCGGCGAGATAGCAGCAGATCGCCGCCACTTCGGTCACCACCTTGCCGTTGTGCTTGATCGCCGGAACCTTGCCCATCGGATTGATCGACAAATACGGCTCCCGTTTCAGGGTCGAGGCATAATCGAGGATTTCGGTGTCATAGGGCTCACCGACCTCCTCGAGCATCCAGCGGATCGTCTGCCCCCGCGACATGGGATTGGTGTAGAAAATCAGTTCCTCGGCCATCGTTTCCTCCTCCAGTTCAGACTAGAACATAGCAGGAACGAAACAGGCTGACGAGGGCTCACTGGTCAGCCTGTTCGAATATATTTCAACCTCTCTCGCCGGGCTTTGGCGACTGCGAACTCGACGGACGTTCGCCTGCGCTCTGATCGCGGACTGCGCGGAATTCGCTGTCCTCGCTCCAGTTGGGCCAGGCGTCGGAATTGGCGAGGTCGCGGCCGACCGCGTGAAGCAATTGGGCGTCGGCAACGATGCCGCTGAAATCCCAGGTCGGGAGCCATTCGTCGTCGGGCTGGTGATAGCGCTTTTCGGTATAGTCCTTGGACAAAGCCTCGCCGCGTTCGATCCC
>DATHFE010000125.1:0-3077 GCA_035318245.1 Sphingomicrobium sp. | reverse complement strand
CTCGTACATCGTCACCACCGGGCCGGGGCGGACCTCGACGATGTCGCCGCGGACGTGAAAATCCTCGAGCACCGATTCGAGCAAACGCGCGTTGCGCTCGAGCCCCGCGCGGTCAACCTGGGTGCGGCCCGTCGCTGGCGGTGGGTTGAGCAATTCGATCCCGGGCAGGACGTAGTCGTCACCGAGCGCAAGGCTTGCCTGGACGCCGGAGCGGCCTCGGCGTCCGCCTTCCCCTTTACGGTTGGCCGACGCGATCGGGCGCGAAGGTTCGGCCACGGCAACTGCCGGGCGGGACCGTGGCGGCGCGGCGCTGGCGCTCACGCGCTCGTCGCGCGACTTGCGCGGGGCAGGGGCGGCAGGGCGCGAATCACGCGTGAACAGATTGGCGAACCAGCCTTTTTCCTCCGGGCGCAGCGCGAGGCTGATCCAGGTCAGCGCAAGTCCGATAATGGCGAACAAGGGCAGCAGGGTCAGGCGCAGCGGCCCTCCAACCGAGGGGTTGTGGATCTGCGCCAGCGCCGCATCGATGCCGTTCGCCCCCGCCAGGCCCAACGCGCCGCCCCAGCCTGCGGGAAGCCCCGATACCGCCGAGCCTCGCAGCATCCCGAGCGCCACGCCGAACAGCGCCACCCCGATAGCGCAAACCAAGAGAGCACGGCTAAGCCGTCCGGCGGGCTCCGCGCGCATCATGCGAATTCCTGCGATCGCGACAATCGGCAGGAACAGTGCCGACGCGGGCCCGAACAGCAACAGCAGCGCATCGCTGGCATAAGCCCCGGCGCTGCCCAGCCAATTGGCCGGCGGTCCGCCCGCAGCGGTGGTGAAGGACGGATCGACGCTGTTGTGGGTGATAAGGGCAACGCCGAGCGCGATGCTCACCCCGAGCAGGACCGCGCCGAACGTACGGACCGCGAACAGACGCAGCGAATCGCGCAGCTTTTCGCGCCAATCGGGTCCCAGGTCCCGTTTCACTGTCCGCCCGGCCGCGGTTGCCATAGTGTTGCCCACCCAAATCCTGCCGTCACAATGCCTTGTGGCGGACTCACCGGTCAAGCGGCAGGAAGGACACACTCGCTCGCATTGAGCCAATGATGCGGCTAACACTTGCGCCCATGGACCGCGCCGACGTGATCATTTTGGGCGGCGGGCTTGTCGGGCTGACGCTCGCGGCCGCGCTCGACGCCAGCGGGCTGACCGCAATCCTGGTCGACCCCGCCGACCCCGACACCCGCCTCGACGCGACCTTCGACGGCCGCACCAGCGCCGTCTCGTCGAGCTCGAAGCGGATGCTCGACACCATCGGCGTCAGCGACTTCTTCCCGGAACCCGGCAATCCGATCCGCTCGATCAGGGCGTCCGACGGGCTTGCGCCTGGCGGCCTGACCTTCGAGCCGGCTGACGACGGAGAGCCCTTGGGCTGGATGCATGAGAACCGCCATCTGCGCGCTGCGCTGCGCGCCCGGGCTGAGGCGGGCAAGCATTTGTGGTTGATGTGGAAAGCGAAAGCGGCGGATATTCAACGCGATACGCACGGCGTCATGGCGTCGCTGGCCGACGGACGGAAATTGTTCGCGCCTTTGCTGATCGCCGCCGAAGGGCGCAATTCGCCGACCCGCGAGGCTGCGGGAATCCGCGTCGCGCAATGGAAATATGATCATGCCGCGATCGTCTCGGTGCTGCGCCACGAACATCCGCACAACGATGTCGCTTATGAAATCTTCTATCCCGCCGGGCCGTTCGCCTTGCTTCCGATGGCCGACGACGCCGGCCGCCATCGCTCGGCGATCGTCTGGTCGCTGGCCAAGGACGATGCGCCGGGTATGCTCTCGCTGAGCGACGAGGATTTCGCCGCCGAGACCGAGGTCGCGATGGGCGGATTCCTTGGGAAAATTACGCTTGCCGCGCCGCGCTCTTCCTATCCGCTCGGCTTCCACCATGCGGCGCGGATCACCGACCAGCGCTTGGCCCTGGTCGGGGACGCCGCCCATGCGATCCACCCGATCGCCGGCCAGGGGCTGAATCTCGGCTTCCGCGATGTCGCGGCGCTGGCCCAGGTGCTGGTCGAAGCGGCGCGGCTGGGGCTCGACCTCGGCGATTTGACCGTGCTCGACCGCTACCAGCGCTGGCGCAGCCTCGACACGATGATGGTCGCCGCAGCAACCGACACGCTGACCCGGATCTACGGGGTGCGGGGCAAGACCGCCTCGGCGGTGCGGCGCTTTGGCATGGGGCTGATCGACCGCGTCGGCCCGGTCAAGAACCGCCTGATGGCCGAAGCCCGCGGCACCAGCGGCGACCTGCCGTTGTTGCTTCGGGGATTGCCGATTTAGGCAGCCGTCATTGCGAGGAGCGCAGCGACGAAGCAATCTACACGCTCGAACGGGTAGATTGCTTCGCTACGCTCGCAACGACGGTCTATTGTAAAGTCTGCCCCATGTCGGCGCCGCCAGGGGCCAGCCGCTGAAACTGCATCAATTGCACCACCAAATCCGCCCGCTCGTCGAGGCTGGCCGCTTCGAGCAGCGCCTGCTTGGCGCCGACATCGAACGGCGCGACCTGGGCGATCGAATTGACCAGCATTTCATCGTCGAGCCGGCCGACCGCGTTCCAGTCGACCGCGAGCCCCAGCGCATCGCCGAACCGCCGCGCTTCCTGCTCGACCTCGGCGCGTTGGGCGAGGCTCAGCGGCTCAGGCTCGGCATCGTCGATTGAATCCATGTCGACGTCGCCCTGGCGATAATCGGTGGCTACCTCGGCCTCGGCGACCAGCCTGAAGCGGCTGGAGCCCTGCAGCACGATGTTGAACCGGCCGTCTTCCAGTTCCTCGACTCCGACCAGCTCACCGATGCAGCCGACCCGATAGAGCGACGGATGATCGCTCTCTTCGCCTTCCATCATCTGCGGCTGGATGAGCGCAATCCGCCCGGCCCCGGCGAGAGCATCGCGGATCATCTCCTGATAGCGCGGCTCGAAAATGTGCAGCGGGATCTGGGTGCGCGGGAACAGGATCGCCCCGGCCAGCGGAAACAAGGGCACGCGGATCGGCGGCTTGCTGCTCATGTGAACAGAACGGCCGA
>DATHFE010000124.1:0-2460 GCA_035318245.1 Sphingomicrobium sp. | reverse complement strand
TGATTATCGGCGCGATCAGCCGCCGCGTCGGCGAGCATCCCGGCGAATCCACGCTCGGTAACGCCCTGTCGATCATCCGGGTGTTGGTCAGCGTCGCTTTGTTCGCGATCGCGATCATCGTCATCCTCGACAATCTCGGCGTCAACGTCACGGCCCTGGTCGCCGGGCTCGGCATCGGCGGCATCGCCATAGGCCTCGCCGCGCAGGGCATTTTCTCCGACCTGTTCGCGGCGCTGGCGATCGTGTTCGACCGCCCATTCCGCCGCGGCGACACGATCCGCTTCGACACCACCACCGGCACGGTCGAGCGGATCGGCCTCAAGACCACCCGGCTCCGTTCCTTGAGCGGCGAGCAGGTGATCATGGCCAACACCAAATTGCTCGAGCGCGAAATCCACAACCTTGCCGATGCCGGCGGCGGCCGCCGCGTCACTTTGACCTTCGGCCTTGTCTACCAGACCCCGCCGGCCAAGCTCCGCCAGGTCGAGACGCTCGCCAAGGCGGCGGTGGTTACCCAGCCCGGTTGCAAACTAGTCCGCTGCCTCGTCACCGCGCTTAGCCCCAGCGCGCTCGACCACGAACTGGTGTGGGACGACCAGGCAATCGAGCCCGACGCCCTCGCCCGCCACCGCGCGGCCATCGCTCTTGCGCTGATCGAAGCGTTCGCGAAGGAAGGAATCGCGTTCGCCTATCCGACCCAGACCACCTTCACCGCCGCGCCCGACGGGACGTTGGTGATGCCGTGGGCGCCGCCAACCGGATCAATTCCCAGCAAGACGTAGCGTCACAGCGTCAGGGCTTGTTCCGCACTGCACTGCAGGCCTAGACGCTGCTGCCATGCCCATCGCCTCCCTCGATGTAATCCGCGCCCAAGTCGGCAGCGAAATCGGCCTGTCCGACTGGATTCTCATCGACCAGTCGCGGATCACGGCATTCGCCGATGCTACCGAGGATCATCAGTTCATCCACGTCGACCCCGCCGCCGCGGCGCAGACCCCATTCGGCGGAACCATCGCCCACGGCTTCCTCTCGCTGTCGCTGCTGAGCCGCATGGCCGCCGACGTCATGCAAGTCCCCGACACGACCAAAATGGCGGTCAATTATGGGCTCGACCGGGTCCGCTTCATCGCGCCGGTCCGCGCCGGCAGCCGGGTCCGCGGCCGTTTCATCCTCGATGCGGTTGAGGACAAGGCCCCCGGACAATATCTGATGCGCCACAATGTTACCGTCGAAATCGAAAATGAGTCCAAGCCCGCGCTGACCGCGATATGGCTCGGGCTGCTGTTTACCTAGGAGAACCAGAATGTCCGTCCGCGACGCCGTCATCGTTTCGACCGCCCGCACCGCCATCGGCCGTGCCTATCGGGGCGCGTTCAACGCCACGCCCTCGCCAACGCTTGCTTCCCACGCGATCAAGGCCGCGGTCGAGCGCTCCGGAGTCGATCCCGCCGAGATCGAAGACGTGATCATGGGCGCGGCCATGCAGCAGGGCGTCCAGGCAACCATCGGCCGCACCGCCGCGCTCCGTGCCGGCCTTCCCGTCACCGTCGCCGGCATGTCGATCGACCGCCAATGCGCTTCGGGCCTGATGGCCATCGCCACCGCCGCCAAGCAGGTCATCGTAGACCGCATGGATGTGTGCGTTGCCGGCGGAGTCGAGTCGATCAGCCTGGTCCAGACCGCCGAAATGCGCCTCGGCCCCGATCTCGAGCTGCTGAAGATGCACCCGCAAGTCTACATCGCGATGATCGATACCGCCGAGATCGTCGCCAAGCGCTACGGCATTTCGCGCGAGCGGTGCGACGAATATGCGCTGGAATCGCAGCGCCGCACCGCCGCAGCGCAGGAAGCCGGCCGCTTCGACGCGGAGATCGTCCCCGTCACCGCCAAGATGGGCGTCAAGGACAAGGAGACCGGCCAGATCTCGATGAACGACGTGACCATCGCCAAGGACGAAGGCAATCGGCCCGAAACCACGCTCGAAGGCCTCGCCTCGCTCCAGCCGGTGCGCGGCGAAGGCGCGATCGTCACCGCCGGCAACGCCAGTCAGTTATCCGACGGCGCCTCGGCCTGCGTGATCATGGACGCCGGCCTTGCCGAGAAGCGCGGGCTCAAGCCGCTGGGCCGCTACATCGGCATGGCCGTCGCCGGTACCGAGCCCGACGAAATGGGCATCGGCCCGGTGTTCGCGGTGCCCAAATTATTGAAGCGCTTCGGCCTCAAGACCGACGACATCGGCCTGTGGGAATTGAACGAGGCGTTCGCCGTCCAGGTGCTTTATTGCCAGGACGTGCTCGGCATCCCCGCCGACAAGTTGAACGTCGACGGCGGCGCAATCTCGATTGGCCACCCCTACGGCATGTCGGGGGCACGCCTCACCGGCCACGCGCTGATCGAAGGCAAGCGGCGCGGCGTCAAACATGTCGTCGTCACAATGTGCGTCGGCGGCGGAATGGGCGC
>DATHFE010000123.1:0-4949 GCA_035318245.1 Sphingomicrobium sp. | reverse complement strand
CGGCTGGTCGACGTCGGTGCCTTTTAGGACCGCCACATGGTACGCCAGCAGCTGCACTGGGACCGCGTATACCAAGGGCGCGATTAGCGGGTGGACTTCGGGCATTTCGATCGTCGCCATGCAGCCCTCGCCGGCCGCGGCAATTCCGCGGGCGTCGGAGATGAGGATGATCTTGCCGCCCCGCGCGCGGACCTCCTGCATGTTGCTGACGGTTTTTTCGAACAAGGGCCCCGAAGGGGCGAGGACGATCACCGGCACGGCATCGTCGATCAGCGCGATCGGGCCGTGCTTCATCTCGCCCGCGGCATAGCCTTCGGCGTGGATATAGCTGATCTCCTTAAGCTTCAGCGCGCCTTCGAGGGCCAGCGGATAATCCGGCCCGCGACCGAGATAGAGCACGTCGCGCGCCGGGGCGACGAGATGCGCCATCGCCGCAATGTCCTCATCGTGGCTCAAGGCAGCGTTGATCGCCTCGGGCGCTTCCTGGAGGTGCGCGACGATGTCCCTTTCCGCCTCGCGGTCGAGCAAGCCCCGCGCTCTGGCCAGATTGGCAGCAAGCGCGGCGAGAACCGCCAACTGGCAGGTGAACGCCTTGGTCGACGCGACCCCGATTTCCGGTCCGGCATGTGTTGGAAGCAGCAAGTCCGCCTCGCGCGCCATTGAGCTGGTCGGGACGTTGACCACGACCGCGATTATCTGGCCTTCGGCGCGGGCGTGACGCAGCGCGGCAAGCGTGTCGGCGGTCTCGCCAGATTGGCTGATGAACAGGGCCAGCCCGCCCGGCTCGAGCACCGGCTGGCGGTAGCGAAACTCGCTCGCGACATCCAAATCGACTGGCACGCGCGCGAATTGCTCGAACCAATATTTGGCGACCATCCCGGCGTAGAAGCTGGTGCCGCAGGCAACGATGGTGACGCGGTGAATGCTGGCGAGGTCGAGCCCGGTGTCGGGCAACGCGACTTCGCCTTCGAACGGGCGGACGTAGCTTTGCAAGGTCTGCGCGACGACGATCGGCTGCTCGAAAATTTCCTTGCGCATGAAATGGGCGTGGTTGCCCTTGGTTACTGCTTCGGACGACGCGCCCGAAGCAACAATTTGCCGCGTAACCGGTTGATTGGCGCGGTCGAAAATCCGGACTGAATCCCGCTTTGCAACGACCCAGTCACCTTCGTCCAGATAGGCGATCTTTTGGGTCAACCCGGCCAATGCTAGCGCGTCCGACCCGAGGTAGTTCTCGCCATCGCCATATCCAACCGTCAATGGCGCCCCCATCCGCGCGCCGATCACCAAATCGGGGGAATCGCGAAACAGGATCGTGATGGCGAAAGCGCCGTGAAGGCGCGGCAGCACGGTCGCGACCGCGGCTTCGGGCGCGGCGCCATTCTCGACTTCGCGGGCGATCAGATGCGCAACCACTTCGCTGTCGGTTTCGCTCGAGAAGGTACGCCCCTCGGCGAGCAATTCGTCGCGCAGGACTTTGAAATTCTCGATGATGCCGTTGTGGACCAGCGCCACCGGACCGACGACATGCGGATGGGCGTTGTCGACCGTCGGCGCGCCGTGCGTCGCCCAGCGTGTGTGAGCGATGCCGACGGTCCCGCCGAGCGGGTCCGCCGCCAATTCGCGCGCGAGATTGTCGAGCTTGCCCTCGGCCCGGCGCCGGTCGAGCTGGCCGTCATGGATGGTGCAGATGCCGGCCGAATCATAGCCGCGATATTCGAGCCGCCGCAGCCCTTCGAACAACCGGTCCGCGACCGCCGCCTTGCCGATAATCGCAACAATTCCGCACATGCTATTTGGCCGCTTTCCTGGTGCGAAACCGTTTGGCCCAGCCGGCGATGCCGCGCTGGTCCGCGCGGGCGACGCCCAATGCATCGCCCTCGACATTCTTGGTGATGACCGATCCCGCGCCGACGATCGCGCCGTCGCCAATGATCACCGGGGCAACCAACGCGCTGTTCGAGCCGATGAACGCCCCCTCGCCGATTGCTGTCTGATATTTGCCAAAGCCGTCGTAATTGCAGGTGATCGTGCCCGCCCCGATGTTGGCTTTCGCGCCCACGGTGGCATCGCCGATGTAGCTCAAATGATTGGCCTTTGCGCCGGGACCGAACACTGCCTTCTTGACCTCGACGAAATTGCCGATCTTGGCGCCTTCGCCCAGTTCAGTCCCCGGGCGCAGGCGGGCGAACGGGCCGACTTCCGCGCGGGCGCCGATCTTGGCACCCTCAATATGTGAAAAGCCACGGATTCGCGCGCCCTCGGCGATGGTCACGCCGGGGCCGAACACGACGTGCGGCTCGACCGTGACGTCCTGCGCAATGGTCGTGTCGAAGGCGAACCACACGCTGTCGGGATCGGTCAGGCTGGCGCCTTCGAGCATCGCCGCGACGCGACGCCGGCGCTGCCATTCGCGCTCGGCGACGGCCAATTCGGCGCGGCTGTTGATACCGTGCGTTTGCCACGCTTCGGTTTCCAGCACGCGCGAAGTCCGGCCTTCGCGCGCGGCGATCATGACGATATCGGGCAGATAATATTCACCCGAAGCATTGTCGTTGCCGACCGCGTCGAGCCAGCGCCACAGGTCGGACGAGCGCACCGCCATCATGCCGCTATTGCACAAGCGGACCGCGCGTTCCTCGTCGGTCGCGTCCTTATATTCGACCATCTTGTGGATGACGTCGCCTTCCATCCGGATGATCCGGCCATAATGGGCCGGGTCGGCGGGCGACGATGCTAGAACCGATACCGCAGGGCCATCGCTGCCATCGAGCCGCGCGAGCATCGCCTCCAAGGTCGCCGCTTCGACGAACGGCGTGTCGCCGTAGAGGATCAGCACATTGCCGTCGAAATCGGCCAGTGCATCGCGTGCCTGCTGGACTGCATGGGCGGTGCCGCGTTGCGGTTCCTGGACCGCCACCGTGACGTTACGCCCCTTGAGCGCCGCCTCGACTTGCTCACGTCCGTCGCCGACAACGACTACCCGCCGAATCGCCCCCAGATCGTCGACCGTGTCGAGCAAATGGAGCAGCATGGGATGGCCGGCGACCTTGTGCAGCACCTTGTGCAGCTTAGACCGCATCCGCGTTCCTTTGCCGGCGGCAAGGATCACGACCGAGAAGGGGGTGCTTAACGTCATCGCGGCGGCTCATCGCACGGGGCAACGCCAGTTTCCATAGGGCCAGTTTCCGTGGGACGACTCATCAAACAAAAAGGGCGCCGAATTTGGCCGGCGCCCTTGATGTCATGCGGCTGAAGACCTCAGGTCGGCTTCTTGGGCGCGGCCGGCCGTTTGCGCGCGGCGGCGCGGCGGCGCGGCTTGGCTGCGGCGCGCGGCTTGGCGGCGCCGGTCGATTTGGCTGCGGTCGAAGTTTTTGCGGCCGAACGCTTTGCTGGCGCACGCTTGGCCGGGGCCTTGCGCTTTGCGGCTGTCTTGCGCTTCGCCGGGGCTTTTCGCTTTGCGGGTGCGCTCTTGGCCGCGGCCGGCCTCGCCGAGGATGAGCTGTCATCGTTCCACTTACCCGACATCACACGCTGCGCCGCTTCGGCGACCGCTTCGGCGATCAGATTGCCGAGCTTCGATGCGCTGTTCATGACCTGTGACGCCGCGCTGCTCGCGCTGTCGGCGGCATCAAGGCCGGCGTCGCGGATTGCGCGGCGCGCCTTGGGGCTGGCTGCGATTGCTGCGGCGGCCGCGGTCAAACCGGCGGCAAGCATTTCGCGGCTCATCGCCGCCTTGGTCAATTTGTCGACCGTGGCATTGCCCGATGATTTACGCGTCGAGCTGGTCTTGGATTTGGGTTTGGCCATGAGCGCATCTCCTGTGCGTGTCGAACGACAGACGGTTCAGCCGTGCAACGGTTCCGTAATCGCTGGATAGCGAGAAATGTGGATGCGTAAAAGGGGCGGTCCCCGACGCGCATTCCGGGGGAATGCGTAAAAGGGGACCGTCGCGAACGACGATCCCCTTCGACATGGTCAGCGGCCGGAGGTTCCAACCCGGAAGACCTGTTGCAGCGCTAAGCGCGCATCTCCCGAATGTACTGAACCGACCCCTTAGCTGAACCATGAGACATCGGATCACCTCCTTTCGCTGCGTTGAAGCTGGGGTGAAGATGATTCGTATTCGGTAAATCTACAAGACTTGTAATGCAGATTATTTTCGGCAATCTTCGACAATTCGTGCTGGCTCGGGCCAAGCCGGAATAACCAGCACGTCCGCACCCGCACCCGATCCCAAAATCACGAACCGTCCGCGGCTAAACGCGATGGCGTCGAGCAATGGTTCGAAAGCAAGGACCTCAGCCGGCGCGGTGAGTGTGCGGGTCATCGATGACGTGACGATTGTGATCGGGCCCGGCGGCCGGTCGGGGCGCGAAATCCGCACGCGCCGCGCGACTAAGTCGCAGCGCAGTGTCAGCCGCGCGGGACTTCCCTGCACGCCGTAACTTGCTTCGCTCGATCCGGCAGAGAGGCGCAGCGTCCACGCACCCGATGCCAGCGGCATTCCACGATAAGCATCGACATTGGCCAGCGGCGCCTGCGCCATCGAGGCGCAAGGCAAAAGCGCAGCCCAGGCGAGAAGCACAAAAATGCGCATCGCTCAGTGGCCCAATTTGTCGACTTTAGCCTGCAAGGCGGCAAGCTCGGCGCGTAATTTGTCGACTTCGCTTGATGCTTCGGGCTTGGCGGCCGCCTTGGCCGCACCGGGCTTGAACGCTTTGCTGGCTTGCTCGAACATCGCCATGTTGCGCTTGGCAATGTCGGCCAGCATTGTCCCACCGAAGCTGTCGCGGATTGCGCTGTGGTTGGTCTGGAACGCGTCCATCGCCGATTCCAGGTACGACGGCACCATCCCCTGAATCGAATTGCCGTACAGACCGATCAATTGGCGGAGGAAATTGACCGGCAGCATGGTCGATCCGCGCGATTCCTCGTCGACGATAATC
>DATHFE010000122.1:0-3771 GCA_035318245.1 Sphingomicrobium sp. | reverse complement strand
GCTTGCCGAGGGGCTGGGGCGAATTCCCAAGGGAACGCACGAGTTTGAGAAATTCATCGACCCCGATGCGATGAAGGGGCTGCTTGGGCGGGCCGGGCTGGAATGCATCGATGTCGAGGGCATTGCTTATTCGCCGACGCGCGGGCTGCATCTGAGCGAGGATTTGCGGCTCAATTATCTGGTGGCGGCAGTAACTGCGGGGGTCGAAGACAAATGAGTCTTTCTGAAAGGGCCAAGTCGATTAACGAGCGTCCCGCCGACCTTATCGCCGATGTGACGCTCTACAAGACGGAGAACGGTGGGCGAAAAGGTCCAGCACCGCCCGGCTGGGGGTGCCCTACAAAGACATCGAAGGACTCGCCTGGATGGGACGCATGGCCGCAATTAGGGGACGAGTGGTTGCAATTGGGTGAGAAGCGCCGCGTCGGGTTCGTCTTTCTCTCGCCCGAAGGCGCTGAGACGATGCGGCGTGCCGGCAGTTTCTACCTATGGGAGCTTGGTTTGATCGGCGAGGCGGAAGTCGTAGACAGTTAAAAATCCACCTTGTCGTAATGCGCCGGCGGCACGATCACTTCCATCCGCTCGCCGAGCAGGGGCCGGAAGCAGGGGCGCGATTTCATCACCGAATACCAGTCCTTGGTCGCCTTGTGGCCGCGCCAGTCGAGCGCGCCGAGATAGTCGATCACCGACAGATGCGCGGCGGCGGTGAAGTCGGCGAGGCTGAGGCCGGGACCGGCCAGCCAGCGGCGGTGGTCGAGGAGGTAATCGACATAATCAAGATGGCCGTTGGCGATCCGCATCGCCTCGCGCAGGACGCGGGTGTCGGGCGATTCGCGGCTGACCAGGCGTTTGCGCATCCGCTCGTTCATCAGCGGCTCGACCACTTCGCGGTACAATTTCTCGTCGAACCACATCGCCAGCCGGCGGATTTCCGCGCGCATCACCGCATTGCCGTGGATCATCGGCATCTTGTCGACCGTCTCTTCGAAATATTCGACGATCGGCTGGCTTCCGATCAGCGTGATCCCGGCGACCGTGTCGACCATCACAGGGGTCTCGCCCGACGGGTTCAAATCGACGAATTCGTCGCGCCGCTCCCACGGATTTTCGCGCACCAATTCATGGCTGACGCCCTTTTCGGAAAGGACCATCCGGACTTTCCGCGAAAAGGGACAAAGCGGGAATTGGAAAAGCTGCCACATGCAGGCGCAGCTTTAGCGCGACGGCGGCGCGCGTCCACCGGGTATAAGTGCCCTTTTTAACGCCTTGGATAAGTCGGCGACGGCAGATTGGCGGTGGCGCGCTCGATTTCCTCGGCCGCCTGGCTGACCGCCCGGCTGATCGCCGGCATCGCCGCGGCCATCGCCCGCATGCTCGCCTGCATCGTCACCTGGCTTTGGGCGATCTGGCGCTGGAGGTTGGCCTCGAAGTTCGGATCGCCGCGGCTGGCGACGTCGCGGACGGTGCGGTGCCGGTCGGCCGGCGTGACCGGACGGCCTTCGATCGCCGCCTGGACCTCGCCGACCGGCATGTTCATCAATGCATGCGACAGCGCGCCGACCGTATCGCCGACGCGCGCCATCGTCGCCGGGTCGGTCAGTTCGGGCGGAATCTGGATCGGTTCGGGCTGCGGCTGAGCGGCGGCCGGGCTGGCGAGCAAAGCGATCGGCAATAAAGCGAGCTGGAGACGCATAAGCTTATGGTCCTCGAATCATTCGGCGATTAGCCCGCAGGGCTAGCATCGGCGAGCTTACGCCGCGATGAACGCTAGCGCAAAGTCAGCCATACCAAAGCCACCGCGCCGGCGACGATCCGGTACCAGGCGAACGGCGCGAAGCCGAAACGGGTGATGATCGCCATGAACGCCTTGACCACCACCACCGCGACGATGAACGAGACGAAGGCGCCAATTCCGATATAGCCCAATTGGTCGGCGGTGATTTCGCTGCGGTGCTTGAACATTTGCAGCGCGGTGGCGCCCGCCAGCGTCGGCACTGCGAGGAAGAAACTGAACTCGGCGGCGGTCTTGCGGTCGACGCCGAGCGACATGGCGCCAAGGATCGTCGCGCCGGATCGGCTGACCCCTGGGATCATGGCGAGGCATTGGGCCACGCCGATGGCGACGGATTGCTTGAGGCTGACCCCGGCGACTCCTCCCGCTTCCTTCGGCCGGGCGAAATGCTCGACGGCGAGGATCGCGAAGCCGCCGACAATCAAGGCCCAGGCGACGATCACCGCATTGCCGAGCATCAGCTCGATCTGGTCGCCGAACGCCAGGCCGAGCACGACGGCCGGCACGAATGCGATGAGCAAGTTGCGGGTGAACGCCCAGGCCGACGGCGAGCCGTGGAACAGTCCGACGATCACATCGACGAAGGTGCGCCAGTAAAGCAAAACGATAGCGAGGATCGCGCCGGGCTGGATGGCGATGTTGAACAGCGCCCATTTATCGGCCGGGAAGCCGAGCAATTCGGTGGCGAGGATCAAATGGCCGGTCGACGAGACGGGCAGAAATTCGGTGACCCCCTCGACAATGCCGAGGAGGATGACGAGCAACAGGATTGGCATGTCGGAGGGCGGCCTAGTTGTTTGAAGCGTTGGTGGCGGTTGGGGCGAAGCGGCCGCCGCGGCGGAAGCGGCCGAGCCATTCCGGCGCAACCGCGGCAAGCGGGGTGGGATCGATACCGAACGCCTTCAGTCCGTTGGACTTTGGCGCGGCGACATTGTCCTTCTGCAGCATGATCCATTGGTCGCGGGTCAGCGGCGCGCCGGGGAGGAAGCCGAGCAGCGCCATGAGTTCGGCGGCGAAGTTCGGCACGTCGACGAGGTCGGGCGACTGCCCTGCCGCCTTGGCGATGGCGGCGTTCAGTTCGCGCATCGTCATCACCTGCGGGCCGGCGATTTCGTAGGTCTTGCCGCCGTGGGTCGCGGGGTCGAGCGCGGAGGCGGCAATCGCCTGCGCCAGGTCGCGGACATAGACTGGTTGGAAACGCGTGTTGGGCGCGATCACCGGCAAGATCGGCAGACGCGCCATCCCGGCGAAGCGGTTGGTCAGCCGGTCTTCCGGGCCGAAGACGAGGCTCGGCCGGATGATCGTCGCCTCCGGGAAGGCGGTGCGAACCGCGGCCTCGCCCTGACCCTTGGAGCGTCCGTAGGCGGATTCGCTGTCGGGGTCGGCGCCGATCGCGGAGATTTGGACGAAGGCGGTTACGCCGGCATCGCGCGCGGCTTCGGCCGCGGCCTTGGCGCCGGCGACATGGATTGCGCGGAAATCGCCCTTGAGGATGCCGACCAGGTTGATGACCGCGCTGGCGCCCTCGACCGCTGGCGCGAGGCTCGCCGGGCGCGCCAGATCGACGGTGGCGAAGGCGATCTGGCCGACTTCGCCCAACGGCTGGAGGAACCAGGCGCGGCGCGGGTCGCGCTCGGCGACGCGCAGGCGGACGCCTGCCTTCAGCAGGATTTCGCAGACGTAGCGGCCGATGAATCCGCCGCCGCCGATAACGGTGACGAGGCGGGGCGTTTGGTCGATCATGGGGACGGTCCCTAGCCCCGTCCCTCCCGCATTGACAAGGCGGCGGCGTGGCCCCTAAGCGCCGCCGCCTACCGCAGTTACGATCCCTGTGCCCAGGTGGCGGAATTGGTAGACGCACCAGCTTCAGGTGCTGGCGCTCGCAAGGGCGTGGAGGTTCGAGTCCTCTCCTGGGCACCATCTGTTCTTTTCAGAACGTCCCAAAATCATCGACAAAGCGGCAGAAATATGCCACTTTT
>DATHFE010000121.1:0-4246 GCA_035318245.1 Sphingomicrobium sp. | reverse complement strand
ATGAGGATGCCGCCGGTTTCTGTCTGCCACCAGGTGTCGACAACCGGACAGCGGCCCTCTCCTACGACGCGCCAGTACCATTCCCACGCGTCCGGGTTGATTGGCTCCCCGACCGTCCCGAGAAGGCGCAGGGATTGCCGCGAATGGCGCGTCACCCACTCGTCCCCTTCGCGTTCGAGCGCGCGGATCGCGGTTGGCGCCGTGTAGAAGATGGTGACCCCCAGCCGGTCGACCGTCTCCCAGAAGCGGCCGAAGTCCGGGTAGTTTGGCACGCCATCGAACATGACGCTGGTCGCGCCGTTCATAAGCGGCCCATAGACGACATAGGTATGGCCGGTGATCCAGCCGACATCGGCCGTGCACCAGAAGATGTCGGACTCCTGCGGCTGGAAGACCCAGTCAAAGGTGCACGCCGCCCAGACAGCATAGCCGCCGGTGGTGTGCACGACACCCTTCGGCTTGCCGGTCGAGCCCGACGTATAGAGGATGAACAGCGGGTCCTCCGCGTTCATCACCTCAGCCACGCAATCGGTTGCGAGCGCCTCGCGGACGGCCGAGTAGAAGACATCGCGGCCTGCCTTCATCGGCACCTCCGCGCCCGTCCGCGTAACGACGATGACGGTATCGACGCCGCACATGTCCAATGCCTCGTCGACATTGGCCTTCAAGGGGATTCTCTTCCCCCCGCGCACGCCTTCATCGGCGGTGATAACCGCGCATGCGTCACAATCGGCGATGCGGCCGGCCAGGCTTTCAGGTGAGAAGCCGCCAAAGCAAACCGAGTGGATGGCGCCGATTCGCGCGCAGGCGAGCATCGCTGCCGCCGCCTCCGGGATCATCGGCATGTAGATCATCACCCGGTCGCCGCGGCCGATGCCATAGCTCTTCAATAGGTTCGCGAAGCGACAGGTCTCTTCGTAAAGCTGTTGGTAGGAGAGGGCACGGCCCTGGCCCGGCTCGTCCGCTTCGAAGATGATCGCCGTCTTGTCACCGCGCGCGTCCAGCTGCCTGTCGAGGCAATTGACACTGAGGTTCAATTGTCCGTCGGCGAACCACTCGATATGGAAATCATCCTCGTCGAACGACCAATCGCCCGCTTTGCTTGGGAAACGGTCCCAATCGAGCCGTCCGGCGAGGTCGAGCCAGAAGCCGTCGGGATCGGACTCGACTCGCGCGTTCAGTGCTTCAACTTCGGCCGGACCGAGCTTCGCCTGGTACGTCTCGGGAACCGGATGGACGGTCATCTAGGCCATGCTCGCCATGTCGATGACGAAGCGATAGCGGACGTCGTTTTTCAACAGGCGCTCATAGGCCTCGTTGACCTGGTCCATGCGGATCATTTCGCATTCTGGGTAAATGCCCTTCGCGGCGCAGAAATCGAGCATCTCCTGGGTTTCGGGGATGCCGCCGATGGCCGATCCGCCGACCGCGCGATTCCACCAGATCAGGTTGAAACCGGTAAAGCCCGGCATCGGCGTCAGCGCGCCGACGATGACCATGCGGCCCGAGCGGCCGAGCAGGCTCAGATAGGGGTCAATCTCATGGCTCACCGGAATCGTGTTGAGGATGAAATCGAAGCGGGTCGCCGCCGCCTTCATCTGTTCCGGATCGGTCGAAAGGATGACGTCGTTCGCACCCAGTGCTCGGGCGTCCTCGCCCTTGCTCGGCGTGGTCGTGATCATCGTGACATGCGCGCCCAGCGCCGCGCCCAGCTTGACGCCCATGTGGCCGAGACCGCCCAGCCCGACGACCGCCATCTTGGTGCCTGGCCCGACATTATATTGGTGAAGCGGCGAATAGGTCGTGATTCCGGCGCAGAGCAAAGGCGCAACACGGCTGGCATCCATGCCTTCAGGCACCTTGCACACGAAATGGTCGCGGACGACGATATGGTCGGTGTAGCCGCCCTTGCTGATCGTATGATCGTGATAGTCCGCGCTGTTGTAAGTCTGGACGCAGCCCTTGCGGCAGAAGACTTCCCAGCCTTCCAGGCACTGGTCGCATTCCATGCAGCTATCGACCATGCAGCCGACCGCGACGGTGTCGCCGACCTTGTGCTGCGTGACGTCGGGGCCGACCGCGGTGACGGTCCCGACGATTTCGTGGCCTGGGATGACCGGATAGCGCGTCCCACCCCAATCGTTGCGGCAGGTATGAAGATCCGAGTGGCAAATGCCGGCGTAAGTGATCTTGATGGCGACATCGTTGGCTCGAAGCGCTCGGCGCTCGAACTCCATCGGCCGGAGCGGCTGATCCGGGGCGTCGGTTCCCCAGCCTTTGGCAGTCGTCGCTCCTGTGCTGGTTGCATGTTCCGGTTGCACCGTGGTCGCCATGTCAGCCTCCTATCGTGAAGTACGTTCCAATACGCGTTTCGCCTGCATCAGATGCGGGCGATCAACCATCTTGCCATCGACCGACAATACCCCCGCTTGCGGATCGGCGGCAAACGCCTCGACGATGGCGCGGGCATGGGCGATTTCTTGCGGCGACGGGGTGAACGCAGCGTTGATGGGCGCGACCTGGGCCGGGTGAATGGCGAGCTTCCCGGTAAAGCCCTCGGCGGCGGCGGCGCGCGCTTCCTTCGTCAGGCCTTTGTCGTCGCGGAAATCGGCGAAGACCGTGTCGATTGGCTGGACCTCCGCCGCGACAGCACCGGCGAGGCACAGGGAGCGCGCCAGCCGGTAGGTGAAGGCGAGCTCCCCCGACGCGTCATATTTGGACGAGGCGCCGAGCGCCGCGGAAAGATCTTCGGCGCCCCAGCTCATCGCCACCAGCGGTGACTTGGCGTCGCGATAGCTGAGCAGGCCGAACAGCGAGGCCGCGGTTTCGGTGACGATGGCGTGGATCGGGATATTGCCGGTGCGGTGGGCAAGTTGAGTGATGTCCGCGCCGCTTTCCGT
This sequence comes from Sphingomicrobium sp., assembly GCA_035318245.1. GTDB lineage: Bacteria > Pseudomonadota > Alphaproteobacteria > Sphingomonadales > Sphingomonadaceae > Sphingomicrobium. The sequence goes on along the minus strand of DATHFE010000121.1, from coordinate 1,346 downwards.
TTTGGGCAATACGATGCCCTCGATATCGCCGACGCCGATCAGGTCGAGGTCGTCCTTGTGGGCCTCGCTGCCGAGAGGATTGATTCGCACCCACCAGCGCGGCCCGCCGGTCCGGGCGCCAAGCCCCTTGAGCAAGTCGCGGGCTGCGGCCTTGCGGCCGGGGACGACGCTGTCCTCAAGGTCGAAGATGATTGCATCGGCCTCGCTGGCGATCGCCTTGGCGACCTTCTTGTCGCTGTCCGCCGGGACGAACAGCCAGCTTCGCGGCGGCGCGGTCATGCAGGCGTCTTGGCCAGCAGCGCGGTGCGGAGGCAGCGGGCGACCAGCTCACCCTGCTGGTTGAAGCTCTTGTGCTCGAATGTGACGATCCCGGCAGTGGGGCGGGACTTGGATTCTCGCAGCGCGGTGACTTCGGTTTCGCTGCGCAGCGTGTCGCCGATGAACACCGGGGCCGGGAAGGTGAGGTCGGTGTAGCCGAGGTTGGCGATGAGCGTGCCCAACGTGGTGTCGCTGACGCTGACCCCCACCATCAGCCCGAAGGTGAAGATTGAGTTGACCAGCGGCCGGCCGAATTCCGAGGCCGCGGCGACTTCGTGGTCGAGGTGGAGCGGCTGGGGATTGTGGGTCAGGGTCGAGATGAGGACGTTGTCGGTTTCCGTGACGGTGCGGGTGACGGCATGGGCGATGCGGTCGCCGACCTGCCATTCGTCGAAGAAGCGTCCGGGCATGGCAACGCTCTAAGGCGCTCGCCCGGAGATGTCATGCCCCCCAGTCGATCATGCCCCCAAAGTGCGATCAGGGCTGGGGCATGTTGCGATCGACCGTGTAGCGGATCAGCCGGGCCTTGAGTTCGCACATGCCGATGCGCTCGACCGCGCCGATCGGATCCGACGAGCGGGTCACGTCGGCGACATGACCGAGCAATTGGCCGACGATGTCGATCGATTGAAGCGCTACCGAATGGCGCATCACCACGCCCATGTCGGCGGACAGCTCATCGCCCATCGCATTGAGCATCCGCCGGGCATATTCGAGCTCTTCGGCGAGGCGCACTTTGAGCTGATCGTCGGTTGGAATGAGCGCGGCGGGTAGCGGCGGCGGATCGCGGCGGATCGAGCGCGGCGCCCCGGCGGCGCGATGCTCCGCCTGGATCGCGTCGCAGCGCGCCTGGGCCTGGCGCAAATGCGCCGGCGCGCCGTAGTGAATTTGTCCGCTCAAGCCCCGGTCCCCTTGTCCACGAATGTCCTTAGCGAAGAGATAGTAAACAAAGGCTTTTAGAACCGAAATGGAGATAAAATCTCGGCCGCCGCCTCGGTGATCGCGGCGCCGTCGAGGCGGTAGGCGGC
>DATHFE010000120.1:0-3678 GCA_035318245.1 Sphingomicrobium sp. | reverse complement strand
TTGAAATTGCTCACCGCGCTGTTGAGCCCACTGCCGACCTTGCGCAGATCGTCTGCGACCTTGGCGAGCCGGTCGTACATTTCTTTGCCTAGCTCGCCGATCTGCCGCGCCTGCTTGGCGAGACGTTCCTGACGCCAGACGGCCGCGACGGTACGGGCGATGGCGATGAGATTGGTCGGTGTGGCGAGCAAAACGCGCTTTTCGAAGGCGAAATCCCATAAGGTCGGGTCATGTTCTAGCGCGGCTGAGAGGAAATGCTCGCCGGGCACGAACATGATGACATAGTCGGGGGCGTCGTCGAACTGGCTCCAATAGGCCTTGTTGCCCAGCGAATTGACGTGGTTGCGCATTGATAAAGCGTGGGCGGCGAGCCCAACCAGCCGTTCGGCCTCGTCGACCGCGCCGAAAGCGTCCTGATAGGCGTTGAGCGAGACCTTGGCGTCGATCACTAAAGCCCGCCCGCCTGGAACGCGGACGATCACGTCGGGGCGCAACCGGCCGCCGTCCTCGCCACCGACGCTGACTTCGGTCTGGAAGTCGGCATGTTCGGAAAGGCCACAAGTCTCGAGGACGTTCTTCAACTGCTGCTCGCCCCAGCGGCCGCGCGATTTGGGCGCGTTGCGCAGCGAATTGACCAGTTTGGCCGCCTCGCTGCTGACCTTTTCCTGGCCGAGCCGCATCGAATCGATCAGCCCGGTCAGATTGCCGAACGCATCGCTGCGCTTTTCCTCAAGCGACGTGACCGTCTGCTCATATTTCTCGAGCCGCTCATGCACCGGCTGGAGCAAGGCCGACAATTTCTGGCCCGAGGTGGCCTCCGATTCCTTGAACCGCTGGTCGGCGCGTTTGAGGAACGCCTCCTGTGCCTCGCCGAGCAATTTATTGCCGATTTCGCTGAATTGCGCGGACAGGGCCTCCTTGGCCTCCCGGATTTCGGTCATCCGCGCGTCGAAGTTGCGGGCGTCGGCCTCTAACGCCGCGCGGGCCCGCATCGCCTCGTCCCGCTCGGCGGTGACGGCGTCGAGCAATTTCTGGAGCTCACCAGCTCTCGCGGCGCGTTCGGTCGCTGCGGCGGATGCGCGATTGCCGACCAGCCAACCGATGACGGTGCCGAGGGCCAGCGCCATCAGCGCCAATGCAATTGCGAGGCCTGCGCTCATCCACCCACTCCACTAGAACGAATAGCGAACCTAGCGGGCGCGGCGGCGTTGCTCAAGCGGCAAGCTTGCGATACCCCTGCCCAGGCCCCCGAACCGCTAAGGAAATTGCATGTCCATTCGCAAGATGATCGCGCTGCACCCCGATGTTCAGGGCCATGTCAACCAGCCGCTGGGCGATGCGGTGCATCATGCGATGTATTGCGCGAAAATGTGCCTGTCGTGCGCCGACGCCTGTGTCGCAGAGCCGATGGACATGAAGCAATGCATCCGGGTGTGCTCCGATTGCGCCGATGTGTGCGAGGCGACGGCACGGCTGGGCGCGCGGCGGACCGGGTCGAACAACGAGGTGCTGAGGGAGACGCTCGAACTGTGCGCCCGGGTGTGTGACTGGTGCGCCACCGAGTGCGACAAGTACGATCACGAGCATTGCCGGCTGTGCGCGCAGATTTGCCGCGAATGTGCCGAGGACTGCCGCAAGGCGGCGCTGTCGATCGCCTGACCGATTGCCGTCCGGGCGAAGAGGTCCTAGCCTTCGCCGATGCGCCCTTCCTCGACCCGTTCCACGCTCGCGACACTATCGCTGATCCTCGCTGCTTTGCCCGCGGCGGCCGCGCCGCCCGCGCCCGTTACGCCAATGACTACGGACGGCGTCGCGAGCTATGACCCGGTCCGGCCCGAAGCGGACTTCATCAAGCGGGTGGTCATGGTCCCGATGCGCGACGGGGCGAAGCTCTACACCGTCATCGTCTCTAGGAAAGGCACCTCAGGCGGACCGATCTTACTCTCGCGGACACCCTATGACGCTAAGGGATCAACTGCGCGAACCGCCAGCCAGAGGATCGTCGACATCCTGCCTGTGATGGACGCCGAATTCGTCAACGATGGCTACATCCGCGTCTATCAGGACATCCGCGGCCTCCACAATTCGGAGGGCGAATTCGTGATGAACCGGCCGATCGCGGGTCCGCTCAACAAAACCGGAATCGATGAATCGACCGACGCCTACGACACCATCGACTGGCTGGTGAAAAATGTGCCGGAATCGAATGGCAAATTCGGGATCATCGGCTCGTCATATTTGGGTTTCACGACCCTGGCGGCGGAGATCAACCCGCACGCCGCGCTCAAGGCGGCCGTGCCCGAAAGCCCGATGGTCGACGGCTGGATGGGCGACGACTGGTTCCACAACGGCGCCTTCCGGACCTTCAGCCTCGATTTTGCCGTCTCACAGAGCACCGGCAAGGCCGAGGGCGGCCGGCTCGCGGTCGGCGCCGGCGATGATTATACCCGCTACCTAGAGGCCGGCTCGATCGGCGACTATGCGCGACGTCTGGGGATTGACCATTATCCCTTCATCCAGAAATTGTTCCAGAATCCTGCTTACACCGAGTTCTGGTCGGGCCAGGCGGTCGACAAATGGATGGCTGCGCGGCCTCTGACAGTGCCGACCATGCTCGAGGTGGGTCAGTGGGACCAGGAGGACAGCTATGGGGCCCCGGCGGTGTACCGGGCGCTCGCACCGAAATATGAGGGCACCGAACTTCTCCATCTGGTCATCGGCCCGTGGCGGCATTCAGGCGCCAACCATTACGGCTATGACCTTGGAGCGCTCACTTTCACCGGCGACACGGCAGCTGAATGGCGCACGCGCTGGGTCAAGCCGTTCTTCGACCATTATCTGAAGGGCACGCCCGACCCGCACATTCCGCCGGTGCTGACCTATGCGACCGGCGTGAATCGCTGGAACGCATCTCCGCGCTGGCCAATGGGCACGCCGACGCCGCTGTTTCTGGCCGGCGGCAATGGCGCCAGCTTCGACCGGCCCGCGGCGGGGGGACACGACGATTTTGTGTCCGATCCGGCGAAGCCCGTGCCGTTCATCCCGCGTCCGATAAGCGCCGCCGATCCCAACCAATGGAAGCCGTGGCTGGTCCGCGATCAGCGCTTTGTCTCGGATCGGCCCGACGTGCTCGCCTACAGGACGGAGCCGCTGCCGAGCGCCGTGCACATCATGGGTGCGCCGCAGGTCGATCTGTTCGCCGCAACCAGCGGCACCGACAGCGATTGGGTGGTCAAGCTGATCGATGTCTATCCCAACGACGTGCCCGAAGACGCGTCGCAGGGAGCCAAGCCGTCGATGGCCGGCTACGAGCTGCCGGTCGGGATTGAGATCTTCCGAGGTCGCTATGTCCACAGCTTCGCCAAGCCGGAGAGGCTTAAGCCGGGCAAGATCGAGCATTATCAATGGGCGCTGCCGAACGTCGACCATGTGTTCCTGCCGGGGCATCGCATCATGGTCCAGGTGCAGTCGACGCTGTTCCCGCTCTATGACCGCAACCCACAAACTTATGTCGACAATATTTTCTATGCGAAGCCAGGCGACTATCGCCGATCGACACAGAGCATCTGGCGGGGCGGCGCCAGCGCCAGCGCGGTTATCCTGCCGATCGTTAGATAAATAGGGGTCCGGCGCAGGTTAAGCCGCGTGCAGCGCCCTTTCTTTCCGCGCCTTGGCGAG
>DATHFE010000119.1:0-11464 GCA_035318245.1 Sphingomicrobium sp. | reverse complement strand
GCGACGGGAGCTTTACGCTGACCGGAGCGACGGGAGTGCGCATCCAATGAGGCTGACCAGCCTTCGCCGCAACGAGGATGGCGCCGCCGCGGTCGAGATGGCATTGGCGGTGCCGATCCTTTTGTCACTGATCTACGGCATCTTCCAGATCGGCGTCATCATGTCGGCGAGCGCCGGCATGCAGCACGCGCTGGGTGAAGGCGCGCGCTATGCCACCATATTCCCGACTCCGTCGGACGCCCAGATCGTCACCAGGATGCAGAATAAGGTGTTCGGCATGAACATCGGTACGTTCAGCACGCCGACCGTAGCCACCCCGGCAACGACCGTCTGCACGAATTGCAGGCTGTTGACTGTTAGTTACACTGTGACGCCGAACTTCCTGTTCTTCAACGCACCGCCGGTCACGCTGACCCGGACCAAGCAGGTCTATCTCAGCTTTTGACGGCACGCTTCTCGAAGAATGCCGTGATCGCCTGGCGCACTTCGTCCGACCGGAGCCGCTCGGCGAAATGGCTATTCTCGAGCTCCATCCGCTCGAGGATTTCAGCCCGATCTTCGCTCCGCAATAGCCGCTGGGTCAGGCGCAACGCCTCCGGCGGTTTGGCTAGAAGTTGGTCGACCAGCATGGCCAATGCATCCTTGAGGCCGCCCTTGGCTACGCGGTGGCTGATCAATCCGAATTCCGACGCCTCTTCGACTCCGAAAGGTTCGCCGAGAAGGACATAGCGCGCCGCTCGGCGGCGCCCAGCGAGCCGGGGCATCAGAAGGGAGCTGGCGGCTTCGGGCACCAGTCCCAAATCGACGAACGGCATGATGAAGCGCGTCCCGTCTTCGGCGAGCACCAGGTCGCAGTGGAACAGCATGGTTGTTCCGATTCCGACCGCATTGCCGTGAACTGCGGCGACCAGTGGGACGGGATTGGCCGCCAGCGCCTTTAGCAATCGCCATACCGGGATGTCGTCGCCGCTGGGCATTTCGGCCATGAAATCGGCAAGGTCGTTGCCGCCCGTAAAGTCTTCGCCGGCGCCCTCGAGCGTGATCAGCCTCAGCGCAGCGTCATTCGCCGCACTCTCGATCGCGTCCGCCAGCGCGGCATACATCGCAACCGTGATCGCATTGCGCCGCTCGGGCCGATTCATCGTGATCGCGAGGACCCCATCGCGCCGCTCGACCGTTACATGTTCGCTCATAGCTATTTCCCCGCTCGAATCGGATGACGTGCCGCGTCGCACCAGCTATCGAGCGCGAAATCCCCCCAGCCAAGGCCAAAACCGATGAAATTCTTCGCCGACACTGCCGAAATCGCCGATATCCGCGAGCTTGTCGATCTCGGCCTGCTCGATGGAGTCACCACGAACCCGTCGCTGATCAACAAGTCGGGGCGCGACTTTATCGAAGTCGTCCGCGAAATTGCCGGCGTTGTGAAGGGGCCGGTGTCGGCCGAGGTCGTCGCGACGGATCATGCCGGCATGATGCGTGAGGCCGAGGTGCTGCGGAAGATCGCCGACAATGTCGTGATCAAGGTGCCGCTGACGCCGGACGGCCTGAAGAGTTGCAAGGCGTTGAGAGGCGACGGCACCAAGGTCAATGTGACTTTGTGCTTCTCGGCGAACCAGGCGCTTTTGGCGGCCAAGGCCGGAGCGACCTATATTTCGCCGTTCCTCGGACGGCTCGACGATATCGGCCAGGACGGCATGGACCTGATCGCCGACATCCGCCTGATCTACGACAATTACGACTTCGAAACCGAGATATTGGCGGCCAGCATCCGCCATCCTATCCATGTCCTCCAAGCGGCCAAATTGGGTGCCGATGTGATGACCGCGCCGCCGAAGATCATCCACATGCTGTTCAATCATCCGCTGACCGACTCCGGTATGGCCAGCTTCCTCAAGGATTGGCAGGCGAGCGGTCAAAAGATCGCCTGATTGCAGTGGTTTCGGCGGCAGTAGGAAATTAACTGCTGCGGGCTTATGCTGCCTTCATGGGCGGTGTTATCCAGTTCGAAGAGCGAGCCGTCGCAAGGCTGCGCCAGCGGATCGCCGCCGCAGAAGAAGCCAATCAGGATCTGATCGCTTTTGCCCGCGGCCATTCGGGCGCGGTTGCCTCGATCCATCAGGCGGTGCTCGCCGCGATTGCCGCCGATAGCCTTGAAACATTGTTCCACGTCGTCACGCAGGAATGGCCGCTGATCTTGAGGATCGACGCGGTCGCGCTGGCGCTGATCGTCGGCGACAAGGGCTTTCGCGCCGACGCCAACGGCGTTCACATGGTCGAACCGCAGATCGTCGCCCGGGCGATGGAGCAGGTCGATGGGGTGGTCCTGCGCGAAGTCGGGCGGGGGCATCCCCTGTTCGGCCCTGCGTGCGACCTGATCCGCGCCGAGGCCCTCGTCCGGATCGATGGCGAGGCACCCCTGCCGTGCGGCTTGATCGCGCTCGGCCAGCGCAGCGAGCAAAGCCTAGACGGCCGCCACGGCTCCGAACTTCTGCTGTTCCTCGGCAACTCGCTTGCGGCTATGATCCGCCGGTGGCTGATTCAGGACTGAGCGACCATCCGGCCCAAGCGCTTGCAGCGCGCTGGCACGGCCATCTCTCGCAAAATCTGCGCCGTTCGGCTCATACGACGCGGGCCTACGTCGCCACCGCGCACCGTTTTGTCGAATTTCTCGGGCGCCATCGCGGCGAGGAAATTGGGCGCTTTTCGCTGCTCGCGCTGAGCGCCGCCGACCTGCGGGCCTTCCTCGCTGATCGGCGCGCCAGCGGGCTCGGGCCATCGTCGGCGGCGCGTGAGATGTCGGCGGTGCGCGGCTTCCTCAAATATGCCGCCGAGGACGCTGGGCATGTCGCGCAATTGCCGCGGACGCGCGCGCCGAAGCGGCCGCGGACCCTGCCGCGGCCCGCTTCGCCCGAAGACGCCATGGCGCTCGCCGAAGACGCCGCGGCGGGTGCCAGCAAGCCATGGGTTGGTGCGCGCGACCTCGCCATTTTGCTATTGCTATATGGGTCGGGGCTGCGTGTTGCCGAGGCGTTGTCACTGACCGCGCGCGTCTTGCCGCTGCGCCCGGCGATCCGCGTTACCGGGAAGCGCAACAAGACTAGGGTCGTGCCCCTGGTCCCCGCGGTTCGCGAGGCGATCGAAGACTATGTCGCCAAGGTTCCGTGGCCGATTGCCGGCGAAGCCCCATTATTTGTCGGGGTCAATGGCGGTCGCCTCAATCCCGATCTTGTCCGCCGCGCGGTCAAGGCTGCGCGCACGCGGCTCGGCTTGCCCGATACGCTCACGCCGCACGCGCTCCGACACAGTTTCGCGACGCATTTGCTCGCGCGCGGCGCGGATCTTCGCGCACTCCAGGAATTACTCGGCCACGCCAGCTTGTCGTCGACCCAGATCTACACCGCGGTCGATGCGGCGCGGCTCCTTGACGTCTATCGCCACGCTCATCCCCGGGCTTAAGCTGGATCATCATTTGGGAGGTTGTCCGGTCGGCATACCGAATACCTGTGGGGGTGGACGCGACCTGCCAATCCGGACAAGGCGACCCTTGCGGGGCTTGGCCTTAACGTCTCGCTAAATAACCGTCCTGGATGTTTCTCCGACGCTATTTGCGATGCGACTACGGCTAATTTGCGTCCAATTCGGATTCTTTTGCGATGATTGGTCTGATGTTCCGGTGCGTCCACAGGCGCCAGACATAAGCCGCAATGAGGACCAACAGAATCGCGTTCGACAGCGGGCCGAGCCAGTCATTGATGTCGCGATAATTCTCGCCGAGCTTATAGCCCGCGCCAGCGAGCAGAGCGGTCCAACCGGCGGTGCCGATGGTCGAGGCGATGAGAAAGCTGCGGAAACGCATCTTGAGCAGGCCGGCAGGGATCGACACCAACGATCGCACAGTCGGCACCATCCGGCCGAGGAACACGAACGCCGTTCCGTTGACCCGGAACCAGCGCTCGGCGCGTTCCAGTTCGGGCCATGTGACCGTCAGCCAGCGCCCCCAGCGCTCGACGATCGGCTTCAGCCGCACAATCCCCAAGGCGCGGGCAGCGAGGTACCAGAAAATGTTGCCGAGCATCGCGCCGGCTGTGCCGCTGGCCACGACCAGGGCATAAGTCATCCGCCCCTGGCCCGCGGCGACGCCCGCCACCGGCATGATGACTTCCGACGGGATCGGCGGAAAAATCGTTTCGAGGAACATCAGGAAGCCGACGCCGAGATAGCCCGACTGCTCGATCATCCGCACGACCCAGTCGCTCATGCGCCGACCCGTGCTTCGATCGCGTCCCAGATGCGGGCCGGCGTATCGGTGCCGTTGAAGCGGTCGATCGCGACGATCCCGGTCGGAGAGGTGACGTTGATTTCGGTCAGATAGCCGCCGATTACGTCGATGCCGACGAACACCAATCCGCGCCGCTTCAATTCCGGCCCGATCGCCTCGCAAATCTCGCGTTCGCGCGGCGACAGTTCAGCCGCTTCGGCGGTTCCGCCTGCAGCCAGGTTGGAGCGGATTTCCCCCGCGCTCGGCCGGCGGTTGATCGCGCCGGCAAATTCGCCGTCGACCAGCACGATGCGCTTGTCGCCCTCGATCACGTCGGGAAGGAAAGCCTGGGCGATATACGGCTCGCGCCACACCGCCCCGAACAATTCGGCCAGCGCGGCGAGGTTGGTGCCGTCTCGGCCGATGCGGAATACTGCAGCGCCGGCATTGCCATGGAGCGGCTTCAAAACGATCTCGCCATGTTTCGCATGGAAGGCGCGCAGATCTTCGAGCGACCGCGTGATCAGCGTAGGCGGCATGAAGATCGCATAATCGAGGACGAACAGTTTCTCCGGTGCGTCGCGCACCGCCCGCGGATCATTGACCACCAGCGTCTCGCCCGAGATCCGTTCAAGCAAGTAAGTCGCGGTGATGTAGGCGATGTCGAACGGCGGGTCCTGCCGCATCAGGACAACATCGACGTCGTCGGAAAGATCGATCGTAACCGGCTCGCCGGCGGTGAAATGGTCACCTTCGACCCGCTGGACCGTCACCGGACGCGCCCGCGTGCGCACGCGCCCCTCTTCGTAGCCCAGGTCTTCGGCGGCATAGTGGAGCAGCGTGTGCCCGCGCGCCTGGGCGGAGAGCATCAGCGCGAAAGTCGAATCGCCGGCAATCCCGATCGATTCGAGTGGATCCATCTGGACGGCGACACGCAATGACATGGTGGAGCGCCTAAGCGAGTGCGCTGCTTTTGTCACCCGGTCCAGACATCGGGCAAATGCTGCGGCCAGCGGCCGGGGACGATGTACATCGCGTCGATGCGGATCGTGTCGCAGCCCTTGCCGTAGCGCGGCGTCAGTCGCTCAGCGGCAACCGCGACGCGCCGCAGGCGATATGCGTCGAGCGAATGGCCCGCCGCCAACGCACTGTTGCGCGCCTTGACCTCTACGAACGCCAGCGTGCGTCCGCGCCGGGCGACAATGTCCACCTCGCCGCCCGGAACCCGCGCCCGCCGGGCGACAATCCGCCAGCCCTTAAGCCGCAGCCACCAGCAGGCCAGCGTCTCAGCGCCGCGGCCGCGCTTCTCCGCCTCGCGCCGGTTCAAGCGCCCGACCGTTCGAGCGCGCGCGCATAAACGCGTTTCCTGGGCAAGTTGAGTGATGCCGCGACCTCAGCTGCCGCGCGTGACGGTGAGAGCCGCGCCAGCGCATCGTCGAGCGCACTGTCCAAGTCCTCGTCGCTCACCGCTTCGCGCTCGCCCGGCGGCCCGATCACCATGACGATTTCACCTTTGGGCGGGGCATCGGCGTAGCGCGCTGCGAGCTCTGGCAGCGTTCCGGTGACGCACTCCTCGAACAATTTGCTGATCTCGCGCGCTACGGCGGCGTCGCGCGGTCCAAGACCAGCGGCGAGCGCTCTGAGAGACTCTCCTAGCCGAGGCCCGCTTTCATAAAGCACCAGGCTCGCCCTCACGCCGGCGAGCTCGGCAATTGCTTCACTTCGCGCCTTGGCCTTGACCGGCAGAAATCCCGCGAACAGGAACCGGTCGGTCGGCAATCCCGCCAAAGTCAGCGCGGCGATTGCCGCACACGGACCAGGAATCGTATGGACCGCCGCACCCGCAGCCCGCGCCGCGCGCACCAATTTGTATCCGGGGTCTGAAATCAACGGCGTTCCCGCGTCACTGATCAAAGCGACGGCCTTATCGCCAAGCATTTCGACAATCCGGTCGCGTTCGGCTTCGCTGCTGTGATCATGGTATGCAGTCATCGGTGCGGTGGCGCCAACATGGGCCAGCAATTTCGCACTGACGCGTTTGTCCTCCGCCAACACTCGGTCGCAGGAGCGCAAGGTGTCGGCGGCGCGCGGGCTCAGATCGGAAAGATTGCCGATTGGCGTGGCGACGATATAGAGGCCTGGGGCGAGGGGATTGTCCATTTTGAAGGCTCGACACATGGCATCATCCGCCCGTCAGCGGCAAGCGCGGCATTTTCAGGCATGGGATCGCCCGACGCGCCGGCTGCTGATGCTTTCGATGGCGTCGTCGGCGCTGCTTCTCGCTGGCTGCGCAACCGGTGTGAAGCGCCCGCCGCCTGGCCCCGAACCTGTGGCTCCGAGCGAAACCGTCACGGCGAGGCATGGAGTAGCGCTGCTGGTCCCGCTGAGCGGCGCCGATGGAGGTGTCGGGCAATCGATCGCCAACGCCGCCAACCTCGCTTTACTCGACAGCGGAGAGAAATCGATCCGCTTGACGATTTACGACACCACGAAGGGCGGAGCCGCCGCGGTGGCAGGAACCGCCATCGCGGACGGTAATCGCCTGATCCTCGGCCCGTTGCTCGCCGAAGACGTTCGTGCCGCCGCGCCGGTCGCGCGCAAGGCCAAGGTCCCGGTGATCGCTTTTTCCAATGATGCCGCCGTTGCCGGCGACGGGGTGTTCATTCTCGGCGTCGTTCCCGATCAGTCGATCGACCGCGTCGTCCGCCAGGCCCGCGCCGCCGGGGCATCTCGCTTCGCGGGACTTGTCCCGACCGGCCTATATGGCCAACGCGCCGCACAAGGAATGCTCGGCGCGGTCCAGCGCTCCGGCGGTCGGGTGACCGCGCTGCAATCCTTCAACCGGACGCCTCAAGCCATTCGCACGGCCGTTCGCGCGCTGAACGCCAAGGGCGGATACGATGCCGTGCTGATCGGCGACAGCGGCCGGATTTCGATTGTCGCGGCGCCGCTGCTCAAGCAGGGCCCATCCGCCGCCGCGAGAATTCTTGGCACCGAATTGTGGACTAGCGAGCGAACATTGGGCGCGACTCCGTCGCTGCGCGGCGCATGGTATGCAGCGACGCCTGACGATCGCTTCAACCAGCTCGTCAGCCGCTATCGTGCGCGTTACGGCAAGACCCCGTACCGCATCGGGAGCCTGGGCTATGACGCCGTGTTGCTGACCGTCCGCAGCGCCAAGCGTTGGTCGATCGGCGGTGCCTTCCCGGTACGCCAGCTGATGGATCGCGAAGGCTTTGCGGGGGTCGACGGGATCTTCCGCTTTGATCGCGGCGGCGTGGCCGTGCGCTCGCTCGAAATTCGCCAGGTTACGGCCAGTGGAACGACGATTATTTCGCCGGCAGCCAAGGCCTTTGGCGACTGATTTAAAACCTCTTCACAGGCGGTCAAAAAAGAGTCATCCTTCCCGAATTCATAAGCACTTGGGTGGAGTGCGGGATGATCACAATTGTAGCGTCAATGGCACTTAGCGCGGCGGTGCAGGCCTCAGCGGCCTCTACGCAACGGCAGCAGTTCACGACTTGCCTCAGGCAGGCCGTGGACAAGGCAAATGCAGACAAATTAAAGCCCGACGGGTTCGAGGCTTTCGCGCGGCAGAGCTGCGCGGGACAAATTACCTCTTTCAGGCAAGGCTTAGTCAACTTCGACGTCAAGGCGGGCGGCCCCCGCAAGCGCGCCGAATCCGACGCCGACCTGCAGATTGAGGATTATTTGGTAGGGGCTTCGGAAAAGCTCAATCCTGGTACCTGAAGCGACGCTCAGCGCGCCGCGATTTCACCGAGAATATGATCGAGCAGAAGGCGTCCAACGGGCGTGGTGCGCAGCCGTTCGTCGCTCCATTCGAGATGGCCGCTTTCGATCAGGCGAGTGACGGCAAGCGGATCGATCAGCGGAGCGCCGAGGCGCTTCTCGAGCGCGGCGACATCGATGCCCTCCGTCAGGCGAAGCCCCATCACCAACGCTTCGTCGGCTGACTCTCGGCTGGTCAGGGGCTCTTCCTCGACCATCCCATGACCATTGCGCGCAATCCCGCCGAGGAAGTTCTCGGGTTTCTTGTGGCGGACTGTGCGCATCCCGCCGCGGCGTCCGTGCGCTCCCGGACCGACGCCCGCATAATCGCCGTAACGCCAGTAGGTCAGGTTGTGGCGGCTCTCTTCGCCTGGCCGCGCGTGGTTGCTGATTTCATAGGCCGGCAGACCCGAAGCTTCGGTCCGCTCGGCAGTCAATTCAAACAGGGCCGCGGCACGATCGAGATCAAGCGGATCCAGCTTGCCCGCTGCATGCAGCGCCGCGAACCGCGTGCCCGGCTCGATCGTCAGCTGGTAGAGCGACAAGTGGCCGGTGCCGAGGCCGAGCGCGCGATCGAGGGATGCCGACCAATGTTCCTCGCTGTGCCCCGGAAGCGCGTAGATCAGGTCGAAATTGACTCGGCTGAAATGCCGCTGTGCAACCTCCAATGCCGCCAATCCCTCTGCGCCGGAGTGAGCCCGGCCAAGGAATGCCAGGGAAGCATCATCGAACGCCTGCAAGCCGAGCGACACGCGGTTGACGCCCGCGGTGGCGAGATCCGCGAACCGCGCCGCCTCGACCGACGACGGATTGGCTTCAAGCGTAATTTCAATGTCGTCCGATCCATCCCAATGCTCGCGCGCTGCGCCGATCACCGCGGCGACCGTCGCCGGATCCATCAGCGAGGGCGTGCCACCGCCAAAGAAGATCGAGGTCAGTTGCCGCCCCGGCAACAGCGCGGCTTCGTACGCCAGATCGGCCAGCAGCGCCTTGCGCCACAGCTCCTGGTCGACGCTGTCGCGGACGTGGCTGTTAAAGTCGCAATAGGGGCATTTCGAGACGCAGAACGGCCAATGGACGTAGAGCGCCAGCGGTCGATCCGTTAGAGTGCCGTTCAGTTGAGGCTGGATAGCAATGCTGGCCATGATGCGCGCGCTCCTTACGGCCCTTGCCCTGTTGTTGCCAGCCGCGGCGCTGGCCACGCCGCAAGTGGGAACCATGGTCTGGAGCGGAAAGCCCGCGGCGCGCGGCGAGCCCCTGCTTCGCGCGACGATGATTGCGGCGCACAATCAGGCGCGCAGGGAATATGGCGTGGCTCCGCTTGCATGGGACGAGGGATTGGCCCGCGATGCCGGCGTTTACGCACAAACGCTCGCTCGAACCGGCCGGTTCGAGCATGATCCGCAGCGGGGCCGACGTCCGCCCCAAGGTGAGAATCTCTTCATGGGCACGCGCGGCGCCTACCGTTATGCCGACATGATCGGGCTGTTGATCGCCGAGCGCCGCGATTTCAGGGCGGGCCGCTTCCCGGCGGTCAGCCGGACGCGCAACTGGTCGGACGTCGGCCATTATACGCAGATCATCTGGCCGACATCGCAGCGGGTCGGCTGCGCGACCGGGTCCAACCGCGCCAATGACTATTTGGTGTGCCGCTACCTTCCGGCGGGCAATTTGGTCGGAACAATCCTTCGCTGATCTTTACCAAGGGAAATCGGCGGCTTGTTAACCAGTGGCGGGGCAGAATCCCTGCCTATGAAGTGTGCACTTGTTCTTGCCTTGCTGATTGCTTCGTCCGCGTCCGCGGCGACGATGCCAAGCCCCAATTGGCCGGCTCCGGCCGATCGCAGCGAGATGCTGCTCCGTCAAACGGTGCTCAACGCTCATAATTTGGCGCGCGACAGGTTCGGCGTTCCGGCCTTGGCGTGGAGCGAAGAGCTTGCTGCAGGCGCAATGGGCCATGCGCAATATATGGCGCAGACCGGCGTCTATGATCATGACAAGACGCCGGGTCGCCGCAAGAAATCCGGTGAGAATCTGTGGCGCGGGCAGCGCGGCGTCTTCTCATATGACATCATGATCGGCGTGATGATCGACGAAGCGCGGAATTTCCGCCCCGGCGCATTCCCCGACAACAGCCGCACCGGGGAATGGCACGACGTCGCCCACTTCACCCAGATCGTATGGCCGACGACGACCCAGGTCGGCTGCGCACTCGCGTCGAGCGCGACCACCGATTATTTCGTCTGCCGCTATGCTCCGACCGGCAACAAGGACGGCTTCCAGCTAGCGGAGCGCCGCGACTAATTTCTTGAACGCTCTCGCGCGGTGGCTGATCTTATGCTTTTCCGCCGGATCGATTTCGCCGAACGTCTGGGCAAAACCCGCGGCGACGAACATCGGATCGTAGCCGAACCCGCGCTCTCCGCGCGGCGGCCAGACCAGAGTGCCATCCACGCGTCCGTCGAAACTTTCGGTCTGCCCGTTGTCCGGCCAGGCGATCGCCAGCGCGCAGGCGAAATGCGCGTCGTGGCCGGCCTCGGGGCCGGCAGCTTCGACCTCGCGCCACACCCGTTCCATCGCACGGGCAAAGTCGCGGTTGCCGGCCTCGTCCTCGGCCCAGCGCGCGGAGAAGATGCCGGGGCGGCCGTGGAGCGCGTCGACGCTCAGCCCACTGTCGTCGGCCAGCGCCGGCAGCCCCGACAGGTCGGCGGCTTCGCGCGCTTTCAATTCGGCATTGTCGACGAAGGTGTTGCCGATCTCCTCGGGCTCGGGAAGGCCGAGCTCGGCGGCGCCGACGCAGGGGATGCCGAGCGGCGCGAGCAATTCCTCGATTTCGCGCAATTTTCCGGGATTATGAGTGGCGATGACCAGTTTCTCGATCGGCTTCATCGCCCTACCGCCTTCAATTGGGCGGCGAAAATTTCGGCGCAGCCGATCCGCGCCAGCCTCAGCAGGCGCAACAGAGATTCCTCGTCGAACGTCGCGCCTTCGGCGGAAATCTGTGCCTCGACGATCGCGCCATCGCCTGTCAGGACGAAATTGCCGTCCGATCCGGCCGAGCTGTCCTCGACATAATCCAGGTCGAGCACCGCCGTTCCATCGTGCATCCCGCAGCTGACCGCCGCGACCTGAGTGCGGATCGGATCGGTCGCAAGCTGCGATTTCTTGATGATTCCGTCGACCGCGAGGCGCAGCGCGACCCACGCTCCGGAAATTGCCGCGGTGCGGGTTCCGCCATCGGCCTGGATGACATCGCAATCGACGACGATCTGGCGCTCGCCGAGCGCGGCCAAATCGACCACGGCGCGCAGGCTGCGCCCGATCAGCCGCTGGATTTCCTGTGTCCGGCCCGATTGCTTGCCCTTGGCCGCCTCACGGTTGCCGCGGGTATGAGTAGCGCGGGGCAGCATGCCA
>DATHFE010000118.1:0-10379 GCA_035318245.1 Sphingomicrobium sp. | reverse complement strand
GGGGTCGCGGCCGTCGCCGCCGTCTGCGAGCAACTGGGCGAACAGGAAATCGACGGCGGCGGATACGCGCGCGGCTTCGCTGTCGATGCTCGCGGCCACGCGCTCTGCCGCCTCAACCGTCATCGAAGGGCGCCGTCCCGCTTGGCTGACCGTCGGGACCGAGCGCGATCCGCTCGATCCGCGCCTGGGCCGACTTCAGCCGCGCTTCACAATGGCGCTTCAGCCGGTCGCCCTCCCGATAGAGCTCGATAGACTGGTCGAGCGGAGCTTCGCCTTTCTCCAACAGTTGGACGATTTCCTCGAGCCGCGCCAGCGCGTCTTCGAAACTCAGCTCAAGCGGCGGTTCGGCGGCGTCCATCATGCAGCAATGGCGCCCGGGCTACCGCGAATCAAGCTCAAGCCTTCTTGAACGGGTCGCGGATGCCCGGGACGATCTCATCATTCTCGCCGCCGTTTTCGGCAAGCGCCAGCGCCGCCTCGGCGTCGCGATGATGCTGGTCGCGTTCGGCGCGCAGTTCTTCGATCAGCGCGGCACGATCGCCTTCCAGCCGGGTGTCGGTCGGCGCGGGAACGCCTTTCGCCTTGGCCGCCTTGGCGACCGCCGCGTCCAATTCTCGCTGGCTGGTTAGCCCGAGCGTAACCGGATCCTTGGGCTGGATATTGGCCATGTTCCAATGCGTCCGGTCGCGGATGGCGCTGATGGTGGTGCGAGTCGTGCCGATCAGCTTGCCGATCTGGCCGTCGCTGACTTCGGGATGGTTGCGGATGATCCAGTTGATGCCGTCCGGCTTATCCTGGCGCTTCGACACTGGGGTGTAGCGTGGCCCCTTAGTGCGGCGCACAGGGTCGGGCTCCTTGTGCATCGTCAATTTATAGTCGGGGTCGGCCTGGCCCTTTTCGATCTCGGCATGGGTCAGCTCACCGGCGCGCACCGGATCGCGGCCGGTCAGCTTGGTCGCCGCGGTGTCGTCGGCGATCGCCTGGACCTCAAGGATGTGGAGGCCACAAAACTCAGCGATCTGCTCAAAGCTCAGGGCGGTATGATCGACCAGCCAGGCGGCGGTGGCGTGGGGCATCAGGGGCTGGGCCACTGGGAAATCCTTTGAAAAAATAAAGAAGGCCGCCCCGTCACGGAGCGGCCTGAACTGAAAATTGATTTACGCGCCTCAGGCGTCGAGGGCAAGAAGGAGTTCGCTTTCAAATGATATGGTGCGCGAATCGCTCATGATCCGCTCGAGCCAGCGGATCACGGCCGGATACCGTTCCAGCTCGAAATCAGCCTCGTCGGCGACATGGGTGTAAGCGAACAGGCAGATGTCGGCGACCGTCATATGATCGCTGACAAACCATTTTCGGCGGGCAAGGTGGCGGTCCATCAACTCCAGCGCGGCGAGGCCGGCCTGGCGCTTGGGGATCAGTTGCAGGCGCTGAACCTCGCTGAGCGCCTCGACCCCGACAAAACGAAGCCAGAAACGCAAGGTCGCGATGTTGGGTTCGTGATGGTATTGTTCCCAGAACATCCAGCGCAGCATGTCAGCACGGTCGAAGCGGTCGGACGGAATCAGCGGCGAGCCGCTGGCTAGAAAGAAACAGGCGGCGTTGCTTTCGGGAAGGAAGCGATCACCGATCTGGAGCACCGGAATTCGGCCGTTGGCATCCACCTCGGCGAGGAATCCTGGCGTTCGGGTCTCGCCCTTCATGATGTCATATTCGCGCCGCTCGAGCGTGATGCCGACGTGGGCCGCGGTCAGGCGAACTTTATAACAGTTGGCCGAGGCCGCATATTCGTGAAGAATCAGCCGCTCGCTCATGCCGTCATTTGTAGCACAATCTTGCCCACATGGAGGTCCTTTTCCATCCGCTCATGCGCCGCGGCGGCTTCGGCCAAGGGAAACAGGCTGTCGATCACCGGCTTCAGTCGCCCTCCCTCGACGTAGGGCCACACGGTCCGCGCCAGCTCATCGGCGACCATGGTCTTGAACTCGACCGATCGCGGCCGGAGCGTCGATCCGGTGAGCGTCAGCCGGCGGCGCATCACCTCGGGGATCGCGATCTCGGCCTTGGCGCCGAGCTGATGGGCGATCGAAACGTGGCGGCCATCGTCGGCGAGGCAGGAAAGATTGCGCGCAACATAATCTCCGCCGACCATGTCGAGCACCACCGCAACACCCTTGTTGGCGGTGAGACGCTTCACCTCTTCAGCAAAATCTGCGGTTCGGTAATTGATCGCGTGTGCCGCGCCGATTTCCACAGCGCGAGCGCATTTTTCATCGGTTCCACACGTGACAATGACCTCCAGGCCAAATAATTTCCCGAGAAGGATCGCCATGGTGCCAATGCCGCTGGTCCCGCCATGGACCAGCACCGCATCGCCATCGGCGGCGAACCCGCGCTCGAACAAATTGACCCACACGGTGAACAGGGTTTCCGGCATCGCTGCCGCTTCGGTCAGGCGCAGGACTTCGGGAACGATCAGGCAGGTTCCTGCCGGAGCTAAGCAATATTCAGCGTAGCCGCCACCGACGACCAGGGCACAGACCTTGCGGCCGATCAGGCCTTCCGCGCCCTCTCCAGCCGCGACCACTGTGCCGGCGATTTCGAGGCCCAGGATGTCGGGCGCGCCGGGCGGGGGCGGATAAGCGCCGCGGCGCTGGAGGAGATCGGGGCGGTTGACCCCGGCGGCGGCAACCTTGACCAGCACCTCATCCCGCCCAGGCTGCGGCACTGGCCGATCGACAAGCGTGAGCACTTCGGGGCCGCCGGGCGCGCTTGCAACAATCGCCTGCATTTTTGATGGAATGTCGGGCATAAGCGGCAAGCTTATTGACAGCCCTGCCCCTTCGGTCAACGCTGCCGCTCATGGATTTGGACGAACTTTTTCCGGACAAGCCAAAGGATCCGCTGACCGAGCTGATCAAGCAAGACCTCGGGCCACTATCGATCGACGAGCTGGTTGCGCGCATCGAGACCTTGAAGGCCGAGATCGTACGGGTTGAGACGCACATGGCCGACGCCGAACGCCACCGCAGTGCCGCTGATGAGCTGTTCAAGCGATAAATCGGACATTGGCCACGCCGCCGTGCCCTTGATCGGCGCGGAGAGGTCCACGACATATGATGAGAAGCCCGCGGCGTCCGGTCCGCGGCGGCAGGAGTAATCAATGCCCAGTTTTGCCCGCGAACTCGAACAGACACTGCACAATGCCCTTGGCGAGGCGAGCAAGCGCCGCCACGAATATGCCACGCTCGAGCATTTGCTGATCGCGCTGATCGACGACGAGCATGCGTCGAAGGTGATGAGCGCCTGCGGGGTCAACCGCGAGGAATTGCGCGCGACGGTCAAGCAATATCTCGATGCCGAGCTGGGCGCTCTGGTCGCCGACAGCGGCACCGATCCCTCGCCGACCAGCGGTTTCCAGCGCGTCGTCCAGCGCGCCATCCTTCATGTCCAGTCGTCGGGCCGCGACGAGGTGACCGGCGGCAATGTGCTGGTCGCTTTATTCTCCGAACGCGAGAGCTACGCGGTCTATTTCCTACAGCAGCAGGACATGAGCCGGCTGGATGCGGTGACCTATATCAGCCACGGCGTCGGCAAGGGCGACGCCCCCGTCGAGCCGCGAGATGTCGGTGGCGCCGAGGACAAGAGCGACAAGAGCGAAAGCAAGTCGAAGGAAAGCGCCCTCAAGCAATTCACCGTCGACCTCAACGAGAAAGCCAGGGCGGGCAAGGTCGATCCGCTGATCGGGCGGACGGCCGAGATCGATCGGACGGTGCAAATTCTCTGCCGACGCTCGAAGAACAATCCGCTTTATGTTGGCGATCCCGGCGTCGGCAAAACCGCGATCGCCGAAGGGCTGGCGCGCAAAATTGTCGAAGGCGACGTGCCCGATGTCTTGAAGCCCGCGGTGATCTACTCGCTCGACATGGGCGCGCTGCTTGCTGGGACCCGTTATCGCGGCGATTTCGAGGAGAGGCTAAAATCGGTCGTCACCGAGCTTGAAAAGCTGCCCGACGCGATCCTGTTCATCGACGAGATTCACACCGTGATCGGCGCCGGGGCGACCAGCGGCGGAGCGATGGACGCCTCCAACCTGCTCAAACCCGCTTTGGGGTCGGGGACGATCCGCTGCATCGGCTCGACCACCTACAAGGAATTCCGCAATCACTTCGAAAAAGACCGCGCGCTGCTCCGCCGGTTCCAGAAGATCGACGTCAACGAACCGACGATCGAGGACACGATCAAGATCATCGCCGGCCTGCGCTCGTCGTTCGAGGGGCACCACAACGTCCGCTACACGCCGGACGCGATCAAGAGTGCGGTCGAGCTGTCGGCGCGCTACATCCACGACCGCAAATTGCCCGACAAGGCGATCGACGTGATCGATGAGGTCGGCGCGATGCAGATGCTGGTCCCGCCGAGCCGCCGCAAGAAGGTCATTACCACCAAGGAAATCGAGGCGGTGGTGGCGACGATTGCGCGCATTCCGCCCAAGTCGGTTTCGACCGATGACAAGCGCGTGCTCGAAACGCTCGATGCCGACTTGAAGCGCGTGGTCTTCGGCCAAGATATCGCGATCGAAAAGCTCGCATCCGCGATTAAGCTGTCGCGCGCCGGCCTTCGCGAGCCCGACAAGCCAATCGGCAATTATCTGTTCTCCGGCCCCACCGGCGTCGGCAAGACCGAAGTTGCTCGCCAGCTGGCGTCCGTCATGGGCATCCCGCTGCAGCGCTTCGACATGAGCGAATATATGGAGCGCCATTCGGTCAGCCGGCTGATCGGCGCACCTCCGGGCTATGTCGGCTACGACCAGGGCGGCCTGCTGACCGATGCGGTCGACCAGCACCCGCACAGCGTGCTGTTGCTCGACGAGATCGAGAAGGCGCACCCAGACCTGTTCAACATTCTCCTCCAGGTGATGGACAACGGCAAGCTCACCGATCACCACGGCAAGACGGTCGATTTCCGCAACACCATCCTGATCATGACGACCAATGCCGGCGCCGCCGACATGGCGCGTGAATCGATCGGCTTTGGCGCGATGGATCGCGAGGATGCGCAGGAAGACGCGGTCAAGAAGATGTTCACGCCTGAATTTCGCAACCGGCTCGATGCAATCGTGCCGTTCGCCTATCTGCCGCCGGCGGTGGTCGCGCGGGTGGTCGACAAATTCCTCCTCCAGCTCGAATTGCAGCTGGCGGACCGCAACGTCCACATCGAACTCGACGATGAGGCGCGCGCATGGCTCACCGAGCGCGGCTACGATCGGATGTACGGGGCGCGGCCGATGAGCCGGCTGGTTCAGGAAAAGATCAAGCAGCCGCTGGCCGAGGAACTGCTGTTCGGCAAGCTCACCAACGGCGGCGAGGTCAAGGTGCGGATCAAGGACAATGCTCCGGCGTTCGAAATCACGCCCGCACCGCCCAAGGCGGCCAAGGCCAAAGGCAAGGCCAAGCGCACGACATCCTCTCCAAGTTCGCCCGAGTGATCGTAGACGGAGGATGAAGGGCCGGGATGCGTTCCCGGCCCTTATCCTTATGCGGGAATGCGCTCGACGATCGCGTCAAGGCGGTCAATCACCTCCTCGGACAGCATCAGATCGGCCGCAGCGAGATTCTCGCCCAAGTGCGCCAATGACGATGTGCCCGGAATCAGCAAGATGTTGGGTGAGCGCTGAAGCAGCCAGGCGAGCGCGGCCTGCATCGGCGTCGCGCCAATCTCCGCCGCGATGACCGACAGCTCGTCCGACTGCAGCGGCGTGAATCCGCCGAGGGGAAAGAAAGGCGTGTAGGCAATGTTCATTTCGCTCAAAAGGACGATCAACTCGTCATCCTGGCGGTGGACGAGGTTGTAATGATTCTGGACACACGCCACCGGCGAGATCCGCTGCGCTTCGTCAAACTGGCCCATCGACACATTGCTTAGCCCGAGGTGGCGAATAAGGCCCTGCCGCTGCAGCTCGGCGAGCACCTCGAACTCGCGCGCGATCGACTCTTCCGACGGCCCATGCCCGGAGCCCATGAAACGCAGGTTCACAACCTCCATCGCATCGAGGCCGAGACGACGCAGATTGTCCTCCAGACCCGAGCGCAGTTCTTCCGGAGACATCGCCGGCAGCCACGCCTTGTCGGGAGTCCGTCGTGCGCCGAGCTTGGTCACGATCACCAGATCATCCGGATAGGGCGACAGCGCATCTCGGATGATTTCGTTGACGACATGCGGCCCGTAATAATCGCTGGTGTCGATGTGATTGACTCCGTTGGCCACCGCTTCACGCAACACGGTTACGGCCACGTCGCGGTCCTTCGGAGGTCCGAACACGCCGGGTCCGGCGAGCTGCATCGCGCCATAACCCATGCGATTCACGTCGCGGTTGCCGAGGCGGAAAGTCCCAGCTTTGTTGATGTCAGCCATTTGAATTCCTCCTTTTCATCTCGTCATATGAGCCTTGCCCGACCGCACGATAAGGGGTCATAATCAGCACGGGCTGTGCAGGAGAGCGAACAATGCCTCCGCCTCCGTCGAGATGCGGCGCCGCTCCGCGCGTTCGTCGACTTCATTAAGTCGCACCGCAGCTAAGCCGCTGGCGCCGCCAACGAAACCCAATCGAGCACTTGCGATTGCTGGTCGTTCTGCTTTGTTCCCGCCGACTATCGAGGAGGCGAGAATGATAGCTTGGCGATTCGCGTGCAGCGCGCTGGCATTGGGTACGGCGGCGCTGGCCGCTCCCGCACTCGCCGCTCCCGCCGCCGGCCCGAGCCGCCATTTCATCGGCGCCGACCTGTTCAATCTCGAGGTCGCGACCGACCCCCAGATCAGCCCGGATGGGCGGACGATCGCCTACGTCCGCAAATCGAACGACATCATGACCGACAAGGCGCGCTCGACCATATGGCTGGTCGACGTGGCAAGCGGTCAGCAGCGCCCCCTGCTCGCTGGCTCCGGCTCCTATTCCTCACCGCGCTGGTCCCCCGACGGAACGCGTCTCGCTTATGTCGCGGCCGAAGGCGGTAATCCGCAACTTTTCGTGCGCTGGATGGCGAGCGGCGAGAGCGCGCGGATCACAGGTCTTCCCGATAGTCCCGACAGCCTCGCTTGGTCGCGCGACGGCGCCCGGATCGCTTATTCGATGTTCGTTCCCGACGACGGGATGAAGCTTGGCTCGGCGCCATCCAAGCCTGAAGGGGCGAAGTGGGCCGACCCGCTCGAGATTATCAGCGCAGTCACCTACCGGTTCGACGGCGCCGGCTATTTTAAGCCCGGCTACACCCAGATCTTCTGGGTCCCGGCCGACGGCGGCGCCCCGACTCAGCTGACGTTCGGCCCGACAAACGCGGGCGGCCCGGTCGCCTGGACCCCCGACAGCCGCTCGGTGTTGTTCAGCGCCAATCTTTCGAACAATTGGGAACGTGATGTCACCGAAAGCGAAATCTACCGTGTCGACATCGGCGGCGGCACGCCCATCGCCCTCACCAGCCGTAAAGGGCCCGACCAGTCCCCTGCCGTGTCACCCGATGGCCGGCAAATCGCCTATGTCGGTTTCGACGACGACGGACGGGCCTACCGGGACACGCAACTCTCTGTGATGAATATCGACGGTTCCAACCGGCGCACCGTCACCGCCAGCTTCGATCGGCCGGTCAACAATCCAGTCTGGGCCGCCGATGGTCGCTCAATCTACGTGATTTACGACGAGCATGGCAGCAACCGCGTGGCACGCGTCGGGCTCGACGGCTCGGTCCGCGACGTCGCCAAGGGATTGACCGCCAGCGGCCTCGACCGGCCCTATAGCGGCGGCGAGTTCAGCGTGTCCCGCAGCGGGTCGGTCGCGGTCACCGCCGGGGACCATCTGCGACCGTCCGACGTAGGAATTGCCTCGGGAGGCGTCGTCCGCCGGCTGACTCACCTCAACGAGCAGCTGCAGATCAAAGTCCTCGGCCAGCCGCAGAAGCTCCCGGTCATCTCTAGCTTTGATCAACGCCCAATCGACGCCTGGATGATCACGCCTCCGGACTTCGATCCCGGCAAGAAATATCCGCTGATCCTGGAAATCCACGGTGGTCCATGGGCTGCCTACGGACCGACCTTCTCGACCGACGACCAGCTCTACGCGTCGGCAGGCTATGTGGTTGTCTACGCCAACCCGCGTGGTTCAACCTCGTACGGCCAGCAATTCTCGGATGAGATCGAGAAGAATTATCCCGGCCATGACTATGACGATCTGATAAGCGCGGTCGATGCGGCGATCGCGACCGGCCATGTCGACCCGGATAATTTGTTCGTGACCGGCGGCTCGGGCGGCGGCGTGCTGACCGCGTGGATCGTCGGCAAGACCAACCGGTTCCGCGCCGCCGCGACACAGAAGCCGGTAATCGAGCTTGCGAGCTTTGCCCTGACCACGGATTTCGTGGCCGGTTTTTCGCCCGGCTGGAGGAAAGAGCGGCCTTGGGAGGACCCGCAGGGTTATTGGAAATATTCGCCGCTCAGCCTGGTCGGCAACGTCAAGACTCCGACGCTCGTAGTGGTTGGCAGCGAAGACTATCGAACTCCGGTCAGCCAGGCAGAGCAATATTATGCGGCACTTCAGCTCCGGGGCGTTCCGACCGCCTTGGTCAAGGTGCCCGGTGCCAGCCATGGCGGAATCGCCGCGCGGCCATCGCAATCGGCGGCCAAGGCAGCGGCGATCCTCGCCTGGTTTGACAAATATCGGACCAAGACCGAGCCCACGAAACCCAATTGAGAATTACGCCGTTTGACAAAGAACGCGACCAGCGCATGACGGCGCCGATTCGACCCTAAAAAGGAGTAACCGCGTGATTCGATTCCCCTGGCTATTGGTGGGCGCTTCGGCGCTCGTTGCAGCTCCCTTGGCGGCGCAGACCGCGCGGTTCGATCCGGCGCGGCTGTCGCATCATGTCCAGACCCTCGGGTCGGACGCCTTCGAAGGCCGCGGGCCGGCGACGCGGGCCGAAACCAAGACGGTCAATTATCTGATCGAGCAGCTCAAGGCGGCGGGCGTTTCGCCGGGCGGCCAGCTTGTCGCCGGCAAGCGGACTTGGACCCAGGACGTGCCGCTGCTGAAATCGGAAATCGTCGGCCAACCAAAGCTGACACTCAACCTCAACGGCCGCGACATGCCACTCACCCAAGGCCAGGAAATCGCGGTGCGCTCGCCGCTTACGGGCGCGAACTCGGTCAACATCGCCAACGCGCCCTTGGTCTTCGTCGGTTACGGCGTGACCGCCCCCGAACGCGGCTGGGACGATTTCAAGGGTGTCGACGTCAAGGGCAAAATCGTCGTCGTCCTGATCAACGACCCCGACTTCGATGGCGGCGAGGGCCAGTTCGGCGGCAAGGCGATGACCTATTACGGCCGCTGGACCTATAAGTATGAGGAAGCCGCGCGGCACGGCGCGGCCGGCGTGCTGATCGTCCACGAGACCGCTCCAGCCTCCTATGGCTGGAACACGGTCAAAAACAGCAACACCAACGTCATGTTCGACATCGTCCGCAAAGACCCGACATCCGAGCACACGCCGTTCGACAGCTGGATCCAGCGCGACCTCGCGACCGCCATCTTCGCCGCGTCGGGCAAGGATTTCGAGGCGGCCAAGCAGGCCGCCAAGCGCAAGGATTTCCAGCCGATCACCCTCAACGCGACGCTCAGCGCGGCGGTCAACGCCAAGACCGAGCGGATCGTCTCGCAAAACGTCGTCGGCCGGCTGGCTGGCACCAAGCGGCCGGATGAGACGGTGATCTATTCGGCGCACTGGGACCATCTCGGCATCGGCCAGCCGGATGCCAACGGCGACCGCATCTACAATGGCGCGGTCGACAACGGCACCGGTCTCGCCCAGGTCCTCGAACAAGCGCGGGTCTTCGCGCACGAGCCGCGCACCGACCGCTCGATCGTATTTCTCTTGGTAACGGTCGAGGAAAAGGGCCTGCTCGGATCGGAATATTACGCCGCCAACCCGCTCTATCCGTTGAGCAAGACCGTGGGTGTTCTGAATACCGATTCGATGGGCGTCTTCGGCCCGGCGCGAAATTACAGCATCAGGGGCGCCGCGCGACTGGGTCTGCTTGATGTGCTGATCGCAGAAGGCAACAAAGCCGGCCGCACCTTCACCCCCGAACCGCATCCCGAAGCCGGCGGCTTTTACCGTTCGGACCATTTCCCGTTCGCCAAGGTCGGCGTGCCGGCGATCTCCTTCGGTTCGGGCAATGATCTGGTCAACGGCGGGATCGAACGCGGCGAGGCTTTGTCCAAGGACTATACCGAAAAGCGCTATCACCAGCCCGACGACGAATGGCTCCCGACCTGGGATTTCAGCGGCATCGTTGCCGACGCCCAATTGCTTCACGCGGTCGGCCGCGACCTC
>DATHFE010000117.1:0-3504 GCA_035318245.1 Sphingomicrobium sp. | reverse complement strand
GTGGGTGGTCGCGGTGCGCATTCGGTCGTCTAGCGAGACGGAAACGCTGGCCGACCTGGTCGTCGGCTTCAGCGCATTCAAAGAACGTTTCACCAGCCGCGTGACCAAGCAGCGGCCGCATCACATCTGTGTCGATTATGTTGAGGGGCCGCTCAAATATCTGAAGAATGAGTGGCGTTTCGCGCCTGCGCCGGACGGCGGAACCGACGTCCATTTCTCGGTCGATTTCGCCTTTCGCTCGCGCCTGTTCGAAAGCCTCGCGGGGCAGATGTTCGACCGTGCTTTGCGGCGGATGACCGGCGCGTTCGAGCAGCGCGCCGCGGCGCTTTACGGCATCAACAGGTCGAGCGCGCAAAGCGCCGCCTGAAGCCGAACGCTGCTTCGACCCTTGTCTTCAAAATGCTTGCTGTCTGCGACGACATGGTCGGGATCGCCGTCGCGCTCGGCGCGGGCGAAAATTACGGTGCCGACCGGCTTCGTCGGCGTTCCGCCCCCTGGTCCAGCAATTCCGGTGATCGCCACCGCTACGTCGGCGCCGGAGGCCTCGAGCGCACCGCGAGCCATTGCCCACGCGGTAGCGATGCTGACCGCGCCGAACGTGTCGACGACGTCTTCGCTAATTTTCAGGCCGCCGATCTTCGAAGCGTTGGAATAAGTGACGTAGCCTGCTTCGAATACGTCCGATGCACCCGGGATTTCGGTCAAAGCGGCGCTCACCAGTCCGCCGGTGCAGCTTTCGGCGACCGCGACGCGGCGGTGGGCGGCGAGGTTGGCTTCGACCACGATGCGCGCCTTGTCGACCAGTACGGAGGGAAGCAGTTGGTCAGCCATGGTCGGCCTCCATTCGGATCGTGGCGAGCGCCTGGGCGGCAATACCTTCGCCGCGCCCTGTAAAACCGAGCCGCTCGGTAGTGGTTGCCTTGATGCTCACCGACGTTGCGGAAATGGCAAGGATTTCGGCGACCCGATTGGCCATTGCGGCGCGGTACGGGCCCATTTTCGGCGCCTCGCAGATCACGGTGACGTCGATATGGTCGATCAGGCCGCCGCGATCCCGCACAAGCTGTGCCGCATGCACCAGGAATTGGTCGGATGCAGCACCTTTCCAGCGCGGATCGGACGGGGGGAAATGATCGCCGATGTCGCCGAGCGCCGCGGCGCCGAGGATCGCATCGGTGATCGCATGGAGGACGACATCGGCGTCGCTGTGGCCGGCAAGGCCTCGGTCGTGGGGAATGGCGACACCACCCATCATCAGCGGGCCGTCGCCGGAAAATGCATGGACGTCGAAGCCCATTCCGGTGCGCGCTACCAATCTTGCGGCAAGCATTGCCTCGGCGCGGTCCCAGTCGGCGGGGGTCGTCAATTTGTCGAGCATCGCGTCGCCCTCGACCGTCGCGACTTTCAGCCCGGCTTCGACCATTACCGAGGATTCGTCGGTCGGAGCGTACATGGTTACTTCGGAGAAAGCGTAGGTCAGATCCTCGACGTGGAACGCCTGGGGAGTTTGTATGCGCAGCATTCGGTCGCGATCGACGATCCCGCTCAACAATTGGCCGCCCATCGCCAGCGTATCGGCGATCGGCAATGCGGGCACCGCCCCGTCATGACTGTCGAGCGCGTCGAGCAAACGGTCAATTACCGATGGCGGGCAGAAGGGCCGGGCGGCGTCGTGCACGAGGACGATACCGTCGCCGAGCAACTTGAGGCCGTTGCGCACGCTGTCGGAACGCGTCGCGCCGCCGAGGATAGGCTCACCGACGTCGAGCCCATCCAGCGCCGCCCTGGCTTGTTCCTCCTGACCCTCGCCGATCACGACGCGCACAGCATCGACGCGGGGATGGCCGATGAGCGCCTCGACCGCGTGACGAAGCATCGGCTTACCGCCAATCGAACGATATTGCTTGGGAAAATCGCCGCCAAGGCGCTGCCCACTTCCCGCGGCGACGATGAGAGCGGTGGTTGTCATTGCTGGCGCTCTAGGCGCGCCAATCTTGCTCGCCAAGGGCCGTATCTATATGGGGACGCCTTGCCATGAACCTCATCAAGCCCATCCACGTCGGTCCGGTGACCATCGACGCGCCGGTCATCCTGGCGCCGATGACGGGCGTTACCGACCTGCCGTTCCGCCGCGTGGTCAAACGCTATGGGGCGGGGCTGACGGTCAGCGAGATGATCGCCAGCCAGGCGATGATCCGCGAAACGCGCCAGTCGTTGCAGAAATCGGCGTGGGATCCGGTTGAGGAGCCGGTATCGCTGCAGCTCGCCGGCTGCGCGCCTTTCGAGATGGCCGAAGCGGCCAAATTGAACGAGCAGCGCGGCGCGGCGATCATCGACATCAACATGGGCTGCCCGGTCAAGAAGGTCGTCAACGGCGATGCCGGATCGGCGCTGATGCGCGATCTGCCGCTGGCAGCTTCGATCATCGCCGCGACGGTCAAGGCGGTGTCGGTTCCGGTGACGCTGAAGATGCGCATGGGCTGGGATCATTCGAGTTTGAACGCGCCGGAACTGGCGCGGATTGCCGAGGATCTTGGCGCGCGGATGATCACAGTCCACGGCCGCACCCGCTGCCAGATGTACAAAGGCTCAGCCGATTGGAGCTTTGTCCGGTCGGTCAAGCAGGCGACTTCGCTTCCGGTGATCGTCAATGGCGACATCTGCTCGATCGAGGACAGCCGCACCGCGCTTGCCCAGTCGGGGGCCGACGGGGTGATGATCGGGCGCGGGGCCTATGGCCGGCCGTGGTTGCTCGGGCAGGTGATGGCCGATTTGAGCGGACGGACGGCGCGCCCCGACCCGTCGCTCGACGAACAGCTTGCGACCATCCTCGGACAATATGACGATATGCTCGCGCATTATGGCCGGGTGACGGGCGTCAATCTCGCCCGGAAGCACCTTGGCTGGTACACCAAGGGGCTGCCGGGATCGGCCGAATTCCGCAATCGTGTCAACCTGCAGGACGACCCGGCCACGGTGGTTGCGATGCTGGAGGAATTTTACGCGCCGTGGCTGGCGCGATCGGCCGCCTGAGGCCGCGATCAAGGCCAAGAATAATCCGACACACTGTGTTTTTCATGCAACGCGACTGTGTTAGAGGCCTCCGCGATGGATGCCTCCACTACCGTTGCTAAGATGAGCCCGATCGCCAAACGATCGGCCGACTGGCTGCAGCGTGAGCGCGAGAGCGGACGCTTTTATCGCTATGCGGCGATCGGCACGGGCATTTTCCTGGCCGCGATGATTGCGTTCAGCATTTCGGTATTGAGCAAGAGCGGTCAACCGGGGTCGTTGTTGACGCCGCCGCTGATCGCATTGTTGCTGATCGCCAATTTGATCCCGGCGATTGTGCTGATGGTGCTGTTTTCGCGCAAGGTCGCCAAGGCGCGCGCGGCGCGCGGCGGGCTCGGCAGCGGGCGCCTGCACACGAGGCTGGTCGCCTTATTTTCGGTGATCGCCGCGGTGCCGACCGTGCTGGTCGCCATCTTCGCGTCCCTATTGTTC
>DATHFE010000116.1:0-5836 GCA_035318245.1 Sphingomicrobium sp. | reverse complement strand
TGCTTTTCGATCTCGCCATCAGGCCGCGTGTAGAAAGCGTGAATCTTGCTCTTTACGACATGAACTCCGTGCTTGAATGGCGTCGAATGTACTTCACGAGCCCATGCTTCGAGTCGTAAAACGCGCTCCTCGATGGTAGGCTCTGCATCAACGGCTGGCTCAACTGGCCCAATCACAGCCTCTTCCTCGACAACTTTCTTCGTCATTTTATCTACTCCCACCCTCGATAGCAGCCGTTCTTGATCGTGTTGCCGATGAAGCCAGGGCCATCAAATACTGTGCCGCTCTGCGCCGACATCGCCCATTTTGCTTTGTCCGCGCCCTTCTGCCCTTCAGCCCAATCTTGCTTGTCCATAAGAGTCTTAATACAGGACGTGCCGTCGCCGAAGTAAGCAGTAAAAACGCCGTTTGGCTTGTTCGCTGGAATCGTCGATCCGCCTGCCATTAAGGTGCTCCTGTCGCGCCGGTGCGAATCTTCCGCTTGACTTGGTTCATCGTAAGCGACGTGTCGAGCACTGGAGGACCTTTGGACTTCATGGACTCTGGCGTCGGGAAGACCGGATAGTTGCGCTTGTCGATGATCTTTGGCGCTGACGGCCCCGTGGGCATCTTGTAGTCATCGACAAGCGCCCAATCGTCTGGATGCGCGTCAGACGCCTCCTCGAAATCGATATAGTGCATGTCGTATAATTCGAGCGAACCGTCCTTGCAGCCGAGGTAGTAGCATTGGACCCGGCTGATCGGAGTTTTCAACAATCTCACTGGCTCCATGGCCATCTACTCGCGAATGCCGTGTAGGTGATGGAGGGCGTCGTTCCCGCGATCGTATTATACAGGTACAGGTACTCGTAGGCCACGTCGTTCTGCATCATGTCGGCGAAGATGATGTAACGGCCAGGAAAGGAGTCCGATCCAGTACCGGCAGGCGCGCCGCCGGCGCTGTGAGTTCCGTTTGGAATCTGGGTGTTGGCACCATAACCTAACGCAATGCCGCCCAGAACAACGGGGCTCGAACCGTTCGCGTTGTTGGAGCCTAAAATGTCGATGCGGTAAAACTCGTTAGCCGATGAAATATCCATCGCGCTCGCGTCGATGACGACAGCGACCTTCATGCGGCCGAGTTCGCCGACAATACCGAGATCGGTTCGGGAGAGCGGCGCGCCGAGGTTCAGGATTTGGTTAGCCGCGGCAACAAGCGCGAAGCCTGTCGCGGTGTATGGAGCTGCCCCATCGGACAACTGCATAAATTTGTCGAAGTCATAGGTATCCATGTTTAGATTCCCGTTCCGCCTTTAGGCAATGATCGGAAGTTGCGAGATTCCCGCAAGCCGAATGAAGCAGAAATAGTCATTGTCCACCAGACCAACATCCCAGTGAAAGTGAGTGTTGTAGGTGATGCCGTCCTCTAAGAGGCCGTAATCACGTACTTCCATCGGCGCATTCTGAATGGCGCACAGGCGGTTTTCGCCAAGCGCGACAACGTAGATCGATGCAGATGTCGCGGCACCCCCGCCTGGGTTCACTTCGGTGAATGGCAGAATCGGCGGATTGAGGGTCTTCTCGTATCCGAACAGAAGCGGAAGGCCTTGATAGGTCATGAACTGCTGAGGCCCGGGAGCTGCCGCTCCTTCACCAGAGCCACTCGGACCGCCGGCCGCAGTGTAGGAACCGAATGGCTCCTTTTCCTGCTTGATCACGAAGCCGGACACGGCCGTATTGCGTGCTGCCTGCAGGAAGCGGTATTTCATGCCCCAAGGCACGATAATGTGGGTCGGCGACTTGACGTTCTGGATCGCTAAGTCGAGATTCGCCAGCGAGAGGGCAGTTGCCGATGACGAGCCGCCTGCATTGTCGATCATCCGGCCCAGCAGAGCGCTGCGCTTCTGAAGGCCGTTGAACACCGTGTTGTTAGACGTGTTGTCGCCCTTGATGAAATTGGTGATGAAGAGCTGGCCCAGTTCGGCCATGCCGCCCATCTCTTCCCAGGTCCGACGACGATCACCGCCGCGATCGACCATCGAGCGGTCAACCGGGATATCGTGATCGATCAGGTAGGTTGCTTCCTGATAGGCCGCAACGACGCTGGAGCCGCTGGTCGATGGAGCATTGATCGCGCGGAAGGCCATGTTCGCCGGAAGCGAGACCTGCCGGTAGCCGTTATAGGTGAATCCGGAGATGTTCTGAAACGGGAGGACTTCCATCACATCCGAGGACTTCGCGAACTCGATGATGAGGGGTTGAATTTCCTCGGGGACACCCTTGGCATATTCGCCAATCGTCATTACTGGGGTCAGAATAGGAGAGGTCATTTACGTGTCCCCGTTTAATGGCGCGCGCGGGCGCCTTCGCGTTGCTGTTGAATAAACCAAGTGCGCTTGTCCACGTTGGACATCTTGCCCCACTCGGCAGGCTTGCCGTCGTTTGCTTCTGGCGCCTCGCGGCCGCTCGCGTTGAAACTGCCGACGCCCTGGCTGGTGAGAGACTTTTTCATACTCTCGAAGGCCTTCACGACCTCGGGCGAATAAAGAACGGCCTTCAGTTGGCCGGAGGTCTTCTGGTCAAAAGACGCATCCATCCAAGTGGCCAGATCGCCAAGCCGCGTCTGGGCATTTTCGCCAAGCGCTGCATCGCGGGCGCGGAGCTGCGATTGCACGAAACCGGCGCGTGTCGCCTCGACACTTAGTGCGGCGCTGAATTGCTTCTGCGACATACCGGTGTCTTTGGCGATCTTGCGGAAAGCTTGAAGGAATGGGTCAGCCTCGTTGAACTCATACCCGGCCGGCAATTCCGCTCCTTCCGGAGCCTTGAACCCTTCGGGGAGCGTGGTCTTGTAATCTTTGGCCTCAGCTGGCGTGTCGCCGCGCGCGGCCTCGGCATCGAAATGCTTTTTTAGGTCTTCGCCTTTTATGGAACCCTTGTCTTTATCCCAGAAAGTATCCGGGAGACCATCAGGCTTTGTCGGCGCTGACTGGGGTTGGGCGGCGGCTGGTACGGCGGCCTGCGGGACCGAACCCGCGCCCGTATCCGTCTGGGGGATCGACGGGGACGCGACGGGCTGTTGCGCCGGAGTCGCCGCCTGGATTCCCTGGGCTTGTGCTTCGGCCGGTGTTGGTACTGCTGGCGTCGGGTCGGTCATTCGACAGTTCTAAATCCAGGAGTTTCAAGATATCTGCCGCTAAACTCCTTCGCCCTTCACGGTAGTGCAACGTACTAAGTTCGAGAGTGCTGCCGGCGACGTGCGCAATCTCTCGCTGAAGGCGCGAGCGCAGGAAAATGGCTTGGTGCAATTTGCCTAAAACCGCGATGCCGGTGTCTATTTCTTCGTTCGTCACATGCGGCCTCGGATTTGGAGGCTTGCCGGGACTGGCGCCGGGCCCGGCTCTTGCGGGACGGGCTGGCCTTGCGGAACTTGCGGCGCGGTTGCGGGAGTGCCTTGCTGCAGTTTCTGGATGGTATCGAGTTTTGCCTTGGCGTCTTTGTCGCTCAGCATGACGTAAATGCCGCCGCCAGGAAGCTTCTTCTTGAGGTTCATCAAAGTTTTCGGGCCGTCCGTGTACAGTTTGAACTCCTCTGGAACCGCCGCGCCGCCGATTTGCACAAAGCGCGTAAACTCCGCCACTTCCTGCTGTTCTGCGGCGCGCTGGGCCGGATTGAACGGCTCGAGAGAAACAGCGCGGCCGTCAACCTCGATCTTCTTGATGACGCCTTCCTTCTCGAGAATATATTGAAAGCGCGTGAAGACACCGCCGGCAAACTCAGACCAAAACGATAACCCCGGCGTTCCGATGCGGCGCTGGGCGATCGTCATTTCGTCGAGCCATTGTGTCGCAGTTGGAGGCGTATCGCCGGTCTGCTTTGGCCAATCGAGGAAAAATAGACGCCGCAACCGCTGCTCGAGGTCGTTGCGGTCATAGATCGCGGCGTCCGGCGGATTTGGGGTATAGATCGGTTTGATCGCACCTTCCGATCCTGGCCTAACAGGGTAGGCCATGTCGCATTCGATTCCATCCTCGATGTTTGTCCAGGAATCGTCTGGCCATGCGATCGGAGGTCGGAGCCCAAGCTCCAAATTCTTGATTTTTGCCTCGGATAGTGCGTCATCCGTGCGAAGGTCCGGAAGAGCCTTGATCAGCGGCCCGAGGCCCCATCCCCATTCCGGCGCCGGGCCAAAACGGGCGACAATGAGCGGGCAGCAGCCGCGTCCCTTGATCTTTTTGCTATCGATAAGCTTGTTGCCAACCAGAACAACATAATACCAGCACTCATCATTCTCTTCCTCCCAATCGCGCCAAAAACCCCATGAAATATTCGTTTTTCCGCGCGGCGAGGTTTCAATCTCTTTAGAAACCTTTTCAGGAAGCTTTATTCCCTTCGTCAGGGCCTTGATGTGGCAATTGCGCGTCCAGCGTGATACCCAGCGATCGTCGACGCCGCCGAATGGTCCAGTGTGTATTTCAAGCTCGCGGATCGGGATTGCCTGGCAATTTATGGGCTTTCCGGCCTGATTCCGCTCAATCCACATGGCAATCGTGCCAAGTGCAAGGTCAGGAGTAAAGCCGATGCCGCATGTCGCGTAAAAGTTTGAGCCGGCGATCGCCTTAAATATAGAGGTGTCGCCAGCCTGCACCTGCTTATTGACCATGTCGACCTGAGCGAGCGGGACCTTCATTCCGGCCTCGCGCTTTGCCCATTGTTCCGACTCCGGCAAAAACGTGTTCATTATGACCGTGGTAAAGTCCTCGGTCAGCTCGAAGGCGAAACTCTGATTGAGTTGGGCGTAGTCTCTTGGCTTGACTTCCGAGGTGGGGACGGTCGAAAGCACATTCCGCGCGCGGTGAGGTGCAGCGAAGAAATATCCCTCGCGCATGTCCAGCTCGAATTGGATTTTGGTGCGGCGGCAGTCAGCCAGCCGCTCGTTGGCTTCGCGTTCAAGCTTATCGTCCACTTGACGGTGCTCCGCTCACTGCGGCCGCCGTCGGAATACCGGCGGTGCTGGAGAATGGCGTCGCCATGCCGCCGCTGACTGTCGAGAATGGCGAGGGGATGCCGGCCGCCTTCATTGATGCGGTCTGGCCGTATGTACGCAGCCAATCGAGTTGAAGGCCGCCCATTTGCTGCTGCGTGGCGTTCGCGGTCGCAACTTGCGAATCCTTGAACTCCTGCATCAACTGCTGCGTCAGCCAGTTGTTTTGAGTATTATCACTGCTTCCGCCGCCGCCCATTTTTATCTCCTCGCGCGGGCGTAGGGTGGCTCAACGAGAACCGCTTGGCAACGCGCCGTAGACGATTTCGCCGCCGCCGGCGAGGCAATGCTTGAATAGGCGATCTGGAATTGCATCCCACGGCGCCGCGCCGGGAAGACCGACCAAATGGCGAATGGTCATCGTGCAGCAGCCCATCATGCGAATTCTGGGGCTCACCAGCTCGCGCGACTTGATGCGGATGACGGCGCCCTCGAGTGCGGCAATCCGAATATATTTCTCAGCTTCGTGATCAGGGACGGCCGAAACTTTGGTTCCGCGAAACTCCGGGTCGATGAAAATCCACGTACCAGCCGGCTCGCAATGCCCGAATGCGTAAACGTGTTTCCATTTGCCTGGGATAAGCCGCTGCCAAATAGGGCTTGGGATGGACGGGCTGAAAACCACGTACCAGATCGAAACTAGCCCGCTCGTGCGCCGGATCAGCATTTTACTTCTTCTTCGAGCGGCCCTTGCCTGCCTTGGAATACGCAATGGCGACCGCCTGCTTTTGAGGGCGGCCTGCCGCGACTTCCGTCTTTATATTATCGCTAATCGTCTTTTTGGACTTCCCGGATTTCAGCGGCATCTTATCG
>DATHFE010000115.1:0-2556 GCA_035318245.1 Sphingomicrobium sp. | reverse complement strand
CTTTCCCGGCCACATCGCATGCGACGCGGCGTCGCGCAGCGAGATCGTGGTTCCGCTGATCCGCAACGGCGAACTGATCGGCGTGCTCGACATCGATAGCCCAAATCTGGCGCGGTTCGATGCGGAGGATGAAGCGGGGGTTGTCGCGCTCGGCGAGATTCTTTCGCGCGTCCTCTAACTCAATTGTTCGAGCCGCTCGTCGCTCAAGGACCCCGGAATGATCATCACCGGGCAGGGTAGTTTTCCAGCATCCGTCCCTGTGAAATTGGCAACCAACGGGCCCGGCGCTCCACTCGCCGCGGCGCCGAGGACCAAAGCGGCGATGTCCAGGCGCTCCCCGATCAGCTCTCGGACGACTTTGACCGGCTCGCCCTGGCGGACGACAATGTGCGGCTCGATCCCGGCGGGATCGACGATCTCGCCGACCGACGATGCGACCGACGCTTCGATCCGCAGCCTTTGCTCCTCCTCGATCGCCGCCTGGACGCCGCCCCACTGAACGAAATCCTGCGGCTCGACGATCGCCAGCACCTCGACCGAGCCCTGGGTCTTGGCGGCCCGACGCGCGGCGAAGCGCAACGCGACGCGCGCCTCGTCACTGTCGTCGATCACGACCAGATATGTCCGCTTCAGCTGATCGCCCCCACCCATGAATCGATTGCTGCGCGAATCGCGGGGCCGACGCAAGCGCGGCGCGGTTAATTGACCGCCCTCTTGACCCGCACCGTCGCTTTGGCGTTTGTGCCCCGCGACCCCCAAGCCGCGGAAAAGACTCATGCCGACCGAACTCAAAATGCCCGCTCTCTCCCCGACGATGGAGGAAGGCACGCTCGCCAAATGGCTGGTCAAGGAAGGCGACACGGTCAAATCGGGCGACCTCCTCGCCGAGATCGAGACCGACAAAGCGACGATGGAATTCGAAGCGGTCGACGAAGGGACGATGGGGAAGATTCTGGTCGCCGAGGGGACCGATGGAGTAAAGGTCGGGGCGCCAATCGCGATTTTGCTGGGCGAGGGCGAGGATGCTTCCGCGGCCCCAGCGCCGGCGCCCGCGCCAAAGGCCGATCCGGCGCCGGCAAAGGCCGAGGCCAAGCCCGTAGAAGCGCCGAAACCCGTGCCTCCGCCAAAGGGCGGCGGCGAAACTCCTGCCGCGCCCGCGCAACCTGTCGTGAAGAGCGATGGCGACCGGATCAAGGCCTCGCCGCTCGCTCGGCGGCTGGCCGAGGCGCAGGGAATTGATCTTGCCGGACTGAAGGGATCAGGCCCCGGCGGCCGGATTGTCCGGGCCGATCTTGGCGCTGCGGGAGGCGGGGCTATGGCTGCCCCAACGGCACCAACTATTACCTCGACTCCCGCGGGCCTTCAGCCTGTCGAAGCCGAGTTGGCCTTTACCGACAGCGTCCCGCACGAGGCGATCAAGCTTTCGAACATGCGCAAGACGATCGCGCGGCGGCTGACCGAGTCGAAGCAGCAGATCCCGCACATTTATCTGACGGTCGATTGCCGGCTCGACGCCTTGCTCAAGCTGCGCGGGGAGCTGAACGCGGGGCTGGCGGCGCGCGGCGTGAAGCTCAGCGTCAACGACATGTTGATCAAGGCGCTTGCGCTGGCGCTGATCGAGATCCCCGAATGCAATGTCAGCTTCGCCGGCGACACGCTGATTAAGTACCACAGAGCCGACATTTCGGTCGCGGTGTCGATCCCCGGCGGGCTGATCACGCCGATCGTCGTCGGCGCGGAGTCGAAGGCGATCTCCGCGATCAGCAAGGAAATGACCGACCTCGCCGGCCGGGCCAAGGAAGGCAAGTTGCAACCCGCCGAATATCAGGGCGGCACCGCTTCCCTGAGCAACATGGGCATGTACGGGATCAAGCATTTCGAGGCGGTCATCAACCCGCCCCAGGCGATGATCATGGCGATCGGCGCCGGCGAGAAACGGCCCTATGTGATCGACGACAGCCTGCAGATCGCGACCATCATGAGCGCCACCGGAAGCTTCGACCACCGCGCCATCGACGGGGCTGACGGAGCGCGGCTGATGAAGGCCTTCAAGGCGCTGGTGGAGACGCCGCTGGGGCTGGTGGCTTGAGATGAAGTGGCTGACAGCTCTAGTTATTGGCGCGATCCTCGGCTTCGTGATGCCGCTTATGCTCGGCGGTCAATCCGGGGTTTGGATGAATACCTGGTTGAAATGGGGGACCATTCGTCCGCTTGAGGGGTCGCCGGGCCTTCTGTTCTCAATCCCGCTGTTTCTGTTCTCCGCGGTAGCGTTTCGACTCTTTTTCAACTGGCACCGTGGCTAAGCTCGCCAAAGTGTCTGAGCGCATCCCCCTCATCCGCGTCACCGCCATGCCGGCGGACACCAACCCTTATGGCGGGGTGTTCGGCGGGTGGCTGATGAGCCAGATGGCGCTTGCCGCGGGAAGCCTCGCGTCGCGGCACTCGGGCGGCAAGGCGGTGGTGGTCGCGGCGGACGATCTGACCTTCACCGGCGCGATGACGGTCGGCGACGAATTGAGCGTCTATGTCACGTTGAAGCGGCAGGGACGGACGTCG
>DATHFE010000114.1:0-14245 GCA_035318245.1 Sphingomicrobium sp. | reverse complement strand
CCAGCGAGCATTTCGGTGGCCCGGTAATTGGTCTCCTGAAATCGGTTCGATCAAGGGGATTTGCGTGTCCGGAACTGACATTTTCCTCTCATACAGCCGAGAAGATCGGGCTGCGGCCCGGCACATCGCTGATTCCTTCACCCAGGAAGGTTTCCGCGTGTGGTGGGATGCCGCGCTGCGTTCGGGTGAAACATTCGACGAGGTTATCGAGAAGGAGCTGAGATCGGCCAAAGCTGTGGTTGTGCTGTGGTCGCCCCGTTCGGTCGCCTCACGCTGGGTGCGCGCCGAGGCGACACTGGCTGATCGCCGCAACAAGCTTGTTCCCGCGATTATCGAAGCTTGCGATCGGCCGATCATTTTCGAGCTGACCCACGCCGCCGACCTCTCGGACTGGACAGGCGATACGGCCGATAGCCGCTGGCGGACATTGATCGGCGATTTACGTAACCTTGTGGATGGAAGCAGGGATGCTGCATCGGCTCAAGCAGAAGCCGCGGAGTCCGCAGCCAAAGCGAAGCCTATTTCAGCGGCGTCCGGCATTCCACACCCTGCGGACCGCAAGGTAGCCGACCCCAAACCCTTACCGGCTGGTGTGGACGATTTGCTGATGGCGGCGTCGCGTCTCGGTAAAGCCCCCGGTCCGAAGCTCCTCGAGCCGACCGCGTCTGAAGACGAACATACGCAATTTTACAAGCGGTCCGACGAGTTCCGGCTCAACGAAGGCGATAATGTCCATTGTCTCTTCAGGCTAGACGGAGAAGTGCCGGAAACAAGGTTTGTCGCCAGCCCCGCCGGTCTGAAAATCGGCCGTACCGCTCCGGCCGACATCATCGTCGCCGGCGCGGGCGTTTCACGCGCGCATTGCCTTGTCGAACTGGCTGCGGACAAGCTTCGCGTTACGGACCTGAATTCCACCAACGGCACGTACATCGATAACAAGCGCATCGCGCGCAGCGAGATACTTGCGATTGGCTCCGTTCTTAGAGTGGGGAATGTTTCGTTCGAGCATGAAATTCGGACGCGCGCCGAAATGCAAGGCCAGCTAGACCCAATTGGCTTCGACGATGGAACGAGTCCGTCCGAACCAAGACTGGCGAGATCGTCCTGATCTGGCGCTTATTCCGCCGCTGACGACTGCTTGCTGAGAAACACGATATAGGCCTTGGTCTGGTTGGCCTGCTTGACCAGCCGGTCGAGTTCGCGATCGGTCTTCGCCCCGCGCCCGGAGTCTTTTAGGGTCGCGAGGGATTTGTCGTAATTCCTGGCCAGCTGCGCGTTGGCCTTGCGTGTTTGGGATGCGGTGCTCCCTGAGCCCATCTGAATCACTTGTTTCGCCATGCTGCGCGCACCGTCGATGATCCCATTGAATTGCGCCATCTTGGCGGGCGAAACGCCTGCGGAATCTGGCGCATTGGCAGTCTCCGTGGGAGCGGCCGCCGCGATGCCCGCCGGCGCAGTTGGAAGAGGGCCGGCCACGGTGGTCGCCCTCGGAGCTTGCGGCAATGTCTCGGTAGCGCGTTTGCTCGCGGTCTGCGCGCGGTAAGCGGCCGGCAGTGCGGCAGCGAACGCCTGAGATTTGGCGAGAGCATCGCGGGCAGCGTTGATCGACTGGCCAGGATCGGTGGAGTTGGCCGAGGCCTGGACCGAGGAACGAAGGTTGGTGAGGGCGCCTGCCAGCGTCGCCCCGGCCGAGCTCGCCGAGGCTTCCGCCGAAAGTCTCTGCGCCTGGGCTTCCGCGTCGCGCAGCAGGGCGTTGGCGAATTCCACGTTGGCCGAAGTGGCGGTGCGTTTGATTTCGTCGGTGCGCGCCGTCGCCGCGCTCGCCTGCGTCGGGTCGCTCAGAAGCGTCTGAAGCACCTCCGACTGCTTGTCGAGTTGCTCGCCAGCCGCGACGAGACCATTCACTGCGGTTGCCGAAACTCCAGCCTTTTTCGCTTCTTCAGCGAGTGCCCGCTCGGCGGCAATGAGCCCGCCGACATCCTCGGCATCCAGGGGGCCGCTCAGGTCCGCAACCATGCCGTTACCAGTTTCCCCCGAATCCCCCTTGCCGAGCATCATTGTGCCCGCCGCGGCGACTACAAGAGCCAATGCACCTCCGCCGGCGAGCAATGCTTTGCGCGGGATCTTGGACCATGGCTTCGACGAATCTTTGACGCCGTCGCCCGCTGCAACTGCTTTCTCCTTTGCAGCGGCCGCGCGATCGATCTTTACGCTTGCTGGTGGTGCCGCGCCTTCTTCGGTCTTAGCCGATTCGGCGGCACTGGCAGCAGCAGCGTCTTTCTTCTTTTTCTTCGAGGCGCCGGTCTCCTCTCCGGCACGTTTGAACTGCGCGTCGCGAGGATCGCTTGGCACCTGGGTTTCGGGCACCTCTTTTTGGTCAAAGCCCGGCGCCGGCGGTGCTACCGGCGTGATCTCCTCGGCAGTCACCTCATGAGCAAAGAAACGGGTCGGTTCTTCGTCGCCGCCGACCGCTTCATCAACATCCTTTTTCCCGAACAGTGCGAGCCATTCGCGCATCGATTGTGGACGTTCGGCCGGACGGATCGTCATGGCCGAATCGATTGCCTGGAGGAAACGCTTGCCAAAGCCCGGCCAATTGCCTTCGGCGAGCGGCTTGCCCAGACCTCCATGCATCCGCTCAAGCACTTCGGGCGGTTTCTCACCGGTCACGCACTCGTAAAGGACAACTCCGAGCGCGTAGATGTCGGTCCACGGGCCCTGGTCATAGGTCTTCACATATTGCTCGATGGCGGCGTACGGCGGCGTGTGGAACGTCACGGTGGTGCTGGTCGCCTCCGCCGCCTCAAACCGCGCGGAGCCAAAATCGATCAGGACCGGCCGGTTGTCCTGAGTGATGAGGATGTTGGGCGGTTTGATGTCGCGGTGGAGGACGCCAACCCGGTGCGCGCGATCCAGACCTTCGGCAATCGGTCGAACGATGTTCCACAGGCTTCGCTCGTTGAAGCGCCTACCCTCCTTCAGCAACTTCGAGAGCGACACCCCGTCCTCGAAATCCATCACCATGTAGGCGGTGCCGTGAATCTCGAACAGGCTGCGCACGCTGACGATGTTTGGGTGCCGCGTCGGCGTCGACAGATTCCACAGGAGTTTCGCCTCTTCGACGAACTTCTTGAGCCCTAGCGCGTGGACCTCTTCGACGTCCGAGCCGATCGGAACGACCGTATCTTCGGCGTCGCGCTCGCTGATAGAGCTCGGGAAATACTCTTTGATAGCAACCAGTTCGCCGAAATAGATCCCGCGACCCCTATAGACGATTCCGAAGCCCCCGACCCCGAGGACGTCTTCAAGCCTCCATTCACGGAGGACTGTCCCGGCAGGTAACGCCTTATTGCTGTAAGCCTTGCTCACTGCCGATTTCCCCCAGACGGACCGCAATGAAAGAAAAGTAAATCGCACGGACCCTCATAAATTGCTAGTCACCCCCTCTTGAACGGGAGCGGGGAGCCGGCATGGCCTTCGAATGCGTCAGCCAAACACATGTGGGACTTCGCCGAAAGGTGAATGAAGACTCCATGATGGTCCGCACCGAACGCGGGCTTTGGGCGGTTGCCGATGGGATGGGCGGACACGACGCCGGCGACGTGGCAAGCGCTAAGGTGACGGAGGCGCTTTTGCGCCTTCCCATTGTCTATGGTCTTGATTCGCTGGTTGAAACGGCGGTCGCCGCACTCAATCAGGTCAATCACGAATTGATCGCTTTGGCGTCGTCGAACGGCACACAGCGTACGATCGGCAGCACTGTCGTTGGGCTAGCAATCGCCAATGGACAATTTCGCTGCTTTTGGGCGGGAGACAGCCGCGCTTACCGCCTGCGCGACGACCAAATCATTCAACTGACACGCGACCACAGCCTGGTACAGGACCTGGTCGATGCCGGGATGCTCGACCAGCAAGAGGCGGGAAATCACCCCAACGCCAGTGTCATCACGCGCGCGGTCGGCGTGGTCGAGGAACTCAAGGTTGATATTGTCAGCGGAGACGCGAGGCCGGGCGATCAATTCCTTCTCGCCACCGACGGATTGACTAGGCTGATCGATGACCATGAATTGGCCGCTGAACTTACGTCGTTGCGCCCCGGCGAAGCGGCCGAGAAACTGATCGAAACAGTCCTGTCCCGCGGCGCACCGGACAATGTCACCATCATCATCGCCAAGGTGACGTAGAGTGCGGCTTCCAGCTGGGGATCGTGCCGCCACGGGACGGAGCTCGCTGATTTGAACGAGCATCGGGGTACAGTTGCACCAGTCGACTGCTGTGCATTTGCATGCGTAGACTTGGCAAATATCTGATTTCACGAGAAGAAAATGGTGGGCGTGGCAAGGATTGAACTTGCGACCCCTGCGATGTCAACACAGTGCTCTACCACTGAGCTACACGCCCACACGAAGGGGGCCTTTAGAGGGGGGAGCGGCGCTTCGCAAGCCGCCCGCGGCGATTAGAGCCGGCCGTGCTGGTCTTCGCTCTGAAACAACCGATCGACCTCGGCGACGAGGTCCTTCAAGTGGAACGGCTTCGACAAAAGCTTGGCC
The DNA here is from genome assembly GCA_035318245.1 of Sphingomicrobium sp. GTDB lineage: Bacteria > Pseudomonadota > Alphaproteobacteria > Sphingomonadales > Sphingomonadaceae > Sphingomicrobium. Next base: position 9,695 of record DATHFE010000114.1, on the reverse strand, counting down.
TCCGGCGCCGTGCGTCCGCCCTGGAGCGCGACTGCCGCAAACCCGGTGATGAACATGACGCGGATCGCCGGATCGATCGCCGATGCCTTCTGGGCGAGCTCGATCCCGTCCATCTCGGGCATGACGATGTCGGTCAACAGAAGGTCGAATTTCTCGGCCTCGAGCAGTGGCATCGCTTCGGTCCCGCAACCGACCGCCTGGACTTCATAGCCAACGCGGGAAAGGGCGCGCTGAAGATACTCGCGCATCGACACATCGTCTTCGGCAAGGAGGATCTTGATCATCACCGGTCATCCTATGCCTGTAACGCTTAAGATTTTCCAGCCTCCACGGACGGGCCGAACGATAATGGGACAATTGATGTGGCTTTCAGGACCGCATAGGCTTGGCGCTTGGAAAGCTTCGACCTCGCCGGACCGATCATCCACCCCCCTCGCAATGCGTTGCCGGTGCTTTTGTCGGTGCCGCATTCGGGCCGCGACTATCCCGATTGGCTCGATCGCCTTGCCCGCCATGGCCGCGCATCGCTGGAACCGCTCGAGGATCCGCTGGTCGACCGGCTGGCGTGGCGGGCGATTGCGGACGGGACCGGCGCGGTCGTTGCGCGGGCTCCCCGTGCCGCAGTCGACTGCAATCGCAGCGAAATGGAGCTGGATCCCGCGGTGGTCGGCCTACCCGTTGCCGGAAAACTTGGCGTGCGAGCCCGAGGAGGTCTGGGAATTGTCCCGGGGCGGACAATTCGTCACGGACTCCTTTGGCGCAGGGCGATTTCGCCGGCTGAGTTTGAAGCGCGATTGGATGCCGCCCACCGCCCGTTTCATGCCGCAGTCGCTGCTGCCCTGGCGGCAATAAAAGACGAACAGGGCGGCGCGGTGCTGCTCGATTGCCATTCGATGCCGCCGCGTCCCAATGGCCATCCCAACATCGTCATCGGTGACCGGCACGGTCACAGCGCCAGCCAACTCATCTCGGTCGCCGCCGAGCGCATAGCCGGCGACCATGGTCTTTCGGTGCAGCGCAATATTCCATACGCCGGCGGCTGGATCGTCGAGCGTCACGGCGCACCCAAAGCGAACGTGCATGCGCTGCAGATCGAGATCGACCGGCGATGCTATCTCGGCGCCGATTTGCGATCGCCGGGGGCCGGGTTCGATCGCATTAGCCATTTCCTTGCGGCATTGGTGGTTGAGCTTGGCCAATTGCTCATGGCGAATTTCGCGGAAGCAGCGGAGTAGGTTTCGGCGCGCGCTGCATGAAAAAGGCCACCCCGGCATTGAGCCGGGATGGCCGAGGTTCAGGGAGGGCCCGCGCAGCCTTACCGAAGGCAGGGCTGCACGGGATCCCGCATCCAAAAGGATGCGGAGGCCGACTGACCCGCGAAGGGGGGACACGAGCCAGCGGCGCATCCGACAAATGGGAGCGGCCTTTGGAGGGTTCAAGCGGCAGGCGCTTCAGCCCGCCGCAAGAGGATCACGCTTCGGCGGCAGCAGGTTCGCGGGCCGGGACCGGACCCTTCCCTTGGGCCACCTGGCGGGCGAAGATCTCGCGAATCTGCGCCAGCGAGAAGAGGTGCGCATAGATCAGCGCAAGCATGCCGTTCTGATTCATCTTACGCAGCTCGTCGCCGCGCAACTCGCGGAATTTTTCTTCGTCGACCATTTGGAAGCCGCGATAGACGAACGGTTGCTCCGCGCCCTCGGGCTGGATCGCCACTTCGCCTTCCATCAGCAGACCCGATTTCTGCAGCTCGGTCATGAACGCGCCGGTGCGCTGGCCGGCGGTCTCGAACTGCTCACAGAACTGAAGAATCGCCTTGGTCGACTCCGAAGGCTGGTCACCGTCGAACAATGCTTCGCCTTCTTCAAACTCGCCGACAGCTCCCGACGTCGGATCAAAGCATAGCGACAGATCGTCGCTATCTGGGCGAAGCCGGGCCAGCATGAATGGATAGCGGCGCAGATAGGCGGGGAGATAGGCATTGGGCTCGATCAGCTTGCCGTCTTCGTCGAGGAATGTGTTCACACCTTCGTTAAGCCCCATCAGAGCCAAGGGGACCGGATTTTCGCCCGCCGAGAAAACGATCGGGAATGTTCGCTGGATCAGCGAAAATTCATCGACCGTCACCGGGATGGCATGGGTTTGCGCGACGTGCGGTGCGCGATCCAGCCGACGAACATGCGCCTTGGCATGCTGGTTCGAGCTGAGTGGCTCAAGGCCGTTGTAAAGCAGGGGCAATCCGGTATTCGGCGCGGCAGTCGCCATGTATCCATCTCCTGGGGTGGCGCGGATGCGGGCACGATACCGGCAATCCACCTGAAATCTGCGCTGCGCTCTATGCGCCGCTCTCAAATTTCGCAAGCATCATCCGTCGCTTGGTCCGCAGCCCGGGTCGTTAGCGGGGCGTTTCGACTTGCCGTTCCGCCTAAGCCAATTCATGAGTGGTTCAAACCGACGCTGCGATGCCGAGGACAAAATGGTATTCCCGCAGTGATTTTCATCGATTTCCTGACCCTGTTGCCCGCCTTGGCGAGCAGTGTTGCTGCCGACCCTCCGCCGCAGCGGGTTGTGCGCACGATAACGATCCGTAACGAAATCATCATGCGCGTGCCGATCCGGCCCCACCCCGGTCCACAGATTGAATGGCGCGAAAAGCGTGGGCCGCGATGCGTTGCCGCGGCCGCAATCGCGGGGGCCATGCTGTCCGGCCGAAGCAGCGTCGATTTCGTCCTGCGTGACCGCACCCGGCTGCGTGCCAGGCTCGACAGCGACTGCCCGGCCCTGGATTTCTACGATGGATTCTACGTGCAACCGGAAGACCACCGGCTGTGCATGCGGCGCGACGTGATCAGCTCGAGAATGGGCGGTTCGTGCCGGATCGAGCGCTTTCGCCTCCTCATCCCCCGTCTCAAACGCTAGGGATTTCTTGACAATTCGGCCCTCGTGGCGCAATCGCCCGGAACCGCGGCGCTGTGCTGACTAGACCGCATTTTTTCCGGATTTTTCATGCCTTTTGCCGATCTCGGCCTTTCTGACGAATTGCTGCGTGCTGTTGCCGACAGCGGCTACGACACGCCAACGCCAATCCAGCGTGGGGTGATCCCGTCGGTCCTGATGGGCCGCGACATCGTCGGCATCGCCCAGACTGGAACCGGCAAGACGGCCGGCTTCGTGCTGCCGATGATCGATATCCTCGCCCACGGCCGCAGTCGCGCGCGGATGCCGCGATCGCTGATCCTCGAGCCGACGCGCGAACTTGCCGCGCAGGTCGCCGAGAATTTCGAGAAGTACGGCAAATATCACAAACTCTCGATGGCGCTGCTGATTGGCGGCGTCCAGATGGGCGACCAGATCAAGGCGCTCGAAAAGGGCGTCGACGTGCTGATCGCAACCCCGGGCCGCCTGATGGACCTGTTCGGCCGCGGCAAGATCATGCTCAACGGCTGCAATTTGCTGGTGATCGACGAAGCCGACCGCATGCTCGACATGGGCTTTATCCCAGACATCGAGGAAATCTGCACCAAATTGCCCAAAGCTCGGCAGACGTTGCTATTTTCGGCTACCATGCCGCCGCCGATCCAGAAATTGGCGGCCAAATTCCTCAACGAGCCCAAGACGATCGAGGTCGCGAGGCCGGCGGAGTCCAACGCGCTGATCGAGCAGCGTGTGATGGTCATGCGCGGCGACAAGAAGCGCGACGCGCTTCGCGATATCCTGCGTTCCGAAGAGTTCAAGAACGCGATCGTCTTCAGCAACCGCAAGACGACGGTGCGCGAGCTGGCCACCAGTCTCAAGCGGTCGGGCTTCTCGGTCGGACAGATCCAGGGCGACATGGAGCAATCGGAGCGCATCGCCGAGTTCGACCGCTTCAAGAATAATGAGATCAATGTCCTGGTTGCATCGGACGTGGCGGCGCGCGGGCTCGACGTCAAAGGCGTCAGCCATGTGATCAACTTCGACGTGCCGTGGCAGCCCGACGATTATGTCCATCGCATCGGCCGCACAGGCCGCGCGGGGATGACCGGCATCGCGATCACCTTGGCAACACCCGAAGATGCCGAATCGATTGCGGCAATCGAGAAATTGACCGGGCACAAGATCGCCCGTGTCGGTGAGACTGCGGCGACTCCCGAAAAATTGCCTGAAGAGCGCCGCCACGCCGAACGTCCGAAGCGTGATCGAGCGCGCGGCGAGCGGCCGGCGCGCCCGGCAAAAGCGGCCGAAGCCGAGGCCGCACCCACAGAATCTGCCGAAGCCAAGCCAGCTCGCCCGCGGCGCGCCAAATCCGCGGCGCCCGCCCGCCGTCCCGATAACGACGAGCGCAAATCTTCGCCGGCCAAGCAGGACGCCGAGGAAGATGGCGAATGGAATGGACCGGTCCCGGACTTCCTCTCCGCTACCTTGTCCTAGGGATTAGCCGCGGGCCGATATCCAGGGGCGTAGCGCAGCAGGCACATCTCGCTAATGGTCAGGCGGTTGACGCTCTTGATCCCGCCCATTTGCTGCTTGGCGACCAATATGCCCTTGGCCGGTTGCTGGGGATCGGGCCGGGCAAATTCGTCGCAAGTGTATGGCGCCTTGGCGATCAGTAGAGGCTTGCCGCTTCCCCGATCTGGAAGTCCATCCAGGCCCTTGACCAGCAACAGATAATTTCGTGACGACGGGTCGACTTCGATCTGCCCGGGGTACTGTCGTATCCAGGCCGCGGCTGCGTGCTCGCTCGAGCGGGTTTGGGCCTGGATCGCGACGATCAGCGAGGCGAACGGGATGATTACCGCCCCGATCGCCACGACCCCCTGACGGCCGTCGCCACGCCAGGCGCGCGCAACGAGGACGCCAATCGCCAGTGAGCTTGCCGCAGCGAGAACGAAGAACATCCGCGACTTGGGGTCGATCGCCAACGCGTAAATCAGCACCCACGAATAGAGCAAAGCGGCTCCGACGATGAGCACGAGCAAGCGCCGCGATCTCGGATCGAGAAAGCGCCGCGTGAAAAGCAGTCCGAGCAAGATCGCCGCGACGAGATTCAAGCCAACCCGAAAGCCGGCCAGCAGGTTCAACCACGGATCGAGCGGCCAGAACCAATTGATCCCCGCTTCGCGCTTCCATGCTGCGATATAGTGCGGGTTGAACAATGGGCTCTGGCTCGTGTCGAAACCCTCGGGAAGCTCGGCCGAAATGATGTGGGTATGGCCCAGCGAGAGCCGGACCCGCCACAGCGGGTCTCCGGCCACGACCCAATAGGTCAGCGCCTCCAACGCCATCGGCAGGATCATTCCGGGCACCAGCCACAGCATCGGGCGCCGCCGATCGCGCGGCACCATGAAAATCGCTGCAATGGCGATCGGGAACATCGCAAGGCTGGTGTCGCGGGTCTGGGCGGCAATGCCCAACGCGATGCCGGACCCCAGCGCCCAGTTTCGCGAGCTTTTGTCGTAAGCCAGCAGCGCCGCGGCGAAGCTGGCGAGTAGCCAGGCGAGCTCAATTCCATCGGCCGCGGGCTCGAGCGTCTGGATCGCATAGGCCGGAGTTAGAATCAGGGCGATCGCCGCAATGTAACCCGCCGGGCGCCCGAACAAGCGATCTCCGATCATCACCACCAGTGCCAGCGAGGCACAGGCATAAGCGAGTGGCGCCAAGGCAATGGTCGTCCGGGACTCGCCCAACACCCCGGTGACCAACGCGATTGGCGCGATGATCGGCCAGCGCGTCGCCCAATGATTGTGGGCCAGACACGGCTCGCCCGCCGCGACCCAGCAGCGAACCGCCTTCATATACTCCAGATCGTCGGCCCCGCCGCCGACAAAACCGACCGGGTTGAGCCAAATGATCCACGCAATGGCAAGAATCAGCGCGAGGGGCGCAATCCACTTGTTGTTGTTAGCCGCCCCCGCCTCCATTCATTCCGCTCCGCGATATCGCGCCAAAAACAGCGATGCGTGCTGCTCCAGCCGTTCCCCGCTGATCGCCTCGCGCAATCCGGACATCAGCCGCTGGAAGAACCACAGATTATGCTCGGTCATCAACATCGCGCCGAGGATCTCGGCCGACCGCACGAGATGGTGGACGTAGGCGCGGTCCCAAGTGGCGCAGGTTGGGCATGGGCAGCCGGGCTCCAATGGCTCACGATCCTCGGCGAAGCGGGCGTTGCGAATGTTGATCGGGCCGTCGGCTGTGAACGCCTGGCCGGTGCGCCCCGACCGCGTCGGCAGCACGCAATCAAACATGTCGATACCCCGCCGCACCGCCTCGACAATATCGTCGGGCTTGCCGACGCCCATCAAATAGCGCGGCCGGTCGGCGGGCAGCATGCCGACGGCGAAATCGAGCACGCGGCACATCTCCGCCTGCCCCTCGCCGACCGCCAGCCCGCCGATCGCATAGCCGTCGAAACCGATGTCGAGCAGCGCCTCGCTCGAGCGGCGACGTAATGGCTCGAACATCGACCCCTGCTGGATCCCGAACAGCGCTGCTCGTGCAGCATGCTCGCCGTCAGCATCGAAGGCGTCGCGCGACCGTTTCGCCCAGCGCATCGACCGCTCCATCGATGCCTCGGCCTGCCCCTCGGTCGCCGGGAACGGGGTGCATTCGTCGAACGCCATGACAATGTCGGCGTCGAGCAAACGCTGCACCTCGATCGACCGCTCGGGGCTGAGCATATGCATCGACCCGTCGAGATGGCTCTTGAAACGCACCCCCTCCTCGCTTTTTTTTGTCAGCTCGCTGAGGCTCATCACCTGATAGCCGCCGCTGTCGGTCAGGATTGGCCGATCCCAACCCATGAAACGGTGCAGCCCGCCCAGCCGCGCCACTCGTTCGGCGCCCGGCCTCAGCATCAGATGATAAGTGTTGCCGAGGATGATGTCGGCGCCCGATCCACGCACGTCGGCGGGCTTCATCGCCTTGACCGTCGCGGCGGTCCCAACCGGCATGAACGCCGGCGTGCGGATCTCCCCGCGCCGCATCGCAATCGCGCCAGTCCGCGCCGCGCCATCGGTCGCGGAAATCGAGAAGGTGAAACGGGTCATCGTGAGCCGCTCTAACGGCTTGTCCGATGACGGCAACTGGATGCATGGCGCTGGCGATGATCGATCCGTGGATTTACCCCGCGCTCACCGCCGTCGCCGTCCTGACCGGCTTCATCGACGCCGTCGCGGGCGGCGGCGGACTGATCATGATGCCGGCGCTCTTGTTCTGCGGCGTGCCGCCGCTGCAGGCGCTCGGCACCAACAAGTTGCAGTCGGTGTTCGGCACCGGGACGGCGTTGCGCAACTATTGGCGCTCGGGCCTGGTCGAATGGCGGCGCAACCGGTTGACGGTCGCGCTGGTGTTCGCCGGCGCGGCGGCGGGCTGCATCACTGTCCAGCTGATCCAGACACGTCTGTTGAACCTGATCATTCCGGTGCTGTTGGTCGCGGCGGCGATTTACGTCCTGCTCTCGCCGCGCATGACCGACGAGGACGCCCACCATCGCGTATCCTCCGCGGGATATGCGCCGCTTGGCGGAACAATCGGATTCTACGACGGCTTCTTCGGCCCGGGCACCGGGACCTTTTTCACGACCAGCCTGGTGGCACTGCGCGGCTACGGCCTGACCAAGGCGACCGCGCTGACGAAATTGTTCAATTTCACCAGCAATGTCGCCAGCGTCCTGCTGTTCGCGCTCGGCGGGCAGATGCTGTGGGCGCTGGGCCTGTGCATGGCGGCCGGGGCGATGCTCGGCGGCCATCTGGGCTCCCACACCGCGCTCAAGTTCGGCGCGCGGCTGATCCGGCCGCTGCTGGTGCTGATTTCGCTCGGCCTGACCGCGCGATTGCTATGGGGCTATTTCGCGGGTGATATCTAAGTTCGCAATGGGTGGAAAGCGGACATTCCGGAAGACCGATCAAGGGCCATCAGGCTTGATTGGGAAGTAATCTCTTCCTATTATCCTGACCATGGACAGATCAGCCGCACCTCATCAGGGGCCTCGCAGTCCCGGACGCCCCCGGGAGTTCGATCTCGATCAGGCGCTGGACAAGGCCATCGGCACGTTCAGCGAGAACGGCTATCACGCCACCTCGCTCGGCAAACTCACGGCTGCGATGGAGATCGCCGAGGGCAGCCTCTACAAGGCCTTCCGCGACAAGCGCGGCGTCTTCCTGACCGCGTTCGAGCGCTACGTCATGCTGCGCAGCGAGCGGCTGGCGCAGGAGCTGGCAAACACACGAACCGGACGCGGCAAGGTCAGGGCCACACTCGCCGTCTATGCCGAATACAGCCACGGCAAGGCCGGCCGGCGCGGCTGCCTCGTCGTGGGCAGCGCTGTCGATCTCGCAAGCTCCGATCCCGAAATGGCGAAGCGCGTCGCCACCGTGCTCGCGAGCCAAGAGAGGCGTCTCGCCGAGTTCATTCGAGAGGGACAGGAAGATGGCTCCGTTTCCTCGCGGGTCGATGCCACCACCACCGCCCGCCTGCTGCTCTGCGTGGTGCAGGGAATGCGTGTCCTGGGCAAGACCGGCCGCTCCCGTGAGGAGATGGCGAGTCTCGTCGACAGCGCGTTGAAGCTGCTCGACTGAACATTCGCCTAATTTGGAAGAGTTCACTTTCTATATGGAACGGACCAGGAGTACAGCATGACGCATGACATCGTTCAAACCACCGCCGCGGACACGATGCCGCCCTTCGACCCTGCGACGTTCTGGACGCAGTTCCACCACGATACCGTCGTTATCAACGGCGTGGGGTTGCATTTCGTCGAAGGCGGCAGCGGCGCGCCGATCCTGCTGCTGCCCGGCTGGCCGCAGAGCTGGTACGCATGGCGTTATGTGATGCCGCTGCTCGCCAAGGCCGGCCGGCGCGTGATCGCACTCGACCCGCGCGGCATGGGCGACTCCGATCGGCCTGCCTCTGGCTACGAGATGCGCACCGTGGCCGCCGAGCTTCATGGTTTCGTCGAGGCGCTGAGACTGACGGAGAACGGGCCTGTCGACATTGTCGGTCACGATATGGGCACCTGGATCGGCTATGCCTATGCGGCCGAATGGCCGGGCGACGTGAAGCGGCTCGCCGTGTTCGACGCGGCGCTGCCCGGCATCTCCCCGCCGCCTCCGGCCGGCATTCCCTCGGCGGAGGCGAATGTGAAGACCTGGCACTTGGCCTTCAACCGTCTCGATGACCTGCCGGAGATCCTGCTGCAGGGACGCGAGCGGGAGTTGCTGACTTGGCTGTTCAGGAACAAATCCACTCGTCCCTGGACGATCACGCCGGCGGATCTCGATGAGTATGTGCGCGTTAACGCCGCCCCCGGCGCGACGCGGGCGGCGCTTTCCTACCAACGACACACTCTCGGGTCTGAAGGAATCGCGCAAACTCGGGCGCGCGCCGAGCGCAAGCTCGCCATGCCGGTACTCGCTGTCGGCGCGGAGAGCGGAGGCGGAGCAATGCTGCTCGACACGATGCGCTTAGTCGCGGCCGATGTGCGGAGTGCTGTGTTTGCTGGCTGTGGGCACTATATGCCCGAAGAAGCCCCCCGCGCCGTCGCCGAGCAAATCATCAGGTTCATGGGTAAATGAGCGTGGCCCCAAGCCCGCCGCTTCCAATCTACGCCCATCCACTGTGGCACCGCATGCGAGCGCCAGTGTCCGCAATGATCGATAACGGACATTAGTTCTGACGCGGCAGCAGCAAGCTCGCATCGCCGTAGCTGTAGAAGCGGT
>DATHFE010000113.1:0-4629 GCA_035318245.1 Sphingomicrobium sp. | reverse complement strand
CGCGGCGATCCTGACCACCTTCAACGATGTCGACATGTCGGCGGTGATCGACGCCCGCGCCCGCTACAAGGATTTGTTCGAGAAGAAGCACGGCATCCGCCTCGGCTTCATGGGCTTTTTCGTCAAAGCGGTGGCGCTCGCCGCGCGCGACGTACCGGCGGTCAACGCCAGCCTGGAAGGCGACGACATCGTCTATCACAATTACCTCGACGTCTCGGTCGCAGTGTCCAGCCCCAAGGGCCTGGTCGTCCCGGTCGTGCGCAACGCCGACGCGATGAGTTTCGCCGAGATCGAGCAGGCGATCGCCGCGTTCGGCAAGAAGGCCAAGGACGGCACGCTGGGGCTCGACGACATGAAGGGCGGCACCTTCACCATTTCCAACGGCGGGGTGTTTGGGTCCCTGCTCTCGACCCCGATCATCAACCCGCCGCAGTCGGCGGTGCTCGGCATGCACCGGATCGAGGAGCGGCCGGTAGTCAAGGACGGCCAGATCGTCGCCCGCCCGATGATGTATCTCGCATTGAGCTACGACCACCGCCTGATCGACGGCCGCGAGGCGGTCACCTTCCTCGTCCGCGTCAAGGAAGCGATCGAGGACCCGACGCGCCTGCTGATCGATCTGTAAGGACTGATAAATAATGGCTGATTTCGATTTCGACGTCCTGGTGATCGGCTCCGGCCCCGGCGGCTATGTCGCGGCGATCCGCGCGGCGCAATTGGGGCTCAAGACCGCGTGCGCCGAAGGGCGTGAGACGCTGGGCGGCACCTGCCTCAATGTCGGCTGCATCCCGTCGAAGGCGATGCTGCACGCCTCGGAATATTTCGAGGCGGCGGCGGGTGGCGCCATGGCCAAGCTTGGGATCAAGGTCAGCCCGGAGCTCGACCTCGACACGATGCACGGCCAGCGGCTCGACGCGGTCAAGCAGCTGACCGGCGGCATCGAATTCCTGTTCAAGAAAAACAAGGTCGAATGGCTGAAGGGCTATGCCAGCTTCGACAGCGCCAACAGCGTCAAGGTCGGCGACCGCATTGTCACCGCCAAGAATATCGTCATCGCCACCGGATCATCGGTCACTCCGTTGCCGGGAATCGAGATCGACCAGAATGTCGTGGTCGATTCCACGGGCGCGCTGGAATTGCCGAAAGTGCCCAAGGATATGGTCGTGATCGGCGCCGGCGTGATCGGGCTGGAGCTTGGGTCGGTCTGGCGGCGGCTCGGCGCCAAGGTCACCTGTGTCGAATTCCTCGACCAGATCCTTCCCGGCTTCGACGGCGATGTCCGCAAGGAGGCCAACAAGATCTTCAAGAAGCAGGGCATCGAGTTCAAGCTGAGCACCAAGGTGACCGGGGTGAAGGTGAGCGGCGATAAGGCCACGCTGACCATGGAACCCGCCGCCGGCGGCGCAGCCGAGACGATTGACGCCGATTGCGTGCTGGTCTCGATCGGCCGCCGCCCCAACACCGACGGGCTTGGCCTCGGCAAGATCGGGCTGGAGCTGAACCAGCGCGGCCAGATCGAGACCGACCATGACTTCCGCACCAAGGTCGCGGGCGTGTGGGCGATCGGCGACGTCATCCCCGGCCCGATGCTGGCCCACAAGGCCGAGGACGAAGGCATCGCGGTTGCGGAGAATATCGCCGGCCTGACCGGCATCGTGAACCACGATGTCATTCCCAGCGTGGTCTATACCATGCCCGAAATCTCCGGCGTCGGCCTGACCGAGGAGCAAGCCAGGGAACGGGGCGAGGTCAAGGTCGGCAAATTCCCGATGCTCGCCAACAGCCGCGCCAAGACCAACCATGAGCCCGACGGTTTCGTGAAGGTCGTCGCCGACGCCAAGACCGATCGCGTGCTCGGCGTCTGGATGATCGCGAGCGTGGCCGGAACGATGATCGCCCAGGCGGCGCAGGCGATGGAATTCGGCGCCACATCCGAAGACATCGCCTACACCTGCCACGCCCATCCGACGCACAATGAGGCGCTGAAGGAAGCGGCGATGGCTGTCACCGGCAAGCCGATCCACATCTAAGCATGGCTGACCGGCTGCGGCTTCGCCACTCGCTGCGGCGCTACCATATCTGGCTGGGCTGGCTGATCGGCGTGCCGATGCTGTTCTGGACGCTGTCGGGCGTCGTCATGGTGTGGAAACCGATCGAGGAGGTGCGGGGCACCGCGCTGCTCGCCGATCCGGCGCCATTCGAATTGGCCACCGCCCCGATCGCGCCGCGGGTCGAGGGGCGCGGTTTGAAGAGCCTGACGATCGAACCGCGCGCCCCGGGCCCGCGCTGGGTGCTGCGCTTCGCCGACGGCGGCAGCCGCCTGGCCGACCCGGCAAGCGGGCAGCTACTTCCTGGCTACTCCGCGGCCGATGCCGCGCGAGAGGTGACGGCGCGCTATAAAGGCACGGCGAAGGTCGCGAGCGTCACCCGCACCGACCCGGACAAACCGCCGCTCGACCTCCGCAAGCCGATTGCTACCTGGCAGGTGGCGATGAGCGACGGGACGCATTTCTACGTCGACGCCGCGAATGGCGAGGTCGTCGCCCGGCGAACCCGCTTCTGGCGCTTCTACGACTGGATGTGGGGACTCCACATCATGGACCTGCAGACGCGCGAGGACACCCACAATCCGTGGATCATCGTCTTCGGCGTAGCCACGCTAATGACGACCTTCCTCGCGCTGGTGCTTCTGCCCTTGACGATCAAGCGCCGCAACAAACCTTAACCCGCCAGCCAGCCAATCATCTTGGCCAACATCCCAGTGTCGGCCGCTGTGATCCGCGCCGGGGCGACCGGCGGGCATTCCAGGCAGCGAACCTGGATCGACGGGCCCGACAGGATCGACCGAACCTCGGCGATCGCCGACAGGATCGCGGTTTCAGGTGCCGCCTTCAATATGGCGAAGGCGTCGGGCGGATTGGACCCTTCTTCCTCGCCGGCGATCATTTCGAGGATCGAATCGCGGAAACTTTCGGGTCGTTCGAGATAGGTCACGTCCCGTTCGTCGCCCAATTTGGCCAATTGCGCCGCCTTGGCGATCGCGTCGTCGATATTGCCGAAGCCGTCGACCAGGCCCAGCTGACGCGCTGTCCCGCCGTCCCATACGCGGCCCTGGGCGATCCGGTCGATGTCGGCGGGCGTCTTGTGCCGCGAATTCGCGACGATGCCGAGGAACTTGCCGTAAATGCTTTCGACCCCGGTCTGGATCAGCTTGGCACTTTCGGGGTTCGGCCCGTGGAGCAGATCGGGTTCGCCCGACAGCGGCGTGGTCTTGATCCCGTCGGCACCAAGCCCGAGCTTGGCCATCGCGCCCTGGAAGCTCGGCAAGATACCGAACACTCCGATCGACCCGGTGATCGTCGACGGCTCGGCGAAGATGAAATCGCCTGGCGTCGCGACCCAATAACCGCCCGACGCGGCGACGCTGCCCATCGACACGACGATCGGCAATTTCCTTTCCTTGGCGGCAAGGATCGCCTGGCGGATGCGCTCCGACGCCATGACCGACCCGCCCGGACTGTCGATCCGGACGACCAACGCCTTCAGATTTTTGCGGCGAACGCCCTTATCGATCGCCTCGGCGATGCTGTCGCCGCCAGCGGTTCCGGCCGGCGCCTTGCCGTCGACGATCTCGCCGGCGATGGTGACGATTCCGATCGGCCCGTCGGGGCTGGTGTCGACCGCGTCGTCGATGAACGAGTCGAGCTTGACCTTCTGGTACCCGCCCTTGGCATTGTCGTCCTTGCCGCCGAGTTCGGCCAGCCGTGCTTCGAAACCGCGCCGGTCGGCGACCTTGTCGACCAGTTTCGCCGCCAGCGCCGCCTTGGGCATGTCGCCACCGGCCGCGGCGACCGCGCCGGCGGTATCGCGCATATAGGCATCGACCGCCGCCTGCGGCCGCGCCTTGGTGACGTCCTCGCGCCATGTCTCGAGCAAGGCTCCGCCGAGCGCCTGCGCGGCCTGCCTCGCTTCGGGCGACATGTCGTTGCGGATGTAGGGCTCGACCGCCGATTTGTAGGTGCCGACGCGATAGACGTTGGCGGTGATCCCCAACTTATCGAGCAAGCCCTTGTAATAAAGGTTCTGCCGGCCCGGCCCGGCGAGGACCACCGCGCCCAGCGGGTTGAGCCAGATTTCCGAGGCGTTGGAGGCAATCTGGTAGCCGTCGTCGGAGTAGCCGGTGGCGTAGGCCGCGACCGGCTTCCCCGAAGCGCGCAGCCGCCGGACCGCGGCGCCGAGGTCGCTCATCGCCGACTGGCCGCCGCCGAGGAAGCCGTCGAGGTCCAATGCGACCGCCTTGATGCGGTCGTCGTCCTGGGCGGCGTCGAGCGCCGCGACGAGGTCGCGCAGGCGATATTCGTGCAGCCGGTTATCCTGGCCGGAAAGGAACTCGCTGGCGGTCGGCTTCGACGGTTGCTCGACCACCGTGCCGTCTAGGTCGACCAGCAGGACGCCTTGCCCGACCGGCCTGGGCTCCGCCTTCAAGCCGGCATAGAGGAGCCCGAAAAACAGCAGCATGAAAATCAGGACGAGCGCGTCCTTGATGCCGACCAGAAGCTTCCAAACTCCGCGCACGAACCGCATTATCATGTCCTTCACCGCAATATCCGGCGCGTTAGCCGACCGCGC
>DATHFE010000112.1:0-2403 GCA_035318245.1 Sphingomicrobium sp. | reverse complement strand
GGTCTACGCGGAGGTCGAAAGCGTGGGCCGAACGTCGATGAAGGTCCGCATCGAAGTGATGGCCTGGCGCGACCGGGGGGAGGTCAGGGTCAAGGTGACCGAGGGCCTGTTCACCTTCGTCGCGATCGACGAGGAAGCGCGTCCGCGCCCGGTCGGCTCGCCACCCGCCGAATAAGCGAAAGGCCCCTTCCGCCAGCTTAGCGAAGGGGCCTTCCTGGGAGAATTCGGAGTTAGAATTCGAGCTGGGCGCGGACCGCGGCGGTATCGACGTTATAGTCGCGCTTGTTGATCGGCGTGGTGTCCACTGGCGAGAATAAGGGCGAAATGGCGCGCGGGCCGCCGGTGACATCGAGGTGGCCGTACTGTGCCATGAAACGCAGATAATCCATCGGGTTCCAGATCACGCTGACCTGATAGCCCAGTTGCTTGCCGCCGTTGACGTAATTCGGATTGGCGACGGCAAGGTTGGCGCCGGCATTTCCGACGGAATCGTTGAGGTTCAAATAGTCGATGCGGCCGTTGAGCTGGATCGCGCCCCAACCGCCCTTGTCGAACGGCTTGAGGACCTTGGTGCGGTCCCACTTGCCGCCCTTGTAGCCGCGGCTTTCACCGGTGAAATAATAGCCGAGCTCAAAATAGCCGCCCTCGAACGATGGATTGCCGTTAAGCCTGACTGTGCTGCCCGGGATGGTATCGTTATCCTCCGGATCGTTGAGCACGTCAGTCGCGCTGAACGCGTGATTCACCCAAAGCTTTTGCCCCTCAGCCGCGAAATGGAACGACTTGAACACGCCGCCCAGTTCGAGGCCGACGGCGTCGTCGCCGCGCGCCGCAATATTGCCGGTGTCGACGAAACGCACATCGGTGATCTGGGTCAGAGGACGCGAGCGATATTGCTGGGCCAGAGCTTCCTGATTGTTGACCCTGTGATGGACGCTTGCACCCAAATGGAGGAAGCCCCCCATGAGCGGCGGCGTATAGGTTCCGCGGAGCGAAGCTTCCCAGCCGGTCCGGATGAAGCTGGCATCGTTGATGACGGTGGAGAAAATGCCGCCCGACAAGGTGTAGCGATCGGCCTTCTTGTCCACCAGGCTGAGCCCGATGCCAAGGCGGCGGTTGTAGTTGAACGCGTCGGTGAAGCTGGCCCGCTCAAGCATCGAGCCGAGGCGCGACGAGGTCACCGTTTCAAGGCTGCTGTAGGGATAGAAATTGCCGACGGTGACAGTCAGCGGAACTTTGGCGAAGTCGTAGCTGAGGAGGATATCCTCATAATCGACGGTGCCTTGCGCAAAGTTGAATTCGGCCTTGTATTTGAAGCCGCCCGGCAGGCCGCCTTCGGCGCCAAATACGAGACGGCGCGCGCGGGTGTTGAAGCCCAAGTTGTTATAATTGATGCCGGCCTGCGTACCGCGCAATTCATCGCCATTGGGGAAGCCGACATAGCCGGCATCGAATTGCATGAAGCCCTTGGGCTTGAAGCTGAAGCCCGATTCCTTGTCGGCCCATTCAGGTCCGCCCTTCCACGACGGTGTTGCCTTCACAACCGAGGCCTTGACCTGTTCGAGCGCTTCCTGGAGCGCCTCTACCTGCGCCTGGAGCAATTCAATCTTCGCGGCCGCGTCGTCAACTTGCCCCGCCTCGGCGATCGCCGCATCGGCGGTCGCGTCCGACTGGTCGGGCTCGGCACTTTCGGCCGGCTGAGGCGCCGGATCTTGCGCCATCGCGGTGGTTGCCCAGAAAAGCGCGCTGCTACCGAGTAGCACGCGAGTAAAAGCCTTGGTCATTTGATGTCCCTCTTTTGCCCCGCCTCCGGCCGTGTGCCGGAAGCCCTTGCGCGCCCGCCAATCGGCAAGCGCGCTCGATGTGTTGGATTATTTCAAGCTTGCAAGATTGAGCGGCGACAGCGTCCGCGCCGCCGCCTGGCTGCGTGCCCGGATATTGTTCGGCGCCGCGACCAAGCCCGACTGCAGCAGATAGCCCTTGGGACCGAACGCGCTTTCCTTGGTGAATTCCGCGACGAACGCGCGGATCGCCGGGATTGCGCGGGCATGGGCATTCTTCACATAGACATAGAGCGGCCGCGCGCCGGGATATTGGAAGCTGCTGATCGTTTGATAGGTCGGTGCCACGCCGTTGATCGTGACGCCCTTCAGTTTGGCCGCATTCTCTTCGAGGAAGCTGTAACCGAAGATGCCCAGCGTTCCCGGATTGGCTTCGAGCTTCTGGACGATGAGGTTATCGTTCTCGCCGGCTTCGATATAGGCGCCGTCGGTGCGGACGCCGGTGCAGATCGCCTTGAACTTGGCTTCGTCGGCCTTCTTCATCGCAGCCATCGAGGCATTGGCTTCGCACGGCGGGGTGAGAATCAGCTCGCCCAGCGCATCACGCGTTCCGCTGGTCCCG
>DATHFE010000111.1:0-2020 GCA_035318245.1 Sphingomicrobium sp. | reverse complement strand
TTTAGTCGTTTCATAGCGTCTCGCAGCCGGAACGATTTGCCGTCTCAAGCACTATACCAACAGAGCAACGGGCTCATGAGTAGCAAGGGACCGGACAATGAGAAAATTTTATCTGACGGCCGTGGCCGCGAGTATCGCGGTGTCGGGCTGTGCGACCACGCCCTACGGTTACAACGACCCCTATAATAACGACGGATATAACAACGGCTATAACAACGGCTACGAGCGGAACCGCCAGGCCGAAGGGGCGGTGGCTGGCGGCGCCATCGGCGCGGTCGGCGGGGCGGTCGCCGGCGCGGTGCTGCCCGGGGTCAATCCGGTGACGGGTGCGATCGTCGGCGGCATCGCCGGCGCGGTTTTGGGCGCAGTGGTCAACAACAGGCAATATTACCGCGATACACGGGGATATTGCTATTATGTCGATCGCTACGGCAACCCGACCTACGACTATAGGGTTCGCTGCTAGGCTGATCGCTCAGGCGGGGCGGAACTCACCGTCCGCCTCGTCGAGCACGTAAAGGCAGCCGTCGGCAAACGCGAAATGGCAGCCGAGAATTTCGAGTTTTCCTGCCGCTTCGCGCTCGGCGACGAACGGGAAGGTGCGCAAATTGGTAACCGACTGGCGGATCGCCTCTTCTTCCAATAGGCGCGCGGCTTCCTGGCCAGTGCCATGCTCGGCAGCGATGGCCGCGCTTCTGGCGTCGATTTGATCCATCCAGCGGGCGATGAACCCGCCTTCGCCCTCAGGCGCGCCGCGGAACCGGCCGGTCAGCGCCGCCTCGATCCCGCCGCACCGCTCATGACCCATGACGACAATTTCGGAGACTTCGAGCTGGGTTACCCCAAACTCTAGCGCGGCGGAGACGCCGTGGCGCCCACCGCCGGTTTCGAACGGCGGAACGAGATTGGCGACGTTGCGGACGACGAAAATCTCGCCGGGATGGGCATCGAAAATGGTCGCGGGATCGGTGCGGCTGTCGCAGCAGGCGATGACGATAGCGTGCGGAGCCTGGCCTTCGGCGAGCTCACGCCAGCGCGGTTTTTCACTTTCCCAGCGGTCGGTGCGAAAGCGGCGATAGCCCGCCATCAATGCGTCGAATCCCGCCACGCTTCACTCCCTTGGTCTGGGCGCATCCGTTAGTCAGCAGCGTCAGGGGTGGCAAGCGGGGCCGCCAATCGCTATCTGGCCGCAATGACCGAGACGCTTGCCCAGCAACCCGCCGCGCCAAGGCAGCGCAAACCCGACTGGATCCGGGTGAAAGCGCCGACCAGCGCTGGCTATGCAGAGACCAAGAAGCTGATGCGCAGCCTCAACCTCGCTACGGTGTGCGAGGAAGCGGCCTGCCCGAACATCGGCGAATGCTGGACCAAGAAGCACGCCACGGTGATGATCCTTGGTGACACCTGTACCCGGGCTTGCGCCTTCTGCAACGTCAAGACCGGCATGCCGCGTGCGGTCGATCCGCTCGAGCCCGAGCACACCGCCGCGGCCGCGGCGGCGCTGGGGCTTGAGCATATCGTCGTCACTTCGGTCGACCGCGACGATTTGTCCGACGGCGGGGCGAGCCAGTTCGTCAAGGTGATCCAGGCGCTGCGCCGCGAAACGCCGGGCACCACGATCGAAATCCTGACCCCCGACTTCCGCAACAAGCCGGACAGCGCAGTGGCCGCGATCGTCGAGGCGGGCCCCGACGTCTACAACCACAACCTTGAGACCGTGCCGCGGCTCTATCCGACGATCCGGCCGGGCGCGCGCTACTATGCCTCGCTGCGCCTGCTCGAAAGCGTCAAGCGCCAGGCGCCGCACATCTTCACCAAGTCCGGAGTGATGGTCGGCCTGGGCGAGCAACGCCTCGAGGTTCACCAGGTGATGGACGACATGCGCTCGGCGGGCGTCGATTTCCTGACCATGGGTCAATATCTCCAGCCGACACCCAAGCACGCCAAGGTCGAGGAATTCGTCACTCCCGATGCATTCAAGGCCTATGCGGCGATCGCTCGCGCCAAGGGATTCCTGCTG
>DATHFE010000110.1:0-10715 GCA_035318245.1 Sphingomicrobium sp. | reverse complement strand
CCGATCTGCACCAGATATTCGGGGGTCACCGACAAAGCGATGAAATCGCCGATCGCTTCGTGGAAGCCGTCGTTGGCGCCATTCATGTAAAGATACGGGTTCTGATTATAGGCCCGCTGATAGAAATTGTGGCCAAGCTCATGGTGGATGGTGACGAAGTCATCCGCGTTGACCTTGGTGCACATCTTGATGCGCAGGTCATCCTTGTTGTCGACGTCCCAGGCGGAGGCGTGGCAAATGACTTCGCGGTCGCGCGGGCGCGTGATTTGCGACCGTTGCCAGAAGCTCGCCGGCAGGGCCGGGAAGCCGAGCGAGGTGTAAAAGGCCTCTCCCGTGTGCACCATCTTGTCGGGCGTGTAGCCCTTCTTCTTGAGAAGGTCGGTCACGTCATAGCCGATGTCGCCCGCGCCCTTGGGGGCGACCACATCATAGATGTTGCCCCATTCCTGTGCCCACATGTTGCCAAGCAGATCGGCACGGATGGGGCCGCTGGCCGGCTGGACCGCATTGCCATATTTCTGATTGAGCTTCGTCCGCGTGTAGCAATGCAATTCGTCGTACAGCGGCTTCACCTCGCTCCACAGCCGCTCGTACATCGCCGAGAATTCCTGCGGGCTCATGTCATACTGTGATCGCCACATCGCCCCGGTGTCGTCGTAACCGAGCTCCTTGGCGCCCAGGTTGGCGATCTCGACCATATGCGCATAGTCGCCGCGCATCGGCCGGCCGACGTTCTCGTGCCACGTCTTCCACATTTCGGCGAGTTCGGCGGGGTTGCGGTTGGTGCCCATCATCGCTTCGACGTCGTCGCCGGTCAAAGGCTTGCCGTGCAGGCTGGCGCGGCCCTTGCCGTAGGTAGACTGGAGCCGGGTAGCGATGGTGTTGAGTTCGGTCGCGGCTTCCGGCGGGGTAGTCGGCGCGGCTAGTACCAATACTCCGCGCAGGATGTTGAGCTTGCGCGCGGTATCGTAATCGAGGCCCGGGACCTGAGCCCACTTGGCCGCCTCGATCGCATATTTGACGCCCTTTTCGGTGCCGATAGTGCCGAAATAGGCCGCCAGCGCGTCGGTATCGTCATTGATGTAGGTGGCATTGACCCAAGCGGCGCGACCGCCGATCACCGAGAAGTCGAACAAGTCCTTTTCGACCGCGGCGACGAATTCGCGCGCACCTTCCGGTGTTCGCGCAGGCACGGCGGCAGCAACCGGTGCGATCGGCACGATTGGCGCCTCGGCGGCTGGGGTAGTGGCGCAGCTGGCGAGCGCGAGCGCGGCCAGAGAAACGGAAGCGGCAAATTTCATGAGATGCATCCTCGTCCTGAATTTGTTTCTTTTTTTATGATCTCGACCTGAAGGCTGGCGCGGCTGCGGTCAAGAAGGCGCCTCAGGCAGCGGCCAAAAAGTCTGCCATCGCCATTCCCATCGCGGGCTCGGTGACCGAACTCATATGCGTTCCGGGGACCTCGGCGTAAGTTGCATCGGGCAGCGCCTCGGCAAGTTTCAGCGCCGAACCATTGTCATGATCGGCAACGCCGCACACCACCAAGGTCGGCATGACAAAGGCAAGAAGCCAATCGGGATGCGCATCCTCGAAGGTTTCGAGCAGCAACGCCGCGGCGACGCGATCGATCTTCATCGTTTTCATGAACTGGATCGCCAACCAGTGCGGGTCGCCTCGAGGGGCTGAGTCGAACTGAGCGATCGCCTCGTCGAAAAAGACCCGCCGCCGCTGCCAACCGGCGAGACCTTCATAGCCCATCCCGCCAAGGATCGCGCGGCGCGGCTTCAGCCCCTCTCCCACCGCCTGAACCGTCGTTCGCGCGCCAAGCGAGTAGCCGCCGAGGTCGAAAATCCTGACCCCAAGATGGTCGACCAACTCAACAAGGTCGCGCGAAAGTATGCCTCGGGGATAAGCGGCGGGATCATGCGGCTTGGCGCTCAGCCCGTGAGCGCGAAGATCCGGCATGATCACCCGGAAACCGCGAGCGGCGATTGCGTCGGCGTGGCCGAACTTGATCCAGTTCATCTCGGCATCGGAAAACAGTCCGTGGAGGAGGATCACTGCCTGCCCATCGCCGATCTCGCGCCACGCGAGCTCGACCCCATCCGACGCGTTCCAGTAATGCATGGTGACAGCCATCAGTCGGGCATCTTGCCGGCGGCCGCGACCCATTTCTCGATCAATGGCTTGTGCTCGTCACTGCGCAGCTCGCGCAGGCCGTCGGTGTTGATCCACTGGCGGTGCATGCTCTCCACCCCGAAATGGCTGGTCGGCTTGAACCGCGACGGGTCGTCGAAGGCGGCAACGGTCAGGTCCATCTTCTCGCTGCCATCCTTGAACATGAAGCCCAGTGAAGTGCCACATTCCCGGCAATAGGGGCGGCGCGCGATCGGCGAGCTGTCGTACCAGTCGGGCTCATGTTTCCAGGCGACATCCGCCTGCTTCACATTCTTGAACGCGATCGACACCGAACCGGTCGCGCGCTGGCACATCCGGCAGTGGCACAGATAGGCCTCGTCGTCGGCGACCTGGGCGGCGAAGCGCACGCGGCCGCAGGCGCAGCCGCCGCTCATGGCATTGTCTGTCTTGGGATTGTCGGTCATTGGGCCATGCTAATGCAATCTGGCGGCACGAGGGAAGCGGTGACCAAGGATTATAATGCGATCGGGCGCGAAGGCGTCGCGGCGCTCCAGCGCGGAGACCTGGCCAGCGCCCGCACGGCTTTTGAGGAGGTCACGGCGAGCGGCACGTCCAGCGCCCAGGGCTGGCTTCTGCTGGCCCAGACCTGCGTCGCGCAAAAGGATGTGGCGGCGAGCAAAGCGGCGCTCGATCAGGTGCTCGCCCTCGACCCGCGCAACCCTTACGCCATGCTGATGAAAGGCGATCTGCTGGCCGAGGCGGGAGACGACCGCGGCGCCGCAAGCTTTTTCACCGCCGCGCTCAATGCCGCGGCGACATACGCCAATCTGCCGCCGGACCTCATCGAGCGGCTCAAGCGCGCCGAGCAGCAAGTCACGGCGAGCAATGCGCGGTTCGAAGCGCATCTCGATCAGGCGGTTCCGCCGGCGGCGCGTCCGCCAAGGTTGAAGCAGGCCATCGACCTCCTCACCGGTCGCGAGGAACTGTACCTGCAACAGCCGACGAGCTTCTATTTCCCCGGCCTGCCCCAGCGCTATTTCTACGAGCGCGAGGAATTCGACTGGGTACCGCAACTGGAGTCGCAGATCCCGGCGATCCGCGCCGAGCTCGACGCCATCCTCGAGGATCGCGACAGCCTGACCCCCTATATCCAGCCCGATGCCGATCGCCCCCAACGCGACCACGCCCTTCTCGCCGACCCCCGATGGAGTGCCTTCCATCTTTACGAGCGCGGTCAGCCGCATCCGGCCAATGCCGCGCGCTGCCCGGCGACGATGGCCGCGTTACAAGCCCTGCCGATCTCGCGCATCGCCGGGCGCGGCCCCATGGCGTTATTCTCGGTGCTGGAGCCCGGCACCCATATCCCGCCGCACAATGGCATGCTCAACACGCGGCTGATCTGCCATTTGCCCCTGATCGTGCCGCCCGACTGCCGCCTCCGCGTCGGCAGCGAAACGCGAGCAGTCGAAGCCGGCAAAACGATGATTTTCGACGATAGCATGGAGCATGAGGCGTGGAACGACAGCGGCGAAACCCGTGTGGTCCTGCTGTTCGAGATCTGGCGGCCGGAGCTCACCAAGGACG
Organism: Sphingomicrobium sp.; assembly: GCA_035318245.1. GTDB lineage: Bacteria > Pseudomonadota > Alphaproteobacteria > Sphingomonadales > Sphingomonadaceae > Sphingomicrobium. The sequence goes on along the minus strand of DATHFE010000110.1, from coordinate 6,992 downwards.
AGCGCGCCGCGCTGACCACCCTGTTCAGCGCGATCGACGCTTATCCGATCGGTTAGGCCGCTTTCTGCAGATGCTTGCGGCCGAGCAGTTCGGCGATCTGGACCGCGTTTAGCGCGGCGCCCTTGCGCAGATTGTCGCTGACCACCCAGATCGACAGGCCGTTGTCGACCGTCGGATCCTCGCGCACCCGGCTGACGAAAGTGGCATAATCGCCGACGCATTCGACCGGCGTAACGTAGCCGCCATCTTCGGGCTTATCGACCAGCATGATGCCCGGCGCCTCGCGCAGGATGGCGCGCGCCTCGACTGCGCTGATCTCATTCTCGAATTCGATGTTGATCGCTTCGGAATGGCCGACGAACACCGGCACGCGGACGCAGGTCGCAGTGACCTTGATCTTGGAGCCGAGGATCTTCTTGGTCTCGACCACCATCTTCCATTCTTCCTTTGTCGACCCGTCGTCGAGGAAGGCGTCGATGTGCGGGATGACGTTGAACGCGATCTGTTTGGTGAAATGCCTGGGCTCGTTGGAATCGCCGACGAAGATGTTGCGCGACTGCTCGAAAAGTTCGTCCATCCCGGCTTTGCCCGCGCCCGACACCGATTGGTAGGTCGCGACGACCACCCGTTTGATGGTCGCTTTGTCGTGGAGCGGCTTCAGCGCGACGACCATCTGCGCGGTCGAGCAGTTGGGGTTGGCGATGATGTTCTTCTTCGAATAGCCGACGATCGCTTCGGGGTTTACTTCCGGCACGATCAGGGGAACGTCGGGGTCCATCCGATACAATGAGCTATTGTCGATGCAGATGCAGCCCGCCTTGGCAGCGCGCGGGATGTGCTGGCGGCTGGCTTCCGACCCCGCGGCGAACAACGCGATGTCCCACCCGGCAAAATCGAAATGCTCGATGTTCTGGACCTTGAGCGTCTCTCCGGCCTCGCCGAAGTCGACGATGTCGCCGGTCGACCGCGACGAAGCGACCGCGGCCACCTCGGCCAGCGGAAACTGCCGTTCGGCGAGCACATTGAGGATTTCGCGCCCGACGGTGCCGGTCGCGCCGACTACGACGACCCGATATCCAATGGCCATGACCACTCCATTCGTGTGAAGAGGTGCACCTAGGTGCGAAGGCGGCAAAGTCAATTGCCGCGCAAGGCGCCACGGGGGAAGATATGCGGGATCGGGTACGCCAGCTTGCCCTGTTGATGGCCTTTGCAGGGCTGATGCTGGCGTTTGGTGCCAAAGACGCCCTGATCCGGCCGCCGTCTCCGCCCGCCCAGACTGCCGTGACGGACTTCGACAGCGCTCGTGCCGCCGCGCGGCTGGCCCGAATCCTGGGCGACCAGCGGGCTCATCCCGTCGATAGCGCAGCCAATGACGCCGTCCGCGGCCGCCTCATGGCCGAGCTTCGGGCGTTGGGGCTGACGCCGCAGGTTCGTGAGCGGATGGATTGCAACGGCACGCCCAAATCGCGCTCCGTCAGCTGCAGCCTGACGCGCAATGTCGTCGTTTCGATCGGACCGCCTCACGGCCGCCGCCTTCTCATCAATTCCCATTATGACAGCACGCCGACGGGGCCAGGCGCGGCGGACGACGGCATCGGGGTCGCGGCGATGCTCGAAATCGGGGCACAGCTTCGTGCAGCTCCGCCCGCGCGGCCCGTCACTTTGCTGTTCAACGAAGGCGAGGAATTTGGTCTCAACGGTGCCCGCGCATTCGTCGAGGGCGACCCGCTGGCGCGCGAAGTCGACACACAGATCAACATCGAGGCTCGAGGGGTCAATGGCCCGGCACTGATGTTCGAGACCAGTGACCCCAACGGACCAGCGCTCGCCGACTATGCCCGCGCGACGATCCGGCCTTACGCCAATTCGATCAGCACAGACTTTGCCAGGCTGATCCCCAACACGACCGACGTCACCGTGTTCAAGGAACGCGGATGGAAGACGCTCAGCTACTCGATCATCGGCAACGAGACCCGCTACCACAGCCCCGGCGACACGCTCGAGGCGCTCAACCGAGCAAGCCTGTATCACCTCGGTAGCGAAGTCCTAGCCGCGACAAAGGTCCTTGCCGCGGACCAAGTTGCGCGAGGCGAGGGCAGGCGCGTGTTCACCGATATCGCCGGGCGCGGGTTCATCTCGCTGCCGCTGATCGCCGCCGCGCTGTTGCTCGCGGCGATCCTGGGCGGAACGGCGCTCGTCGCTTATCGGCGAAAAGCGCTCGGCCGTCCGTTTGGTGTCGTCGCAGGCGCGGTGTTGGCAGCCATTGTCGCCACTGCGATGCTTGGCGAACTCGCAGCCCTTATCCGCGCCGGCGATTATTGGCGCGCGCATCCGCTGGTGGCTTACCTTGCAGTCTACGCGACGCTGCTGGCGATCGAGGCCGCGCTTCTGGTCCGCTTTACCCTGGGTATCGATCGCGAGCGACTGCGCATCGCCGGCTGGCTGTTTATCGGCCTGGTCGGCGCGGTGGCCAGCATCGCCCTCCCTGGGGCGACGATCTTCTTCCTTGCGCCATCTTTGCTCGCGCTCATCGCAATGCTGATCGTCGGGAAGTCAGCGCCGCTCGCGACCGCATTATTTTGGGCTGCCGCGCTGCTCCAGCTGCTGATGTTCGCCGAACTGCTGGCGCTGATCGAGATGCTGTTGATCGACGGTCCACTGGCAGCGGTGGCGCCGCTGGCTGCGCTAGCCGCGCTGCCATTCCTGATCGAGATGATGCCCGCCGAGCGGCCGCGCATCGCACTACTCACGATGGGCGTCGCCGCACTCGGCCTGTGGATCGTCGCGCTAGCCATGCCTCGCACCAGCGCCGAGCGGCCGGGGGCCTTCACCATCGACTATGTCCGTGACGATCTGCGCGGCAAATCCAATTGGGCGGTGGCGAGCAAGCAGGCACCCTTGCCTGGAGATTGGAACCGGTTCGGCAGCTGGCATGGCGCGAAGATGGCCTATAATGGTCGGCGGCGCTGGATCGCCGAGGCGCCTGTCATCGACATCCCTCGTCCCGCAATCCGCCTGCTATCGAGCGCCGCCGACGGCAAAGGCCGCATCGTCTGGCTGATGCTGCGCCGCGGCGGCGGCGATGCGATCGCGCTCAAATTCCCGAAGGATGTTCAGCTGGTAGCGATGGGACTTCCGGGGAACGCACGCCTGATCCCGCCCAACGCCGAGCCAAGCCCTGCATTCCTGCGCTGCACCGGACGCGCTTGTGACCGGCTGATCGTCGAAGTGCGATTGGCGGGGCGCGCCAAGGTCAAGGCCGAGTTGATTGGCACCCGCTTCGGTTTGCCGGAGGAGGGCCAAAAACTCTCCGCCGCGCGGCCGGCGCAATCCCAGCCTCAATACGCGCCGGATAGCAGCATCCGCATCCGCGGCGTGACCTTCTAGGCCAAGAAAATGGGCGGCCCGCGCAAGCGAACCGCCCTTCCCTTTGTCTATGCGCGAAAGCCTAGCTGGTCTTTTCAGCCTTGGCGGCTTCGCGGCGGGGGTCGCGGCGCTCGGCGATGCGCGCCGATTTGCCGGTGCGGCCACGCAGATAATAAAGCTTCGCGCGGCGGACGGCACCGCGGCGGACGACCTCGATCGAATCCAACGCCGGCGAATGCAGCGGGAAGACGCGCTCGACACCTTCGCCGAAGCTGATCTTGCGGACGGTGAAGTTCGATCCGATGCCCTTGTTCGAGCGGGCGATGCACACGCCCTCGAAATTCTGGACACGGGCGCGCTCGCCTTCGACCACCTTGACGCCAACGCGCAACGTGTCGCCGGGGCGGAAATCGGGGATCGGGCGATCCTTGGTGAGTTGCTCGATCGCTTCGGCTTCGAGCGTCTGGATGAGGTTCATTGGTCTTCTAACCTTCGCTATCGTTCTGCGCGCCAGAGGGCGGTGCCAGTCCAGCGCCCCCGTGGCGCTCGATCAGGTCCGGCCGCCTTAGCCGTGTGTCCTCGATCGCTTTGGCCTTGCGCCATGCAGCGATCTTCGCATGATCCCCCGATCGCAGCACTTCGGGGATCGTGCGTCCTTCCCATGTCGTGGGTCGGGTATAATGCGGATATTCGAGAAGCCCCGCATCGAAGCTCTCTTCCTCTCCGCTGGAGGCCGCGCCCATTACGCCGGGGAGCAGCCGAATGCAAGCGTCGAGCAGGACCATCGCGCCAAGCTCGCCGCCCGACAGAACATAGTCGCCGATCGACACCGGCTCGACCGCGCGCGCCTCGAATATTCGCTCGTCGAACCCCTCGAACCGCCCGCACAGCAGGATCGCTCCGGGACCAGCGGCCAGGTTACGCACCCGCTCCTGTGTCAGCGGTGCGCCGCGCGGGCTGAGCGCGAGCATCGGGCGTCCATCGGCGACACTGTCGATCGCCGCGGCAAGCACATCGGCCCGAAGCACCATCCCCGCCCCGCCGCCCGCGGGCGTGTCGTCAACGCTGCGATGCTTGTCGGCAGCGAAGTCGCGAATATTTCGCGTGTCGAGCGACCACAGCCCATCAGCCAGGGCCCGCCCCGCCAGCGACACGCCGAGCGGCCCGGGAAACATCTCCGGGTAGAGCGTCAAAACAGTCGCTGCGAAGGTCATGGCGCCCGGCGCTATACTCCAGCGCCCCGGGCGACAAGGCGGAACCGGGTCGCGCCCTGCTTCGCTTTGGGCGGATGGACGAACCACTCGACTGCTTGATCATCGGCGGCGGGCCGGCTGGGCTGACCGCCGCGACTTACCTTGCCCGTTTTCATTTGAAGCTGAAGCTGGTCGATGGCGGCAAGAGCCGCGCCGCGACGATCCCGTGCACCCATAATCACGCCGGTTTCCCGAATGGGATCAGCGGCATCGACCTCATCGCGCGGATGAAGGAGCAGGCGCAGCTCTACGGCGCGGTGATCGAAGACGGGTTCGTCAGCCGGATCGAAAGCGGCGGCGGCGGCTTCGTGGCGGAATGGGGATGCGGGCCGGTCGCGGCGAGGACGGTGTTGCTCGCCACCGGAGTCAGCAATCGCCGTCCGGCGATGGACGAAACGGCGTACGACAGTGCCTTGGCCGCCGGGCTGATCCGCTATTGCCCGATCTGCGATGGCTATGAAGTGACCGACAAGCGCGTCGCGGTAATCGGTACCGGTGAAAAGGGCGCGGCCGAGACGCTCTTTCTTCGCTCATTCACTGCCGACCTGACCCTGTTCGCGCCCGAGGGACCGCATGATTTGCCGGATGGGGACCGGGCAGCGCTTGCCGAGGCGGGAATAAGAATCGTCGACGGCCCGGTGACGATCGAGTCCCGGGATGACAGCATCGAACTGGTCGCCGCCGGCAAACGCCGCGAGTTCGCCAGCGTCTATCCCGCGCTTGGCTCGGACACCCACACCCAACTCGCCGAAATGCTCGGCGCGCGGCTCAACGAGCACGGCTGCATAGGTGTCGATGCACACCAGCGCACCAGCGTGCCGGGACTTTATGCAGCGGGCGACGTGGTGATCGGCCTCGACCAGATCAGCCACGCGATGGGCGACGGCGGGGTCGCCGCGACGACTATCCGCAATGATCTGGCGAAGGAGACGCCGCTCTGGCGCTAGGCGAGGAATTCCGGGTCTAAAACGATCCGCTGGCCGTCATACTCAGCGATATCTGGGCGAAACGGGATCAGCGAGCGGCGGCCATCGGGCTTTTCCACCTCGAGCAGGTCGCCCGCCCCGAAATTCTCGACCGCAGCTACCGTTCCGACCAGCTGACCAGCATAGTCGAAGCACGCCAGCCCGATGATGTCGGCGTGATAATATTCGTCCTCCGCCAGCGGCGGGAGTGAGGCACGGTCGACCTCGACCAGCGACCCGCGCAGGCCCTCGGCGGCGGTGCGGTCCGCGATCCCGGCAAAACGCGCCACCGCGCCCTTGCCGCCACCGTCGCGGATGCTTTCAAGCTTGAGTTCACGCCCGCCGACGCTGAGCTCGGCGTGGCGCGACAGGCTGTCGACCCCTTCGGCGAACAGTTTCAGCCGCACCTCGCCCTTGACGCCATGCGCGCCGGCGACCGCGGCGAGCGCGACCTTGCGCTCTTTCGCAGCCGCCGGTGACGTCATGACTATTCGGCCTTCTCGCCGGCATCCTCGGCAGCCGGAGCTTCGTCAGCGGCGCCTTCGGCAGGATCCTGCGCCGACTCACCGGTCACCGCAGCGGCATCGTCGCCGGCATCGGTGTTGGGCGTGGCTTCGTTGGCTTCGACGACTGCGGCTTCGACTTCCGCGGCCGTTTCGGCGATGGGCTCTTCAGCTGTGGTCTCTTCAACCGGAGCGTCGGCAACGGCTTCTTCAGCCGGTGTTTCAGCCACAGGCTCTTCAGCAGTTGCTTCTTCGGCCACCACGTCTTCGGCAGCTGCAGCAGCAACCTCAGGCGCTTCCTCGGCGGAAACTTCCTCAGCGACAACCTCTTCAGCAACCGGCTCTTCGACCTTCGGCGCGGCGGCGGCGGCCTCGGCGGCTTCAACCGCGGCAGCGGCCTTGGTCGCGCGCTCTTCGACGCGTTCCTTGGCCTTTTCGCCCGGCTCGCCCTTCTTCGGGTTCATGCGCGCGGGGCGTTCCTTGATCCCGGCGGCGTCGAGGAAGCGCAGGACGCGGTCCGACGGCTGGGCTCCGACCGACAGCCAATGCGAAATGCGGTCGGCGTCGAGCTTGACGCGCTCCGGGCTGTCCTTAGCGAGCAGTGGATTATAGGTGCCGACCTTCTCGATGAAGCGGCCATCACGCGCGTTACGGCTGTCGGTCACGACGAGACGATAATAAGGGCGCTTCTTGGAGCCACCCCGGGCCAGACGAATTGCAACTGCCATTTTGATATTCCTTTCAGTGAATTACATTATTTCTTTGAGAATTTATCGAAACCAGATGGAAGATTGAACGGGGCCGATCCGCCGGGAAGCCCGGGCAGTCCGCCAGAAGGCAATGCCCCCGGAGCCATTCCGGCCAGCGCATCCTCGAGCCCGCCACCACCGCCGAACAGCGAG
>DATHFE010000109.1:0-13949 GCA_035318245.1 Sphingomicrobium sp. | reverse complement strand
GCCGCGATTCTCGTCCGCGGCTTCCTCCGCCAGGCGGTGGTCGACGGCTATTTCCACGCCGACCTCCACCAGGGCAATTTGTTCGCGCTCGCCGACGGGCGAATCGGCGCGGTCGATTTCGGGATCATGGGCCGGATCGACCGCTGCGCCCGGATGTGGCTCGCCGAGATCCTCTATGGGCTGATCACCGGCAATTACGCCCGCGTCGCAGAAATCCATTTTGAGGCCCAATACGTCCCGCCGCATCATAATGTCCGCGAGTTCGCGACCGCGCTGCGCGCCGTCGGCGAGCCGATCCGAGGCTTGCCGGTCAAGCAGATCTCGGTCGGCCGGATGCTCGAAAGCCTGTTCGCGATCACCCGCGATTTCGACATGCCGACCCAGCCGCATCTGCTGCTGCTGCAAAAAACCATGGTGATGGAAGAAGGCGTCGCCACCGCGCTCGATCCCGACATCAACATGTGGGAGACCGCCGAGCCGTTCTTGAAGGAATGGCTCAGAAGCGAACTCGGCCCCGAAGCCTATTACGCCGACCGCATCGTAGATGCCGTCCGGGCGTTCAAGCTCATCCCCGACCTCATCCGCCGCATTGATGCCGCTTATCCCAAGCCCGGCGCCGCCCCGCACCCGCCGCCGTTAGAAGAGTATGTCGTGGAGCCTCGGCCTTGGCTGCCATACACCCTGACTGCGGTCATTGCCGCTGCAGCGGGCGCAGCGGCGGCGTTTCTGCTAGGCTGAGCGGCAATGGCACGCATTCTCCTCATCGTCGGCGGCGGCATCGCGGCTTACAAGGCGTGCGAGCTGGTGCGGCTGCTCAAGAAAGCGGGCCATTCGGTCACGCCGGTTCTTACCAAAGGTGGCGAGCATTTCGTCACCGCGATGAGCCTTGGCGCGCTGGCCGAAAGCCGGGTCTACACCAGCCTGTGGGATCTGAAGGATGAGGTCGAGATGGGCCATATCGAGCTGTCCCGCGCCGCCGACCTGATCCTCGTCTGCCCCGCCACCGCCGACCTTCTCGCCAAGATGGCCGGGGGGATCGCCGATGATTTGGCGACGACCCTGCTTCTGGCGACCGACAAGCCGGTGGTCGTCGCCCCGGCGATGAACGTGCGGATGTGGCAGCACGCGGCGACGGTGCGCAACGTCGGGCAATTGCGCGCCGATGGGGTGACCGTGATCGACCCCGACGAGGGCGAGATGGCCTGTGGGGAATATGGACCTGGGCGATTGCCGGAGCCGGTGGCGATCCTCAAATTCCTCGAAGCCAATTCCTTCGCTCGTCCGGGCAAACTGGCGGGCAAGCACATCCTCATCACCGCCGGACCGACCCACGAGCCGATCGACCCGGTTCGGGTGATCGCCAACCGCTCGTCGGGCAAACAAGGCTTCGCCATCGCCGCCGCCGCCGCCGAGGTCGGCGCTAAGGTGACGCTGATTGCTGGGCCCGTCGCGTTGAACACGCCGGAGGGCGTCAATCGCATCGACGTCGAAACCGCCGAGCAAATGGCTCAGGCTGTCGAGGCCGCCCTTCCCGCTGACGCTGCGATCCTCGTCGCGGCAGTGGCCGACTGGCGGGTCGAACGATCGGCAACCAAGCTCAAGAAATCGGATGGTCCGCCGACGCTCGCCTTCGCGGCCAACCCGGACCTTCTCGCCATGCTAGGAAGTCACGCCAAGCGTCCACACTTGCTCGTCGGCTTCGCTGCCGAAACCGACGATTTGCTCGCCAACGCCGGCGCCAAGCGCGAGGCTAAGGGCGCCGATTGGATCCTCGCCAACGACGTGTCGGGTGATGTCATGGGTGGCGCCAACAACCGCGTGCATTTGGTCACCGCAGATGGAGTCGAAGACTGGCCCGAAGCGAGCAAGGACGAGGTTGCGCGCCAGCTGATCGAAAGGATCGCTCAGGCGCTCGCTTGACCGCAGACGGCACAGCCGGGATCGGCCGGTAGGCGGATTGTTCGCCATTCGAGCTTCGCCCCATCGAACAGGAATAGCTTTCCCGAGGCATCCTCGCCGATGCCGACAATCGCCCGAATCGCCATCAGCGCCGCGAAATTGCCGACCGTTCCGGTGAGCGCGCCGAGCACGCCCAATTCGCTGCAATTGTCGCAATCCTCGGCATCGAATGCGTCGCCGACGAAGCAACGGTAACAGGGCTGACCGCGGAACAGCCCGACCTGACCCTGGAATTGGATCGCGGCAGCCGAGACCAGCGGGATACCCAGCGCAACACAGGCGTCGCTCACCGCCAAGCGAGTTGCGAAATTATCGCAGCCGTCGAGGATAAGATCATGATCGGCAAGCATTTCGCTCGCATTGCCGACGTCGATCCGCTCGATGAAGGCATGCGCTTCGACGTGGGGGTTGAGTGTCCTTGCAAAGTCCGCGGCAAGCGCCGCCTTGCCCAGCCCGACATCATCCGCGCGGAAAATCGTCTGGCGCTGGAGGTTGGTGACGTCGACCACGTCATCATCGACGATGGTCAGGCTACCGACCCCGGCCCCGGCAAGCGCGGGGATTGCGGCGCTGCCGATCCCGCCCGCTCCGATCACCGCGACCTTGGCCGCCTTCAATTTCAGCTGCCCTGCCCCGCCGACCTGCGGCAGGACGATGTGCCGCGCATAGCGGGCCAGTTCGTCATCACTCAGGCTCATCGCCCGGTCGACCCGAAGCCTCCGGCGCCGCGGTGGGTTTCGTCGAGGCTTTCGACCTCGGCGAATTCGGCGCGGAGCACGGGTGCGGGGACCAGCTGGGCGATGCGCTCACCGCGCTTCACTTCGAACGGCTCGGAGCCCAAATTGGCGAGGATCACCTTAACCTCGCCGCGATAGTCGCAATCGATCGTCCCCGGTGTGTTGAGGCAGGTGATGCCGTGCTTGAGCGCGAGGCCCGAACGCGGCCGGACCTGGATTTCGTAACCGGGGGGAATGGCGAAGGCGAAACCGGTCGCGACGGCGTGGCGCGCGCCTGGTGCAAGCGTTAAATCCTCGGCCGCCACGACATCTAGGCCCGCCGCGCCCTCACTCGCATAGGATGGCAGCGGCAAGCCTTCGCCGTGCGGCAGCCGGGTGATCGCGATGTGGATCATGCCTTGGCGTTCTTCCTGGCCGGCGCCTTCTTTTTCGCCGCCGGTTTGCGGCCACCCTTCTTCGACGGGCCCTTTGCCGCCTTGGCGTCAATCAGCGCGATCGCTTCGTCCAGCGTCACCGCCTTAGGATCGGCGCTCTTGGGCAGGGTCGCATGCGTCGTGCCGTCGGTGACGTAGGGCCCATAGCGACCCTCCATCACCTTCAATTCCTTGCCGCTCTCGGGATGAACCCCAAGCACCGCGAGCGGCTCACGTCCGCCGCTACGTTGGCCCTTCGCCGCCGCCGCTTCGGCGAGCTTAACGACCGCCGCGTTCATTCCGGTGTCAAATACTTCGGCCGTCGAGCTTAGCCGCGCATATTTACCGTCGTGGACGAGGTACGGCCCGTAACGCCCAATCGACGCGCTGATAGGCAAGCCAGTCTCCGGATGCAGTCCGATTTCTCGCGGCAGCGACAGCAATTTCTGCGCCATTTCGAGCGTCAGCCCGTCGGTCCCGACATCCTTGGGAATCGAGGCGCGCTTGGCGTCTTTCTCCTCGCCCTGCTGGACATAAGCGCCGAATCGCCCGCTCCGCAGCGTGACTCCCTCGCCAAGGTCGACCGGCCCGTCGCTCGCCGCGCCCTCAGCCCCGCCCTGCCCGAATTTCTGGGTATATTTGCAATCCGGGTAATTGGAGCAAGCGACGAACGCGCCATATTTGCCGCCGCGCAGACCGAGCCGGCCCGTCCCGCAGGTCGGGCAGATCCGCGGATCGCTGCCATCCTCGCGCTCCGGGAACAGCCAAGGCGCGAGGAAATCGTCAAGCGCAGCGGTCACTTCGGACGGCTTTTGCTCCATCACTTCGCCCGCCAAGGGCTTGAAGTCTTTCCAGAAGGCGCTGAGCAGATCCTGCCAGCCGGTCCGCCCGCCCGATACGTCGTCTAAGCCCTCTTCAAGCTCGGCGGTGTAATCGTAGCTGACGTAGCGTTCGAAGAAGCGCTCGAGAAACGCCGTTACCAGCCGTCCGCTTTCTTCGGGGATGAAACGGTTCTTGTCGGTGCGGACATATTCGCGGTCCTTCAGCGTCTGAAGCGTCGCGGCGTAGGTCGACGGGCGACCGATACCGAGCTCTTCGAGGCGCTTGACCAGGCTCGCTTCGGAATAGCGCGGCGGCGGCTGGGTGAAGCTTTGCACCGCATCGACAGAGCGCTTCACCGGCGCGTCGCCAGCCTTGAGCAAAGGCATCCGTGCACTTTCGTCATCGTCCGACTTTTCGTCGAGGCCCTCTTCGTAAAGCGCGAGATAACCGGGGAACAACACCACCTGCCCGGTTGCTCGAAGCGTCGCTCGACCCGCGCCATCTTTCAGCTCTACGGTCGTCCGCTCGAGCCGCGCCGAGGCCATCTGGCTGGCCAATGCGCGGTTGAAGATCAGCGAATAGAGCCGTCCATGATCGCCGCTCGCCGCCTGGCTGCGGTTGAACTCGGTCGGGCGGATCGCCTCGTGCGCTTCCTGAGCGTTCTTGGCTTTGGTCGTGTAAAAGCGCGGCTTGTCGGGAACATAGCCGGCGTCATAGCGGTCGGCGATGGCGCGCCGAGCCGCGCTGACCGCCTCGGGCGTCATCTCCACTCCGTCGGTCCGCATGTAAGTGATCAGCCCATCCTCGTAGAGCGACTGGGCAAGCCGCATCGTGTGGCTGGCCGAAAAACCGAGCTTGCGCGAGGCTTCCTGCTGCAGCGTCGAGGTGGTGAACGGCGGCGGCGGATTGCGGGTAAACGGCTTGGTATCGGTCGACGCGACCGTGAAATGACCGGCCTGGACAACCGCCTTGGCCACATCGGCCTCGCCTTTGGCGCCGATCGTCAGCCGATCGATCTTCTTACCGTCCAGCCCGACCAGCCGCGCAGTGAAGCCTTGGCCGTCGGCCTCGAATTGGGCGCTGATCGACCAATATTCCTGGGCTTTGAACAGCTCGATCTCGCGCTCGCGGTCGACGATCAGGCGAAGTGCGACCGACTGGACTCGGCCAGCTGACTTGGCGCCGGGCAGCTTGCGCCACAGAATCGGCGACAGGGTAAAACCGACAAGATAATCGAGCGCGCGCCGCGCGCGGTAGGCGTCGATCAAATCCTCGTCCAATGCGCGCGGATGTTTCATCGCCTCCGTGACAGTGGCCTTGGTTATCGCGTTGAAGGTCACCCGCTCGACCTTGGCCGGGAGCAATTTCTTCTTCCGCAGCACTTCCTGGACGTGCCAGCTGATCGCCTCGCCCTCGCGATCGGGATCGGTCGCGAGGATCAGCGTATCGGCGTTCCTGGCCTCGTCGGCGATCGCCTTCAGCTGCCGGGCTTTGTCGGGATAGGTCTCCCACAGCATGGCGAAGCCGTCATCGGGATCGACCGATCCGTCCTTGGGCGGCAGATCGCGGACATGGCCGTAGCTGGCCAGCACGCGGTGCCCGGGCCCGAGGTATTTTTCGATGGTCTTGGCCTTGGCGGGCGATTCGACGACGACAAGCTTCACAGATGACTCCTCACACGTACGCGTATGGTGACGGGCCGGGATTGCAGCCGTCAAGCGGGGGTCCCAGGATCTGCGCACATCTGGCATAGGCCGAGCCCGCATGCGTCACCCGATCCTCAAACAAGCCGTCTCCTTGTCGCGCGCCGGCCGGAACGACGAAGCGGTCGCCCTGATCCGGCAGCTGGCTTCGACCGGCGAACCGGACGCGCTCCACCTTCTGGCGGAAATGACCTGGCGAGGCGGAATGGTCGACCAGGATCCGGTGCGGGCACGCACCCTCTACAATTACGCTGCATCGCTCGGTCATGTGGGCGCGGGATCATTGCGACGAACCTCATGGCGAGCGGGATCGCCGGGCCGCGCGATTGGCAGGGTGCGCTCGCGCGCCTGCGAAGCGAAACGCGGGCCGATGCCCGTCGGCGGGAAGTCTTGGCGCTGGTCGACTCGATGAACCTCGATCCGGAGGGCAACCCAACCAAGCTCTGCGCTGGCGAAGTCGTCAGCGAAACCCCGCGAGCAGCCGTCTTCCGGGCAATCCTGACCGAAGACGAATGCGGTCATGTCATGAAGGTTGCGAGCTCCGATTTTCAACCGTCGTTGGTGTTCAATTCTGATCGCAAACTGGTGCGCGACACGATCCGCACGTCTGACGGTTCGACGTTACACTGGCTGATCGAGGATCCGGCAGTTCATGCGCTTAATCGACGCGTCGCTGCGGCGTCTTCATCAAATTATGACTGCGGGGAAGCGCTACAGGTGCTGCGCTATCAGCCAGGCCAGGAATACCGGCCGCATTTCGACTTCGTTGCGTCGGCGACCAACCGTCGGATGATGACTGCGCTCATCTATCTGAATGAAGCCTACGACGGCGGAGCGACAAGTTTCGTCCAAACCGACACCCGCTTCAAAGGTTCGACCGGCGACATGTTTTTGTTTCATAACGCGGGGCCTGACGGCGGACCCGATCCCATGTCGGAACATGCCGGCCTGCCGGTGACGAACGGCGTCAAATATCTCGCGACACGCTGGATCCGCGAAGCGCGCTGGATTCCCTGACCGGCAGGCTAGCGCAGACTGACCTTGCCCCCGGCATGGCGGTCAAGGCGGCCGGCGAGGTCGAGCTCCAGCAGGACCATCTGCACCGCGCCGCTGGCCAGCCCCGACAGGCGGACGATCTCGTCGACCGGCGCTGGCGACGGGCCGAGCAATTCCTCGACGGTGCGCCGCGCGGCGTCGTCCGCATCGCCGGGTTCGGACGCGACTTCCGGCTCGAAGCGGGCGCGCGGCGAAGCTACCCGCCCGGCGAGCGGGGTCAACGTCTCCATCACGTCGGCCGCGCTCTGGACCAATGTCGCACCGTCGCGGATCAGCGAGTTGCACCCTTGCGCGCGTGGATCGAGGGGCGATCCGGGCACCGCCATCACCTCGCGCCCGGCCTCGGTCGCCAGCCGCGCAGTGATCAACGAACCCGATCGCGGCGCGGCCTCGATGACCACAGTGCCAAGCGACAGGCCGGCGATAATCCGGTTGCGATAAGGAAAGTGGCGGGCGTGGGGTTCAGTCCCCGGCGGCATTTCGGCGAGAACCAGCCCCTGCTCCATCATCGTCCGCTGGCGCTCATCATTCTCGGGCGGATAGAAAATGTCGATTCCGCCTGCGACGACCCCGATCGTCCCGCTGGCCAGCGCGCCATCGTGCGCGGCGCTGTCGATTCCCCGCGCCAGGCCGGAGACGACCACCGCGCCCGCCTCGCCGAGATCGTGCGCCAATCCCCTCGCGAAACGGCACGCGGCCGCGGACGCGTTGCGCGCCCCGACCAGCGCCACCAATGGCCGCTCGAGCAGCCCGAGGTCGCCCTTGGCCATCAGCAAGGGCGGCGCGTCCCCCAGCTCGGCAAGCAGGCGCGGATAGAGGCCTTGGCCGAGCACCAGATAGCGCGCGCCGAAAGCTTCGACTTGGGCGATCTCGCGTTCTGCCGTCGCCGCAGTGACAAGGTTGGGTGAGCGTCCGCCGCCCCTCGCGGCAAGGTCCGGCACCGCCGCAAGCGCCGCCTCGGCACTCCCGAAGCGGGCGAGCAATTGGCGGAAGCTGACCGGTCCGATGCTCGGGCTCCGGATCAGCCGCAGCCGAGCGATCAAGTCGGCGCTCAACCCTCGCGGCCGATCCGTGGCTCGGTCCCGGCCTTCAATCGGGCGAGATTGGGAATATGCTTCCACATGACCAGCAAGGCGAAGGCGAACAGCATCGGCATCAGGTCAAGGCGGCCAACGAGTGCCGCGGTGAGTGGAGCGCTGACCGCCGCGACCATCCCGGCGACAGAGGAAATGCGGAGAATGAAAAGCAACCAGGCCCAAATCAGCGCGTAAACCAGCGCGGCGATCGGCAACAGAGGCACGAGGATCCCAAGCAGCGTTGCGACCCCCTTGCCGCCACGGAACTTGAGCCACACCGGATAAAGATGGCCGACCAGAGCGCCGGCGGCGGCGAAATTGACCGCCTCTGGCCAATATTGGATCGCGATCAGCACGGCGGCCGCGCCTTTCGCCGCATCGAGCAGCAAGGTCGCCGCGGCGAGCCCCTTGCTTCCGGTGCGCAGCACATTGGTCGCGCCGATATTGCCCGACCCAATCTCGCGGATATCGCCCTTGCCGGACATTTTGGTGAGCAGGAGCCCGAACGGGATCGACCCGAGCAAATAGCCAAGTCCAAGCGCAAGAAGCATGCCGGTGGTCATCGGGCGGGATTGGTAGGCAATGTTGCGTGGACGCGCAACGACCGCCAAGACCAGCGCGATGGACCCCGCCGCACCTCTGCTGATCTTCGATTCGGGAGTGGGCGGGCTGTCGGTGCTGGCGCCGACCCGCGCGCTGCTGCCCAATGCGCCGATCATCTATGCCGCCGACAATGCCGCATTCCCTTACGGCACGCGCAGCGAAGCCGAAATCGCGGCGCGGGTTCCGGCCTTGCTCGGCCGCTTGGTCGAGCGGTACCGACCACGCCTCGCGGTGATCGCCTGCAACACCGCATCGACCATCGCGCTCGACCATGTCCGCGCCGCGCTGGACATTCCAGTGGTTGGCACAGTCCCGGCGATCAAACCCGCCGCAGAGATTTCTAAAACTCGCGTGATCGGCGTGCTCGGCACGGAAGCGACCGTGCGCCAGCCCTATGTCGACGATTTGGCGGCGAGGTTCGCGGCCGACTGCACCTTGATCCGCCACGGTTCGCCAGACTTGGTAGTACTGGCCGAGGCTAAATTGGCCGGCGAGCGCGTCGATCCGGACGCCGTCGCGGAGGCGGTCCGGCCGATGCTCGACGCTGGCCGCGGCGACGAGATCGACGTTGTCGTCCTCGCCTGCACCCATTTTCCATTGCTTGCCGAGGAACTCCCGGAAGCGCTTCCGGGAGTCATCCTTGTGGATGGTGGACCGGGGATCGCGCGCCGGATAGCCTGGTTGACCAAGGGCCAAAATTGGCCGCCCGCACCGAGCCCCGGCATTGCGGTGTTTACCGGGACGCCGCCGCCAGACACCCTGCGGCTGTCCCTTGCGCGCTTTGGGCTTGAGCAAGTGCAGGCGCTTTAGCCGCCTGTTGCGAGTCGTTCGCATTGGCAATCATCCGACGGCGGCAGTAAAGGGCCGCGAGCGAGGACAAAGTTGGACTACGACCGCATTTTCAGGGCCGCGATCGACACGCTGCACGCCGAGGGGCGTTACCGCGTATTTATCGACATTTTGCGGACCAAGGGTAGCTTCCCCAACGCGCGCTGTCTCGCCGGCCACAATGGTCCCCAGCCGGTCGTGGTGTGGTGCTCCAACGACTATCTCGGCATGGGCCAGCATCCGGCCGTGGTCGGCGCGATGGAAGCCGCGCTGCAGGACGTTGGCGCGGGCTCGGGCGGCACCCGTAACATCGGCGGCAACACCCATTACCATGTCGATCTCGAGGCAGAGCTCGCCGATCTGCACTGCAAGCAGGGCGCGTTGCTGTTCACTAGCGGCTATGTCTCGAATGAGGCGGCGCTTTCGACCCTGGGCAAGTTACTCCCTGGCTGCGTGATCTTCTCGGACGAACTCAACCACGCCTCGATGATCGCCGGCATCCGCAACTCGGGCTGCGAGAAGCGCCTGTTCCGCCACAACGACCTCGCCCATCTTGAGCAATTGCTCGCCGTCGAGGACGCCGAAACACCCAAGCTGATCGCCTTTGAAAGCGTCTATTCGATGGACGGGGACGTCGCCCCGATCGCCGCGATCTGCGACCTCGCCGATAAATATGGCGCGTTGACCTACCTCGACGAGGTGCACGCAGTCGGCATGTACGGCGCGCGCGGCGGTGGTATTTCGGAACGCGACGGCGTCGCCGACCGAGTGACGATCATCGAAGGCACGCTGGGCAAAGCGTTCGGCGTGATGGGCGGCTATATCGCCGCCGACCAGACGATCATCGACTGCATCCGCAGCTACGCCCCCGGTTTCATTTTCACCACCTCGCTATCGCCGGTGCTGGTCGCCGGCGCCCTCGCCAGCGTCCGCCATTTGAAGGCCAGCGCCGTCGAGCGCGAAGCCCAGCAGGCCGGCGCGGCGATGCTCAAGGCCAGATTCGGCGAGGCCGGACTTCCAGTGATGCCGTCGGTAACCCACATCGTCCCACTGCATGTCGGCTGCCCGATCCGAGCCAAGCGCATCAGCGATATTTTGCTCGCTGAATTCGGGATCTACGTCCAGCCGATCAACTACCCAACCGTCCCGCGCGGCACCGAGCGTCTGCGCTTCACGCCCGGTCCATGCCATTCGGAAGCGATGATCGACGAACTGGTCGAAGCGCTGACGACGATCTGGGACCGGCTGGAGCTGCGCGCGGCCGCTTGAAGCGCTGGCGAATCCCGCGCGGATTGCCTAACTATAGTCCATGAAGATCGCACTCGCCGCCGACCACGCCGGATTCGCCCTGAAGCGCGACCTCGCGGAATGGCTGCGCGAGGCCGGGCATGACGTCCTCGACCTCGGCACCAACAGCGAGGAAAGCGTCGATTATCCTGAGTTTGGCGCCAAGCTGGCGCGCGCGATCGCCTCGGGCGAGGCCGAACGCGGGATTGCGGTGTGCGGGTCGGGCATCGGCATCTCGATCGCGGTCAACCGCAATCCGGCGTGCCGCTGCGCGCGGGTCGACGATCCGCTGTCGGCGCGATTGTCGCGCGAGCATAATGACGCCAACTGTCTCGCGCTTGGCGGGCGGCTGATCGGCGGCGACATGGCGCGTGCGTGCGTAACCGCTTTCCTTGGCACCGAATTCGCCGGCGGGCGCCATCAGCGCCGCGTCGACGAGCTTTCCGCACTCATGCAGGATTCCGACTGATGGCCAGTGCCCCCGTGACTGACGCTCCCCTGTCCGACGTCCAGCCCGACGGCTTTTTCACGCGGACACTGGCCGATGCCGACCCCGCGGTGGCCAAGGGCATCGCCGCCGAGCTTTCGCGTGAGCAGACCCAGATCGAGCTGATCGCGAGCGAGAATATCGTTTCGCGCGCAGTGCTCGAGGCGCAGGGATCGGTGCTGACCAACAAATATGCCGAGGGCTATCCGGGGCGGCGCTATTATCAGGGCTGCGAACCGTCGGACACGGTCGAAAATCTGGCGATCGAGCGGGCCAAGAAATTGTTCCACTGCGGCTTTGCCAACGTCCAGCCGCATTCGGGCGCGCAGGCCAATGGCGCGGTGATGCTGGCGCTGACCAAGCCCGGCGACACCATCCTCGGCATGAGCCTCGACGCCGGCGGGCACCTGACCCACGGCGCCAAGCCGTCGATGTCGGGCAAATGGTTCAACGCCATCCAATATGGCGTGCGCCGCGACAATGACCTGATCGACTTCGACCAGGTCGAGGCGTTGGCCAAGGAGCATCGGCCCAAGCTGATCATCGCCGGCGGCTCGGCCTATCCTCGCCATATCGACTTTGCCCGCTTTCGCGCCATCGCGGACGAAGTGGACGCGATCTTCATGGTCGACATGGCGCATTTCGCCGGACTGGTCGCGGCGGGCGAGCATCCGAGCCCGTTCGGCCACGCCCATGTCGTCACCACCACCACCCACAAGACCCTGCGCGGGCCGCGCGGCGGGATGGTGCTGACCGATGACGAGGCGATCGCCAAGAAGATCAACTCGGCGGTCTTCCCGGGCCTACAGGGCGGCCCGTTGATGCACGTCATCGCGGCCAAGGCCGTTGCGTTCGGAGAAGCGCTCGAACCCGGCTTCAAAACTTACGCCAAGGCCGTGATCGCCAACGCCCAGATGCTCGCCGGGCGGCTCAAGGAGCGCGGCGCCGACTTGGTCGCCGGCGGCACCGACACGCACTTGGCCCTGGTCGATCTGCGGCCGCTGAAGCTGACCGGCCGCGACGCCGACGAGAGCCTCGAGCGAGCCGGGATCACCTGCAACAAGAATGGCGTACCGTTCGACCCGCTGCCACCAGTCCAGACCAGCGGCATCCGCGTCGGGTCACCCGCCGGTACGACCCGCGGCTTCGGCGAAGCGGAATTCCGCGACATTGCCGACATGGTCGCCGATGTGCTCGACGGCCTCCAGGCCAACGGCGTGGGCGGCAACAGCGCGGTCGAGCGGGCGGTCAACGGCCGTGTCCGCGCGCTGTGCGCCCGCTTCCCGATCTACCCGGCCTGACCCTTGCGCTGTCCGTTCTGCAGCCATGAGGACAGCCAGGTGAAGGACAGCCGCCCGTCGGAAGACGGCGCGGCGATCCGGCGGCGGCGGCAATGCGAAGGCTGCGGCGCGCGCTTCACCACTTTCGAGCGGGTCCAGCTCCGCGACCTGATTGTCGTCAAGAAAGAGGGCAAGAGGGAGCCGTTCGAGCGCGCCAAACTGGAACGCTCGGTCGCCGTCGCCTGCCGCAAGCGCGAGATCGAGCCGGCGCGCATCGACCAGTTGATCTCCGGCATCCAGCGGCAATTGGAAACGACCGGCGACGAAGTCACCGCGGCGCAGATCGGCGAAGCGGTGATGCAGGGGCTGAAAGCGCTCGACCATGTCGCCTACATAAGATTCGCGAGCGTCTACAAAGACTTCACCGAGCCAGGCGATTTCGCCGAGATCGCCGAGGCGGTCGGTGACGGGAGCTAAGGCGCCGCCGCCCATTATCGTCCTAGTCCGCCCCCAGCTTGGGCAGAATATCGGCAAGGCGGCGCGGGCGATGCTCAATTTCGGGCTGACCGAGATGCGGCTGGTAGCCCCGCGCGATGGGTGGCCCAATCCTGATGCGGGACCTGCAGCGAGCGGGGCGGATATCGTACTGGCGCAAGCGCAAATATTCGACAGTGTTGCCGAGGCGGTCGCCGATTGCTCAACGATTTACGCCTCGACGGTGCGCCGCCGCGACCTCATCATGCCTGTCGTCGACCCCGAAGAAATGGCCACGGCGATCGCGTCCTCGCCCGCCCGTTCGGCGATCCTGTTCGGCCCGGAACGCTCCGGGCTAGAAACCGAGGACGTCGCGGTCGCCAGCCACATCGTCACCGTCCCGATCAACCCCGAGTTCGGCTCGCTCAACCTCGCCCAGGCGGTGATCCTGCTCGCCTATGAATGGTCGAAGCGGCAAACGCTTTCCCAGCCGCCGGCCAAGGACGGCGAGCCGCCGGCTCCCCACGCCGAGCTTGAAGGCCTGATCGAGCAGGCCAATGCCGAGCTAGCCACGGCCGGCTATTTCCACCCGCCCGAACGGATGCAGGTCACCAAGAACACACTTCGGACCATCTTCACCAAGGCCGGTTGGTCGTCGCGTGAAGTCAAAGCGGTGCGCGGTGTGATCCGGGCGCTGACCGGCTCGCGCCAGCGGTAGTGAAACGCAACCCATATTGCGGTAAATTGGTTTTTTATGTATCGCTGGTTGGCTCCGCGGGAGTCGCGGCACGCCATTCCAATAATTGCGAGGTTTTCATGCTCCGTCTTCTGTGCGTCGCGGCTTTGGTCGTTCCTGCTGCAGCCATCGCCAATGAGCCGCAGGCTCCCGTAACGACCGTGACCGTCGCAACCAAGTCGGTCGACGACGGCGAAAAGAAAGTGTGCCGGCGCGTGACGACAATCGGTTCCAACATCCCGAGCAAGAAGGTTTGCGTGACCCGCAGCGAGTATGAAGCCGCCCAGCGCGCCGCTCGCGATGAAGCTGAGCAAATGAACAGCGGCGGCGGGCATCAGAGCGGCAACTAAGCCACTCAAACCCACTGAAACTTGACCCTCGGAGCGCGTTCGCCTAAGCGCGCCCCTCGCAATCGACCTCACACCCCGGTGAAGTGATGGTCCTGCCGATCGAAATGGATCGGTGGCGCGATCCGGGTTTTGACGACA
>DATHFE010000108.1:0-5122 GCA_035318245.1 Sphingomicrobium sp. | reverse complement strand
GACACGCGAGTCTAGGCACGCGGGCCTAAGCGGAACGTGCTTCCCTCGCGGCGACGATCAGCGCGAGCGGATTGGGCACCGGCTCCGCGGTTCGGGTCAGCCGGTTGCGGTCGCGATGGGTGAAGGGCTCGGCCTGGCCGCGGACGATGAGGGTCGTGTCCGACACATAGCTCCAGCTGCCATCGGCATGGAACGTCACTTCGAGCTGGTAGCGGTCGGTGCGGAAGGCATGTTCCAAGAACGCCGTCGAGCAGATGCCATATTCGGTTTGGCCGCGCGCCGCGGTGACGGTGATGCGGTCGTCGTCCGGGGCGGCCTGGCCCGCGGCGATCGCCACCTGCCCGCGCGGAATCGACAGCGTCTGAAGCACCAGCCCGGTCGCCGGCTCCCACAGCCAATGGCCGACCTGGTCGTGGAAGGCGATGTCCTCCTCCGGCGTGTTGATGTGGATATGGTAGCGCAGGCCGTAGAAGAGTTGCGGGCCGTTGGGCTGCGGATCGATCGGCATGAAGCTGGCATGCTCGATATAGTCGCGGTGCTCGGGCCCGTCGGCCTTGGGATTGCGGTCGTGCCCCCTGGCGCCTTGCCACTCACCCGCCAGCCGGGTGAGCGGGCCGAGGTTGGCCAGCGTATCGGGGTCGACATCGGCCGGCTCGGTGAAGATATCGTCGGGGAAGCGGTCCATTAGCCGGGCCTACGCCAGTTGATGGGATTCATTCCACGACGATCAGGATGCAAGCGACGCCTGGCTTTCGAAATGCCGTTCCCGTGACGCCGTCTGGCCGGCCTGGGAGAGCCACTTTGCGATGTTCAGGGCGTAAAGGTGGGTATCGGCCAAAGCCTCCGGAACGCGTCCCAGGCCATCGCCCGGCGGCTCGCTGACGAAGCTCGGAGCCCCCGAGGCGGGGTGCCAATTATAGTCGGCGAAATGGTGGAAGGTGCTTTCGGCGATCGCCGGTCCGCCGTGTTCGCCCGGCTCAAACGCTACCGCAATATTGAAATCGCGGCCGGTGACCTTGCTCCTTCCCTGAAGGATCACCCGGGCGTCCTCTCCGTCAGGGGCGCAGACGTCTCCCTCGTGGGGATGGGAGGGCAGGAAACGGATCGATCCCGTGGGCGAGTTCGCATTGGCAAGAACCGGGTGCGGAGTGCCGGCGACGTGGATTTCCTGGAAGTCGCCATTCGCCCCGGAGTGGAAGTTCGGCCACGAAATGGCGATGGTATAGGGATCGTCGCGGGTGCGCCTATCCGGGTCCGGATCCTGTTGCTTTGAATGGAAATAATGCGCCTTTCCGACTCCACCCAGCGTGCAAACGGACGAGCCGAGATCCATATGGTCGCGGGTGACGAGAAGGCCGCCGCCGTTTTGGCGAAAGCGCGAGATGGCCTGACAATCCTCTTCGGTCAGGCCGTCGCCGGTATCGACCGCGAACAGCCACAGCTGGTCGAATTCGCTGTCGTCGATGGTCGACAGCAGGGAATCCGCCCGGCCCAGCGGGTCGCGATCGCGCATGGTGACATCGTACAACGCGTTGCCGCTGTCATCGCGCGCGTCCCGAAGCAATGCCCCCAGCCGGCTGAATCGGGCGATTGACCAGTCGTCTTCAGTGGTCGGAATGGTGGTCTGAAAAAGAATTTTATGGAGTCTGCTCATCGCTAAACCTTTAAAGCGTCCGCCTCCGGGGTGGCTTCACGCGTCTTCATTGCCCAAAACGCCAGTGCCGATCCGACGATCGCCGGAAGGGTCACCGCGGGAAAGTCGCGCGCCATCGCCGAATGGCCCGAGATGCCGACCGCCACCTCCCACACATGAAACAGCGCATGGCCGCTTAACCAGATGGTCGGCACGGCCCATAAAACAAGGCGGAATCCCGAATTTCGCACGCCGGCCAGGAACGATGCCCCGGCGAGCAAATAGATCAGGCCGAGATCGCGCACGAAATGCTGATTGAACGGCCCGGTCATGGTGACTCCGGGTACGGTCAAATACCAGCTCTGGGGGGCGCCGAGCATGAACATTCCGTTGGCTATGGCGGCAAGGCCCATGACGGCCGCGGCGCCGAGAAAGAAGAGCCGCGCCGTCACGAGCGGGCCGGCTCCGCCACCGGCACCGCAGCCGCCGCTTTCGCCGGCACCGGCACATGGCTCAGCCACCAGTCGAGGCGGGTGTCGCCCAATTGCGCATCGGCGCCGGGAACCAGTGTCCGCTCGCCGACCTCTACGCCAAAATAGGGTGCTTCCGGGTCGGCGATGACGGACCGCGGATCATGATCATATTCGAGGACCTTGCGCACCGCCTCGTCCAGTTGGAACGTCTCGGGTCCGGCAACTTCGATCGTGCCGTTCGCCGGCCCCGCCAGCGCCGCTTCGGCGACTGCGGCGGCGACGTCTTCGGCAGCCATCGGCTGGAACCGGACGGGCGGCAGGCGCACCGCGCCATCGCGCACCGAAAAGTCGGCGATCGAGCGAATGAACTCGAAGAATTGGGTGGCATGGACGATCGTGTATGGGATCGGAGAGGCCTTGATGATGGCCTCCTGCGCCAGCTTAGCCCGGAAATATCCGCTGTCCCGCAGGCGATCGGTGCCGACCACCGAAAGGGCGATGTGGTGACCGACTCCGGCCGCGACTTCGGCCGCCGTGACGTTCCTTCCCGCCGTCTGGAAAAAATCCATCGCCGCCTGGTCCTCGAACGATGGCGAGTTGGCGACATCGACGACGATCTGGGCGGCGGCCAGAGCCTCGCTCAACCCCTCTCCGGTGATGGTATTGACGCCGGTGTTCGGCGCCGCCCCGATCGCCTGATGTCCTTTGTGCTTGAGCTGTGCGACGACCTTCGAGCCGATGAGGCCGGTTCCGCCGATGACCACGATCTTCACGTCTTTCCTCCAATTGTTCGACAAAGGGGCTTGCGACTCAATATTTGATTGCACGTGCCTGTGCAGCTAAATAGAAATGCATGTCAAGAACCATGACGCACTCAGAAGCAAACAAGCGGCGCTATCGATTGGGAAGGCGCGCGCAAACGCAGGAAGCGACGCGCCTCGGCATTGTCGAGGCCGCCGTCGAGCTGCACTGCACGGTGGGCCCGGCGCGTACGACAGTCTCGCAGATCGCTGAGCGCGCCGGCGTGCAGCGCCATACCTATTATGCCCATTTCCCCGACGAGCGTAGCCTGTTTCTCGCCTGCTCGGGCCTCGCGCTCGAGCGCAGCCCGCTGCCGGACATCACCCAGCTTCGGTCGATCCCGGTTGGCCGCGAACGCCTGTGCCGGGGTCTCGAGCTATTCTACGATTGGTATGAGCGGAACGCCCAGCATGCCGGCTGCGTGTTGCGGGACGCGGAGTTCCACCCGCTCACCCGCGAAATGGTCGAGCTGAGAATTGCCCCGACCTTTCGCCGAGCAGAGGAAATCATGGGAGACTCCCTCAATCAACGAGCCCGGGCCCTGCTCGGGGTGGCACTCGACTTCGCCTGTTGGAAGAGGCTCAGCGAAGACACTTCGGCGGCCGGCGCGGCCAATCTCATGAGCGACGCAATCGCCAGTCTGCCTTAGCCAAAAAAAAGGGCCGCCCGTTGCCGGACGGCCCTTCCTCAAACGCTCGCTCGAATACGACCGGAGCGACTAGCCGAGTAATTCTTGCTCCAGCTTTTTCGCCATCTCTTCAATATTTTCCGGCGGCCAGCCGGGGATGTCCATGCCGAGGCGCAGGCCCATCGACGCCAGGACTTCCTTGATCTCGTTCAAGGACTTGCGGCCGAAGTTCGGGGTGCGCAGCATCTCCGCTTCGGTCTTCTGAACCAGATCGCCGATGTAGATGATGTTGTCGTTCTTGAGGCAATTGGCGCTGCGCACCGAAAGCTCCAACTCGTCGACCTTCTTGAGCAGGTAGCGGTTGAGCTGGTTGGTGTCGGCCTGGGTCTCGGCCGGGGTCGCGGCGGTTCCGGCCATCTGCGGCGCGGGGCGCACCTGGCCCTCGTCGAAGTGGACGAACAATTGCAATTGGTCCTGGAGAATCCGCGCCGAATAACCGAGCGCGTCTTCCGGCGACACCGTGCCGTCGGTCTCGATCGTCAGCGTGAGCTTGTCGTAATCGAGCTCCTGCCCGACGCGGGTGTTCTCGACCTTGTACGCGACCTGGCGGACCGGCGAGTAGAGCGCGTCGACCGGGATCACGCCGATCGGCGCGTCGGCCGGGCGGTTGGCGGCGGCGGCGACATAGCCTTTGCCGATGTCGACCGTCAGCTCCATGTTGAGCGTCGTCCCCTGGTCGAGGTGGCACAGCACCTGATCGGGGTTGGTGATCTCGATATCGCCGGTGACGGCGATCTGCCCCGCGGTGATTTCACCGGGGCCAGTGGCCGACAGCTGCAGCCGCTTGGGGCCCTCGCCTTCCATCTTCAGCGCGATCTGCTTCACGTTCAAGACGATGTCGGTGATGTCTTCGCGGACGCCGGCGAGGCTCGAGAATTCGTGCAGCACGCCTTCGATCTTGATCGAGGTCACCGCGGCGCCCTGGAGCGACGACAGCAGGACCCGCCGCAGCGAGTTGCCGAGCGTCATGCCGAAGCCGCGCTCCAGCGGCTCGGCGACGAACACGGCCTTGCGGCGCATATCGCCACCGACCTTGCGCTCGAGGCTGTTGGGCTTCTTCAATTCCTGCCAGTTCTTTTGATTGACGGCCATTTTTCGTCCTTGCCCTGGGCGGAGCGTCCTCCGCCGATAGATTTCCAAAACCTTGAGCGGCCGCCTGGACCGCTCCTTCGCGTCTTCGGATTAGACGCGGCGCCTTTTGCTCGGCCGCACGCCGTTGTGCGGGATCGGGGTCACGTCGCGGATCGATGTGATGTTGAAGCCGACCGCTTGCAAGGCCCGGAGCGCGCTTTCGCGGCCCGAGCCTGGTCCCTTGACCTCGACTTCCAGCGTGCGGACGCCATGCTCGGCGGCCTTCTTGCCGGCGTCTTCGGCGGCGACCTGGGCGGCGTAGGGAGTCGACTTGCGGCTGCCCTTGAAGCCCATCATCCCCGCGGAGGACCAGGCAATCGCATTGCCCTGCGCATCGGTGATCGTGATCATGGTATTGTTGAAGCTGGCGTTCACATGCGCGACGCCGCTGGTGAT
>DATHFE010000107.1:0-8668 GCA_035318245.1 Sphingomicrobium sp. | reverse complement strand
CCCATTGCGGCGCCATGTCGGGGAAGAATCCGAGGTGGCGGAACGGCGTCAGCGAGGCGGTGAACTTGACCCCATCGCGCCCCAGCGGCCAGCCGGCCGGCACCGGCCGATGCTGGACCCAGCGGCCGCCGCCTTCCTCGTCCGATGCCGGCATGAAGGTCGCGTCGGGATCCCAATTCTCACTCGCCGGGCGCCACATCGCCTGTGGCTCGGGTCGCACCACGCGGACCTTGCCATAACGCTCATATTTAAGGCCGTCGCCGCTATCGATCAGTCCCCAGTCTGCCCAGGGCTGGGCGACAATCGTCTGCAGTGCGTTCACGCCGCGGCCAGCCCCGCGGACTTGGCCGCCCCGATCGTGGCGATGGCGATCGGCCCCGAATGCAGCGCCGCGCCGGCACCGCGCGCGGCACCGACATCGACGGCACGCAGTTGATCGACGGTTTCTTCGACCGGCACGATCCGCCCGAAAACTTCGACCGACCTTGCCAGATGGTCGGTCCGTCCTTGCGGCGTTTCGAGCGCCATAAGCAATCCGGCTTCAAGCTGCGCCCGTGCCCGCTGAACCTCGGCCTCGCTCAAGTCCTCCGCAGCCTGGGAAACGATCTCACGGGCCAGTCTCAGCGTGTCGTTCGCCTTGTCCCGATCACTGGCACAGCCAACAGCGAACAGCCCAGTGTCTTCGAACCCCTGGCCCCAGGCGTAGATGCTGTAGGCCAGCCCGCGATCCTCGCGCAGCTGTTGGAACAGCCGCGACGACATGCCGCCTCCGACGGCTTGTATGAAGATCGACAAGGCCGGAATCCCCGGGTCCGTGGCGGGCAATCCGGGGAGAGCGAAGCTCCAGTGCGCCTGCTCGAAACTTCGCCGGTCGTCGTTCCGCCCGCCGATGAATTTTGCCGGGGGAGGGACAGGCGCCTCACCGCTCGCCAAATCGCCGAACCTTGCTTCGGCTTGGACCAGCAGGGCATCCTCATCGACCTTGCCGCTCGCCGCCAGGATCAATCGCGAAGGCTCATATTCCCGGCCGATCCATTCGACCAAGTCACTCCGTGTGACCGACTTGACGCTCGTCTCGCTACCCAGCACCGACCGCCCAAGCGACTGCCCGGCGAACGCGACCTCGAACAAGCGGTCGCCGATCAGGTCGTCGGGCGTGTCGAGGCATTCTCCGAGCTCGGACAGCACGACGCCCTTCTCGCGCTCGAGCTCGTCAGCGTCGAATTTGGGCGCGCGCACCAGATCGGCGATCAACTCGACCGCCAAAGCCAAATCGCCGGGTAGAATCCGCGCATGGAACGCGGTCTGGTCGCGCGCGGTCCACGCGTTCAGTGTCCCGCCGACGTCCTCGATCGCCTCGGCGATGGCGCGCGCGTCGCGCGACCCCGCGCCCTTGAACACCATATGCTCAACCAGATGGGCGAGACCGCCCTTGCCCTCGGGCTCGGAGCGCGACCCGACCCCGGCGTAGAGCCCGACCGCGGTCGACTGCGCGCCAGGGATCGGATCGACCGCGACGGTCAGCCCGTTGGCCAGCCGGTGGAGCCTGCCCGACATCAATCCGGCTTCCTGGCCAACCGGCCGCGCAGCGCGAGGCCGTAAATGACCGATGCGATCAGCGCGAACAGAAACCATTGGACGGCGTAGGCACGGTGGTTGTTGGGAATGTCGGCGGGCGATGGCGGCGCGCTCGCCTCGAGCCCGGCGATCCCGCGTTTGGCAACCAGCATTGGCGACAGCACGTTTGCGCGGCGGAACAGCTTGCTGATCAGGCTATTATGGTCGGGCTCGGTCGTGATGACCCCGGCGACCTCGCCGCCTTTCCATGCAGGTTTGAACTGCGGGTCTCGCGCAACGCCTGTGTCGACCAGGGCGCCGGGTCCTTCCGCGCCGGTGCGACATTCCGCAATGTGGCGGTATCCGGTGGTGCCGTCAGCGGCGCGACCGACCTCGCTCCGCCAGCCGGCGACTTCAAGACAGTGCACGGATGACGGCCGGAACATGGCCTTGAGCGGCACTGGGCCGTGATCCGGGAAGGTCATCGCCGGACGTCCCTGATTGGTGTGAAACAAGGCGAGCAACGCCTCCTTCTCGCGCGCCCGATCGATTTGCCAGAAGCCGAGCGCGATCATCGCCGCGACCGCCGCGGCGACGATGATCGTCGGGATGATCGGTATGCGGCGGATCATTTGGATAAGCGCCCTTCGCGCGCGGCGGTGCGATACTCCTGCCCGAGCAGCAGCGCTTTTCCGATCCGCAACCCGACCAGCGTCAGCGCAATCCCGATCGGGATCCACACCAGATGCACCCACCAGGGCGCGCTATATTTGAGCTCGACCACGATCGCGCCGACGGTCAGGATCGCCCCGACAATAAGGATCAGGAACGCCGCCGCTCCGTCACCGACATTGAACGCCGCATAATCCAGTCCGCACGCCCTACACCGGGGCGCAAAGCGGATTGGCCCGTCGAACAGGCCGGCCTCTCCACACCGCGGACATCGCCCAGCCAGTGCGGTGGCGAAAGGCCCGCGCTCTGCCATCCGATCAGGCGTGGACCGGCGCGCCCCAGCCGCCCCACACATAGACCGAGGTGAACAGGAACAGCCACACAACGTCGACGAAATGCCAGTACCAGGCGGCCGCCTCGAATCCGAAATGCTGCTTCGGCGTGAAGTCGCCCTTGGTCGCGCGGACAAGGCAGACGATCAGGAAGATCGTTCCGACCAGCACGTGGAATCCGTGGAACCCGGTCGCCATGAAGAAGGTCGCGCCATAGATGTTGCCTTTGAAGGCGAACGGCGCGTGGATATATTCGTAGGCCTGGATGCTGGTGAACAGCATGCCGAGCAGGATCGTGCACAGCAGGCCCTTCTTCAGCCCGTCGCGGTCGCCATGGATCAACGCGTGGTGCGCCCAGGTGACCGTCGTGCCGGAGCACAGCAGGATCATGGTGTTGAGCAGCGGGAAGCCGAACGGATTGAGCACTTCGATGCCCTTGGGCGGCCATTGCCCGCCGACCGCTTCCATATGTGACGGGAACAGCGAGGCATCGAAGAAGGCCCAGAACCAGGCCAGGAAGAACATCACTTCGGACGCGATGAACAGGATCATGCCGTAGCGCAGGCTGAGCGACACCACCGGCGTATGATCGCCGGCATGCGCTTCCTTGATGGTGTTCGACCACCAATTGAACATCGTCACGATGATCACCGCTATGCCGCCCGCCCAGACGAATTTCCCGTAGGGATTGTCGTGCATCCACATGACCATGCCCCCGAAGAAGGCGAAGGCGCCGGTCGCGCCGATGATCGGCCAGGGATCGGGCGGAAGGATGTGATAATCGTGGGTTCTGGTCGAAGCCATGTGTATTCCCTTGTTCTTGGCCGCGGCCTTAGCTCGCTGCGCTTGCAGTTTCCACCGGGTAAAATGTGTAGCTCAAAGTGATCTCGTCGATGTCGCGGGTCGTCGGGTCGGTGCGCAGTTTTGGATCGACGAAGAACACCACCGGCATCCTCGCTTCCTCACCCGCCTTCAGCGTCTGCTCGGTGAAGCAGAAGCATTCGATTTTCGAGAAATACTTGCCCGCTTGCTCCGGCGTGACGTTGAACACGGCTTGGCCGGTTGTGGTTCGCCCGGTCAAATTCTTGGCGAAGTAGGCGATGGTCGTCCGCGCTCCGGGCTCAATGCGAATTCGCGCCTGCTCGGGCTCGAACTTCCACGGCAGCGTGGGTTCGATATTGGCATCGAACCGTATGCCGATCGCGGTTGCGCTGACCGCTCCGGGCGCGTCGCCGGTGACCCGAATCGGCGTTCCGCCGAAGCCAGTCGCTTCGCAGAATATACGGTAGAGCGGCACGGATGCGAAAGCCATGCCCGTCATCCCGCAGACCAGCAAAGCGGCGAAGAGCGCGGTTCGCGTATTCCGGTTCATCGGTTGATCGTCAACTTGGCAATGGTGATGGCGAACATCAGCACGACGAATATGCCCAGCAGGATCGCCGTTAGCCGGGCCCGCGCCGCCTGCTTGGCGCGTACGACTTCGTCTTCGTTCACAGGGCCCACCGGTCAGCCACCAGCGCGCCGAACAACGCGAACAGATAGAGGATCGAGTAAGCGAACAGCCGCTTTTCGGGCGCCATGCCGGCCGGTTCGGTCGCGCGATTGGCGAAAACCCTCAGGCTCAGCGCGAGGAAAATAAGACTCATCGCGATCGACACCGCGCCGTAGACCCAGCCCGCCAGCCCCAAAGCCCATGGCGCCACCGCCGCCGCGCTCATCGGCAAAGTGTAGAGCAAAACCTGGCGGCGGGTCGCCTGCACGCCCGCGACGACCGGCAGCATCGGCACGCCGGCGGCGGCATAATCCGAGCGGACGAACAGCGACAGCGCCCAGAAATGTGGAGGGGTCCACAGGAAGATAATCGCGAATAACAGAAGCGGCAGGGCGCTGACATCGCCGGTCGCGGCGACCCATCCGATCAACGGCGGGAAGGCGCCGGCTGCTCCGCCGATGACGATGTTCTGAGCGGTCCGCCGCTTTAGCCAGACGGTGTAGACCAGCACGTAAAACAGGATCGACACCGCCAGGATCGCCGCCGCCAGATGGTTGGCGGCAAGGTCCATCAGCACCACCGAAAAGACCGCCAGCCCGACCCCGAAATGGAGCGCGGTCTGCGGTTCCATCCGCCCGGCGGGAAGCGGCCGCTTGGCGGTGCGCCGCATCTTGGCGTCGAGGTCGGCCTCATACCATTGGTTGAGCGCTCCCGCCGCGCCTGCGCCCAGCGCAATGCATAGCACCGCCGCGAAGCCCAGCACCGGATGCACCGGCACCGGCGCCACCAGCAGGCCGCACAGCCCGGTGAACACCACCAGGCTCATCACGCGCGGCTTGGTCAGCGCAAGCAGGTCGCGCCAGTCCGCCGACAGCGACTGGGTTTGGGGGATGGGCACAGCGGTCACGGGCGGGGGCTATAAAAGCTCGGGGTGCGAAGGGAAAGACACCAAGCGTATAATGGCTCACCAAGCCGACCTCACTTCAGCGGATCGACCTTGCGCAGCCCTAGCGTCATAGTCTTCAGCCATCCCCAGACGCGCCAGGCGAGTGATCTAGTCTCTTGCCGGCGCCGGACTCGATCCTGCCAATTGTATATCCAACGCGCCTGCCAGGCCCGCGAAAACGACGTTCTTTGCATGAGATTCCTTGATTTCAGTGGACGCGCGATAATGGGTGAGATGTGGCAAATAGCGGGCGGCCCTTTTTGGGCCGCCCGCATCGCGAAGATCAGAAGGCGATCTGGAAGCCGCCGCGATAGCCGATTTCGCCGCTGTTGAGGCCATAGCCGAAGCCCGCCGACACCGTCGACATCTCGCCGACCGCCGCCGAGATCGCGGCCGCCAGCGAATGCTTGCCCTGATAGCCGCCGATCCCGCCGCTGATCGCGAAACGCGCTCCGGCCGGGACGTTGGGCGAGTCCAGCGCCAGCGCCATCGCCACGCCTTCATTGGCCTTGCCGATGTCGCGGTCCTGGCGGCGGTTCTGGCCGAACAAGGTGCCGACATCATGCTCCAACGCGGTGATGTCGCCGATCGCCGCATTGAGCTGGCCCATGTTGACCGCATCGGAGGCGGCGACGCCATTGGCGACACCGCCGATGGTCCGCCCGCCGACATGGACCTGGTTAGCGGCGGTGCTGGTCGTGCCGGTGCCGAGCGCGACCGAATTGGCGAAGCCGGCGGTGCTCGCCCCCTGGCCGATCGCCGTCGCATTGGCGCCCGAGGCGATCGCGCCGTTGCCAAGCGCGGTCGAATTGACGCCGGTCGCCAGGGCAAGGTTGCCGATCGCGGTTGCGGCAGCGCCCGTGGCCTGGGCCTGGTTGCCGACGGCGGCCGACTGCGCGCCGGTGGCGATTGCCTTCCAGCCGAAGGCCTGCGATCCGGCTCCAGAAGCGACGGACTCACCGCCGATCGCGGTCGAGTGGAAGCCGGTCGCATTGGCCTTGTCGCCGAACGCGGCCGAATCCTCGTTCGTCGCCGTGGCGCGATTGCCGACGGCAACCGACTGAAAGCCGCTGGCGTTCGCCTGAATTCCGACTGCGACGGAACTCTCGCCGGTAGCAGCGGCGCTTGTGCCAAGAGCGGTCGCTTCAAGGCCCGCAGCAGAAGATCCGGTTCCGACCGCCACGGAGCTGTCGCCAGCAGCCGTGGATGACTTGCCGAGCGCCGTGGCGGAGGTGCCGCTGGCAATGGAACCTTGGCCGATCGCAGTCGAGTTGATGCCCGAAGCGATCGCGCCGTTGCCAAGCGCGGCCGCATTGGCCGCGGTCGCCTTGGTCTGGTTGCCGACAGCCACCGACTGGGCGCCGGTCGCATCCGCCTGCCATCCGAAGGCCTGCGATCCCGCACCGGACGCCACGGACTCACCGCCGATCGCGGTGGAATGGAAGCCGGTCGCCGCCGCCTTGTCGCCGAACGCCGCTGAATCATCGTTGGTCGCTTGGGCGCGATTGCCGACGGCGACCGACTGCAGGCCACTGGCATTCGCCAATATGCCGACCGCCGTGGAACTCTCGCCCAACGCCTTGGCGGCTGTTCCAAGTGCGGTCGTTTCCAGGTTGGTCGCCTGGCTACCCTCGCCCAATGCCACCGAATCCGCGCCCGTCGCATCGGCACCGTCGCCAATCGCGACATTGCCCGCCGCGCCGACTGACGTCGTCGCGTCACCGATGACAATCGCATCGTCGAAATCGGACGTGGTGCCGTTGCCGACCGCGATTGATTGGAACCCGCTGGCGGTGGCGCTGCGGCCAAGCGCGGTCGCGCTGGACCCGCTTGCGATTGCACCGTCACCGAGTGCCGTCGTCCCGGCCTGGGATGCTTTGCTATTCGCGCCGACTGCGGTCGCAGCACCGGCAGTAGCTTGGGCATTGACACCGAGCGCGGTCGCTTCAGCGCCAGTCGCTTTGGCGGTAATCCCGACCGCGGTCGCATCTCCACCGCTAGCAGTCGCGAGCTGGCCGCAGGCAAAGTCGCCGACGGAAGCCGCCGTGGCGCCACCGTTGCCACCCCCGTTGAGTGCGCAGGTTGCCTGCGCTTGGGCGGGACTCGACATGGCCAGGGCGGCGTCAAGCGCGATGAGGGAGCCGGTGAGGAGAATGTGGGTTCGCATTACAGATACCTTTTTTGATGGGTCGGCGCCCCGGAAGGGCGTCACGATGTGCCGATCCGCATGAGCTGCGTCCGACGGTGTTGATGTGTCGTATGGAGAAGGGCTGGGTCGGGGATCGCGGAGGGCGAAAAACGCCCCATCGATCAGGCCAATTCGTATTTTCCAGCCATGGCGTGGACCGCCGCGGCGGTGAGCGGCTGACCGCCGACTGCCCAGTCGCCCTGCTCGACTTCCATGATCCGGACCCAGGTGACTGGGCGAAGCGCCTCACCTTCGACCTCGATCATCGCTTCGGTGACTTTTTCGATGATGGCCCGCTTCTCAGCGGGGGTAAAAACGTCCTTGATGAGATCAATCGTTACCAACGGCATCTTGGTTCCCTTGCTTGGCACCGGCCGGACGATCCGGCGTGCGAAGGGCTCAATGCCGCCTGGGAGAGTTCCGCGGCCAGTTCAGCGATTGAAGCAAGGCGCTACAGATTCTGAAGCAGCATGTGCAGCGGATGCCGCCTATGCATGGCGCCGCCGAAAGGACGACTCATGCAATACGGACAATTCTGCCCCATCGCCAAAGCTACCGAGATCCTCGGCGAGCGCTGGACGATCCTCATCCTGCGCGAGCTGCTGATGGGCGGCCGCCGCTTCAGCGAACTCCAGCGTGGACTTGGCGACATCTCACCGGCGCTCCTTACCAGCCGACTCAAATCGCTCGAGGAGCAAGGCATTGTCGCCCGCCGAAGGATCAGCGGCCAGCGCGGTCACGAATATTTCCCAACTCCTGCCTGTGAGGCATTGCTGCCGGTACTCATCACCATCGGAGAATGGGGGTTGAACTGGACCCGCGAGATGCTGGTCGAGGATGATTTCGATGTGGATTTCCTGATGTACTATCTCGAACGGAGCGTCGACCCGGACAAGCTTCCCGGCGATCATAGCGTCATCCGATTCCAGTTCACCGACCTGACAGAACAGCGCAATTGGTGGCTGCTTGTCGACCGGTCGTCGGTGCAGGTCTGCCTTACCCCGCCGGCCCGCGACGTCGACGTCTATTTCACGACCACGGTGCGAACCATGCACGATGTATGGATGGGCGACCGGAGCTACCGCGACGCGCTTAAGACCGAGGATTTGGTCATCGAAGGTGAGCCCGCCTTGACCCGCAACGTCAGCAGCTGGCTGCGCCCAAGTGTCTTCGTCGCAGCGGATCGCGCCGCGATTCCAAATTCCATCGCGGGGAACTGAGCCGCAACGTCCTGCTGCCGGTCGCCTGACCGTTCACGCGACCTACTCCTCAAGGCGGCCCGTGGCGTCACGATCGCGCTCATATCGTCTCGTCAGCGGAAACGGCGGCAACCACGCTTCGCGGCGCACGGTCCAGAGCTCGTAGGTTGGTATCATCTGGTCCGGGGCGTCCAGGGATCCCAGGTTCACTTCCACTTCGTCGGCAGTGCGCGCGAAAACAGACGAGCCGCAGCGCGGACAGAAATGGCGCGCGGACGGTGT
>DATHFE010000106.1:0-4605 GCA_035318245.1 Sphingomicrobium sp. | reverse complement strand
GTTGCCAGCGGCATCAGCGCGCTGAACGGCATTCGTGCCGCGCTCGAGGCCACCAAGTCGGATTCGACTAGTCCCTGCGCCGCCATCCACGCGTTCTGATCGACCAACACCCCGTAAATGATGAACCCGACGGCATAAATTGCGACTGCCGCGACCAGGGCCGCGAGCCAATTGATTCCACCTGCGCGCATTTGCTTTCTCCCCCAAGAAAGCTGCCGCCTCCGGCAGCTGGCGCTTACTATCATGAC
This sequence comes from Sphingomicrobium sp., assembly GCA_035318245.1. GTDB lineage: Bacteria > Pseudomonadota > Alphaproteobacteria > Sphingomonadales > Sphingomonadaceae > Sphingomicrobium. The sequence goes on along the minus strand of DATHFE010000106.1, from coordinate 4,357 downwards.
ACGGGGCCGCGCACCATTGCATCGGCGAGCGGCTGCGCTTAGCCGCCCAGCCCGATGACCGCGCCCGATCCGACCACCATCAATCGCCTCTACGGCCGCTCGAGCGGGCACAAGTTGCGCGCATCGCAAGCGGCGCTGGTCGAAAATCTGCTGCCTCAAATCGCCGTCCCGGACGATGGCGAATTAACCGCCACGCGTCTCTTCGGCGATGGCCGCCCGCTGCACCTCGAAATCGGCTTCGGCGCGGGTGAACATCTCGCTTATCGCGCCGACCTGCTCCCGGATCATGGCTTCATCGGCTGCGAGCCGTTCCTCAACGGCGTCGCGACCGCATTGGGCCGCGTCCGCGACCAGCATCTCGCCAATGTCCGCATCCACATGGGCGACGCCATCGAAGTGCTCCGCCGCCTCCCCGATGCGAGCCTCAGCTTCGCCTATCTGCTCCACCCCGACCCGTGGCCCAAGGCGCGCCACGCAAAGCGGCGGATGGTCAATGACGGGCCGCTTGACCTCATCGCCTCAAAGCTGCGCGAAGGCGGCGAATTGCGCATTGCCACCGATCACCCGGTCTACCTCGACTGGATGCTGATGGTCATGGCGCGCCACGCCGAGGATTTCGAATGGCTGGTCACCGGTCCCGCCGATTGGCAGGGCTACCCCGGGGGTTGGCCCGAAACGCGCTATGCGGCCAAGGCGCGGCGAGAGGGCCGCGCGCCACATCAATTCCGCTATCGCCGGACCGGGTCGAGCCTGAGCAGCCGCCCGCCGCTTTCGCCGTCCTCGAGCAGGTAGACCTCTCCGTCAGGCCCCTGCTCGACCTCGCGGATGCGCGCGCCCATCGGCCAATAATCGGCCTTGGTGGCATTGGCGCCATTGATGTCGGCGCGGACCAATGCCGTGCCCGACAGCGCCCCGAAAATCGCATCTCCCTTCCACTGCGGGAACAGATTGCCCGAATAAATGATCAGTCCGGCGGGCGAGATCGACGGGTTCCACCACAATTTGGGCGCGGCGAACTCGGGACGGGTCGGGTGGTCGGGAATGTCGCGGCCGTCGTAATGGCTGCCGTTGGAAACGATCGGCCAGCCGTAATTCTTGCCCTTCTCGATCAAATTGAGCTCGTCGCCGCCCTTGGGGCCCATCTCAATCGCCCACAGCCGCCCGTCGGGAGCGAAGGCAAGGCCGAGAACGTTGCGATGGCCCATGTCCCAGAATTGCGCGGCGACGCCCCCCTTTTCCGCCCATGGATTGCCCGGGGCGGGAAGGCCTTCCGCGGTCAGGTGGAGGATCTTGCCGAGATTGGTGTCCATTGCCTGCGCCGGATCGAACTTCTGACGCTCGCCGGACGACAGGAAAATCGATCCATCGGGCGCGAAGGCCATGCGATGGCTGAAGTGCCCGTTGCCGGTGACCTTCGGCACCTGCCGCCAGATGATTTTGAACCCGTCGATTCGCGGTTCGCCCTTGCCCAGCACCAATGTGCCGTAACCTAGCGCGGCGCCGCTGGTGTCGCCTTCGCCCGCCTCGACGAAGCTCAGATAGACGCGGTGGTTGCCGGCAAATCCGGGATCCGCGACCACGTCGCCCAGCCCTCCCTGGCCCGCGACGCGCACGGCAGGAACACCGCCCACCGCTTGCTTTTTGCCGCTGGCGACATCGACCAGCCATAATTTCCCGTTTTTTTCGCTGATCAGCGCCGTCTTCGTCAGCGGCACGCCGCTCCCGGGCAGGAAGCTCATCGCCCAAGGCGTATCGAAGTTGGTGATCGCGCGCGTCGTGAAGGGCTTGTCCGCGCTCTCGACGGCTGCTCCACCGGCTGGCGCCGATCCGCTGCAGGCCACCAATGCCAGCGCCAGCATGGCAACTTGCATTATACGCTCGTTCATTGGATCACTCCTGCACTTGCCGCGCATCAGGCATCCCACCACTTAAGGCCCTGCATGTCGGCGACCAACCTACTCTCGCTCAGCGTCGGGGTTCCACCCTTTGCGGTCGCGCAGGCCGAAGCCAAGGCCACTGCTCGCGAGCTCTTCAGCCGAAAAGGACTGTTCGACAGGCTGTCGGGCGTGTTCGACAATGCGGGGATCGCTCAGCGCAATATCGTAGCGCCGATTGAGTGGTACGGCGAGAACCACGGCTGGGCCGAGCGCAACCGCGTCTACCTTGAGGCCGCCGACGCCTTGTTCCTCGACACGGCCCGCCGCGCGATCGCCGACGCTGGGCTAGAACCGAGCGACATCGATGGAATTGTTACGGTCACCACCACCGGGATCGCCACCCCCAGCCTTGATGCACGCAACGCCCTCGCTTTGGGGTTGCGCCCGGATGTGCGCCGTGTCCCTGTATTCGGCCTTGGCTGTGCCGGCGGCGTGTCGGGCCTCGCGACCGCCGCGCGCCTCGCCAGCGCCGAACCCGGCAGCCGCTGGCTGTTCGTCACGGTGGAAACCTGCTCGATCTCGATCCGCCTCGACAGCGACGATCCGGCCGCAATCGTCGCCACCGCCCTGTTTGGAGATGGCGCCGCCGCCGCGGTCCTTCGCGCGGGCGGCGAGCCGGGCATCGGCACCATCGAAGCCGCGGGCGAGCATCTGTGGCCGTCGACGCTCGGCATCATGGGCTGGCGGGTCGAGGATCCGGGGCTCGCGGTGATTTTCGACCGTTCGATCCCGGTGTTTCTCGAAACCAACCTCGCCGCCGCGGCGGAATCGACATTGGCTCGAATGGGCGTGGATTTCGCGACGGTCGATCGACTTTGCTCGCACCCAGGCGGGGTCAAGGTGCTCGACGCGATCGAATCCTCACTGTCCGTTCCGCGCCTGGACGTCGAACGCCAAGTGCTCAAGGATTTCGGCAACATGAGCGCCCCGACGGTATTCTTCGTTCTCGACCGGCTGATTTCGCGTGGCCTGCCGCACCGCACGCTGCTCACCGCGCTGGGCCCCGGCTTCACTTTTTCAGCGCTGTCGCTCCTCGCCGCATGACAATCTGGCCGTCGATCGCGATTTTGGGGTTCGTCACGCTCCAGCGCGTCATCGAATTGCCCTTGGCGCGCAGGAATACCGCGAAACTGCTCGCAAAGGGCGGTTACGAGGTTGGCGGAAGCCATTATCCGCTAATTGTGGCGCTCCACGCCGCATGGCTCATTTGCCTGTGGTGGCTCGCTCCGGGGCGGCCGATCCACTTGCCGTTCCTGGCATTATTTGTGTTGCTCGAGATCGGGCGGGTTTGGGTGCTCCGCACGCTCGGCCCGCGCTGGACCACGCGCATCATCATCGTTCCCGGCGAGACGCTGGTCGCACGCGGTCCCTACCGCTTCCTCCACCACCCCAATTATCTGGTCGTCATCGGCGAGATCGCGGTCCTGCCCCTGGTGTTCGGGCTGGTCGAGGTCGCTTTGCTGTTCACTATCCTCAACGGCATCGCGCTGACCGTTCGAATTCGCGCGGAAAACGCGGCGTTGCGGGGCTGATCAGAATCTCTTGCGCGGAGGGAGGGCGACGCCTATATCGCCCTCACTCTCCTCGACATCGTCAAGACGTTGGGGCCGGGCCGGGGTCGGTCCGGCAGCCGAGAGGGTTTGCAATTTTCGGAACCCCCGTTTGACCGACACAAATGCCATCGCAAGATTGATCGAGCCCGAGGCCCAAGCCCTTGGCTTTGACCTTGTGCGCGTGGCGATGATCGGAGGGACTTCGGACCCGACCTTGCAGGTGATGGCCGAGCGTCCCGACACGCGCCAGCTGACGATCGACGACTGCGCCGACCTGTCGCGCAGGATTTCCGAAAAATTCGACGCCATGGAGGCCGAGGGCCGCGACCCGATCGACGGCGCCTACCGGCTCGAAGTCAGCTCGCCCGGCATCGACCGTCCCCTGACTCGCGCCAAGGACTATGCCGACTGGACCGGGCATGAGGCGCGCCTCAAGCTCGACGAGGCAGGAGCCAAACCGCTTTCGGGCACCATCAAAGGCATCGACAACGACATCGTCCTGCTCGCAACGCCTAAGGGCGACCGCGAAATCCCATTCGAATCCATCGCTTCGGCCAAGCTCTTGCTGACCGACGCGCTCATCAACGCCACCGCGCCGCTCAGCACAGAGGGCGCCGATTCCATCAAGACAGAAGGTTAGGACATCATGGCCACCGCAGCCCCTTCATCCCCCGCATCGGTTTCCGCCAACAAGGCCGAGCTTCTTGCCATCGCCGACGCCGTCGCGCGTGAGAAACTGATCGATCGCGCGATCGTCATCGAAGCGATGGAGGACGCCATCCAGCGCGCCGCCCGCGCGCGCTACGGCGCTGAAAACGACATCCGCGCCAAGCTCGACCCGGTCTCCGGCGACCTCCGCCTGTGGCG
>DATHFE010000105.1:0-6561 GCA_035318245.1 Sphingomicrobium sp. | reverse complement strand
CTCGGGTCGGCCTCTGCGTCCTTCGGCAGCAGCAAACATGATTTAAGATAGGCCAGCCACGCCGCCATGACGAGATAATCGGCGGCGATCTCCAGCTTCAAATGCCGCGCATTGGCGATGTAGGCGAGATATTGCTCGGTCAGCGCGAGGATCGAAATTGCGTGAAGGTCGACCTTCTGCGCCCGCGCCAGCGTCAGCAACAGGTCGAGCGGCCCTTCCCAACCGTCGAGGCTGAGATTGAGCTCATCGCCGCCCTGCACCGGCGCGATATCGAAGGGGTCGGTCTCCATTGGAATCGAAGACTAAGACGTCGCTTAGGCCAGCGCCAGCAGCGTGTCGCGCTTGTCGACGCTTGTCGCGAAATCGGGTCCTTCCCCGTCGGTCAGTGCGCTGGCCATGGCGCGCGCCAGCCGGGCTTCGCTTTCGGCGTGCATCTGGGGCACCGCGCCGGCAACCGCGACCATTTCGGCCATGTCGCCCGAGCAGTGCAGCGCGACGTCGCATCCCGCCGCGATCACGCCCGCCGCGCGCTCGCCGAAATCGCCCTGGAGCGCTTCCATCCCGAGATCATCGGACATCAGCCAGCCGTCGAAGCCGATCCGCCCGCGGATGATGTCGCCGATTACGGTGGGCGAGAGGCTAGCTGGGAAATCGGGGTCCCAGGCGGTGTAGACGACGTGCGCGGTCATCCCCATCGGCGCGCCGCGCAGCCGCTCGAACGGCTCGAGGTCCATGTCGAGTTCCTCTGCGGAAGCAGTGACGACCGGCAATTCCTTGTGGCTGTCGACCATTGCGCGGCCGTGGCCGGGGATATGTTTGATAATTCCGACCACGCCGGACGAAGCCATGCCATCGAGCACCGCCCGGCCTAGCGCCGCGACCTGCATCGGTTCGGCGCCCAAAGCCCGGTCGCCGATGATGTCGGATGCGCCCGGCTGGCGGACGTCGAGCAAGGGCAGCGCGTTGACGTTGATCCCAGATGCACGGAGCGTCAGCGCGATCGCCCGCGCGTTGATCCGCGCCGCCTCGATCGCCGATGAGGGCGCGGTGGCGTAAAGGCGGTCGAACGCCTCCGCCGGAGGAAAGGCCGGCCATACCGGCGGCCGCATACGGGCCACGCGGCCACCTTCCTGGTCGATCAATATCGGCAGATCGTCGCGCCCGGAGAGGTCACGGAGCGTATTTGTAAGGCAAAGCAATTGTTCTGAATCGCAACAGTTGCGCCTGAACAAAATATAGCCCGCGGGATCGGCATCACGAAAGAAATCCCGTTCGTCGTCAGTCAGTTCGCTGCCCGCGAGGCCGTAAATCGCCGCCTGCATCAGTGGGCCACGAAGCAGTTTTCACCCGCCACCTTCAATAATTGGCACGCCTTGCGGGCATCCGCCGCCGAGGCTGCGTTGGCGCGCAGGCGGAATCCTTTCTGATAGGGCACGACGACCTTGGTCATCGCCCCGATCGCCGAAAAGCGGCTCGACAGGGATGCCCACGCCTTCTCGGCCTGCGCCGGATTGTCGTAGAAACCGAGCTGGATGGTGCTGCCCGATCCGCCCGCGCTCTGCGGTGGCGCCGGGGCCTCGGGCGCGACCGGCTCCTTGGTTTCGTTGCCCGGAAGGGTTTTCGGTGCAGGCGCTGGTTCCGGCTTCGGGCGCATGATCGGCGCTTCGGCCACAGCGTCAAGATCGATCTCGGCATCCTTGTCCTCGCCCGCGCTGGTGGCGAACGCCGTGCCGCTGTCGCCCGCAACATCAAGCCCGCCGGGATTCTCGGGCTTGATCTTGTAGGGCCCCGGCTCGGCGCGGATCAACTCGGGCGCACCGCTTAAGTTCGACGCGGCGTCGCGGCGCCCTATCCAGAATAAAGTTGCAGCGACAATCGCGACGGCGAGCAAAACGAACAGAAGGGCGGCGAGCATCTTGCGCGCCGACACACCGCGCGGGCCGTCCTCATCATCGACCGCCTCAAGCCACGGAAGGCCCTGCTCGTCATAGGCCTGGCCGTCATTCATCCTGTGTCACTCCCGCGAAACCGACGCACTCATGATCTGCCCTATCCGGCGCGCCGTTTCTAGGGATCAATAGAGCACAATACAGCTTTGCCGGCGCACCCGCAGATATTGGCAGATCACCACCGACTGCGCCTGGCTGTCGGTGGCGAACCGCAGCCGATAATATCGGTAACCGCCGATTGGCGGGGTCATGGCAACGACCTTGGGTTTCTTGGCCAGATACGGATAGCGCCAAATGATCGACCGCCATGCCCGGTCCACCTGCCTTGGCGTCGAATAAGCGCCCAGCTGGATCAGCCGCCCCGCCGGACCGGCATAGGGCGAGCGAGGCGGCACCGCCGGCTTGGGCGGCGGCCTTTTGACGTTGATGAACGGCCGCAGGATCGGCTTCCTCTTGGCATGCCGGACATGCCGTGGTTTCGCTTTGTGGCGGATGTGGCGCGGCTTCTTGACTGCCGGCTTCGACGCCGCAACGGGTTTGGGCGCCACGACCGGCGGTTCGACGACAATTGGCTCGGGCGCGACCGGTGCAATCTTGGGCGCGGCCACCGGCGGCGCCAGCGGGACCTGGACCGAAGCCGTTCGCTGGGGCTGCACAGGCCGGCTTGGAACGGGCGTTTCGGCGGCCGGCATCGCAACCCGATAACCGAGCGAGAAAGCGACCGCCAAGCCGATCCCGAAGAACGCCACCAACAACCCAACCAGCGCGGTTGGCGACACTCGCTTGCCCGCCCGGGCCCGTTCGCCCTCGGCCGAATCGAGCCACGGCAGGCGGTCTTCGTCGCGGGCACTTGGCCGGTCGGCCATCAGCGCATCTCCTCGGCGGCGGCGACTCCCATCAATTTGAGGCCGCTGCGGATAATCTGCCCGATCCCGCGCGCCAGTTCCAGCCGGGCACGCGATAATTCTGGTTTATCCTCAATGAGAAAGCGCCGCCCGGGATCGTCGTTGCCGCGGTTCCACAGCGAATGAAACGCGGCCGCCAAGTCACCGAGATAGAAAGCAATTCGATGCGGTTCGTGGGCCATGGCGGCCGCCTCGACCTGCCGCGGAAATTGTGCGGCGAGCTGGACCAGCCCAAGCTCTTCGGCGTCGAGCAGGCTCAAGTCCGCCGGCGTATCGAGCGAAATCCCGGCGTCCGCCGCCTTGCGCTGCAGCGACGCGATCCGCGCATGGGCATATTGGACGTAGAACACTGGATTGTCCTTCGACGCCTCGACCACCTTGGCGAAGTCGAAGTCGAGCGGCGCGTCGGCCCGCCGGGTCAGCATCATGAACCGCACCACGTCTTTCCCGACTTCGCGAACGACATCGGCCAGCGTGACGAAGCTGCCCGAGCGCTTCGACATCTTGACCGGTTCGCCGGCGCGGAACAGGCGGACCATCTGGACGATCTTGACGTCGAGGTCGACGCGCCCGTCGGTCAGCGCCTTGACCGCCGCCTGGACGCGCTTGACCGTCCCGGCGTGGTCGGCGCCCCAGATGTTGACGAGATGGTCGGCCTGGCTCGCCTTTTGCAGATGATAGGCCGCGTCGCCGCCGAAGTAAGTCCAGCTGCCGTCCGATTTCTTGAGCGGCCGGTCCTGGTCGTCGCCGAATTTGGACGATGCGAACAGTGTCAGCTCGACCGGCTCCCATTCGTCATGCTTGTCGAGGCTCTTGGGCCGCTCCAGCACGCCCTGATAAACAAGGCCCTTGGACTCGAGATCGGCCATAGCGCGATCAGGCCCGCCGGCCGCTTCCAGCTCGGCTTCCGACGCGAAAATGTCGTGATGGATGCCGAGCAAGGCCAGATCGGCGCGGATCAGGTCGAGCATCGCCGCGACGGTGCGCTGACGGAACAGCACCAGCCATTCCCCTTCCGGTGCGGCAGCGTAGCGGTCGCCAAATTCGGCCGCGAGCATCTCACCGACCGGAATGAGGTAATCGCCGGGATAAAGCCCCTCGGGAATCTCGCCGATGTCTTGCCCAAGCGCCTCGCGGTAGCGCAGGTGCGCCGAGCGGGCGAGCGTATCGACCTGGCCGCCGGCATCGTTGACATAATATTCGCGGGTAACGGCAAAACCCGCCGCTTCGAGCACATTGGCCAGCGCATCGCCGACCACCGCGCCGCGGCAATGGCCCATGTGCATCGGTCCGGTCGGATTGGCCGAAACATATTCGACATTGACCCGCTCGCCCGCGCCGACGGTCGAGCGGCCGTAGTCGTCGCCCCGCTCCAGGATATCGCCCAGCTCGGCGCGCCAGCTGTCGTCGGCGAGGCGAAGGTTGATGAAGCCCGGCCCGGCGACGGCGACCTCGGTCACGCCCGAAAGCGCCTCCAGTTTCGGCGCGATCAGCCCGGCCAGTGCGCGCGGATTGGTCCCCGCCCCCTTGGCCAGCACCATCGCCGCATTGGTCGCAAGATCGCCATGCGAAGCATCGCGCGGCGGCTCGACCGCGACGGCTTTGCGCGGCAGTCCCGACGGCAGCGAACCGTCGGCTTCAAGGGCATCAAGCACTCCATCAAGAAGCGCGGCATAACGGGCGTAAAGGGACATGCGGCGCCTCTAGCGCAGCCCGCGCGGCGCGTCACGGGTGGGCGAGCGAATGTCCGTTAACGACCCATTGCAGACACTTCCGGTCATCGACCGCACCAGCCGTCGAAGCTTTCGTTATCATTTGCCGCGTGTGGAGCGTATTGGAGCCGAGGGGGCAAGAATGCGGCTTCGCCGGATCATCGCTCATCTGACAGAGCAAAACTGGATCGCGGTCATCCTCGACTTCGTGATCGTTGTCCTTGGCGTCTTTGTGGGACTTCAGGTCAGCAACTGGAATGAGGCCCGGCACGATGCGGTGCGAGGCGACGAATTTCTCGAGCGCATTCACTCCGACCTGACGACGGATGTCGCCGCGCTCGATCGACGATCGGTTTTCTGGAGCGATGTCGTGGATTACGGCGACGCAGCGCTGGATTTTGCCGAAAATGGAAAATTGAGGAACGGCTCGGCTTGGGACACGCTTCTGGCCTTCTATCAGGCAAGCCAGATTTGGCCGTTTACTACCTCCGACGGGACATATCAGGAGCTGATTGCTGCCGGCGATTTAGGGCTCGTCAGCGATTCCGACCTGCGGCACTCGCTCGCGGATTATTACGTAACGGGAAGTCGCCGGTTGGCGAGGCGGGTCGATGTGATCCCGGCCTATCGTGAAGAGATCCGCGGCCTGACTCCGATGCGCATTCAACGTCAAATATGGGCCCATTGCCACCGCTTCCTAAGCGACGATCGCCAATTGTTGATCGATTGCGCGGCGCCCATCACCGAGGTCGAAGCTCGAACGATTCTGGCCAGCTACGTAGAATCCCGAGAGACCATAAAGGGCCTGCGTTTCTGGATGACGGACCTTGCGGCCACATCGAGTCTCGCTCGCCTCTATAAACTTGAGGGCGAAGGCCTCGCGGCGCGGGTCGCTAAGAAAACTCGATGAGCAGGCACGCCGAGCGCTTATGTCTGCTTTCCACTCATTGCGGTCGTTAGGCTGCCCGATGACGCTGCCGAATGGATAGGCCGGACGATTGCGGGTTCCATGGATCGGCGCGCCCTGCCCGTGCGTTCCGCGGTTGAGATAGGGAGAGATGGCATGAAGCGCTTTTCGGTGCTGATGAGCAGCGCGCTGCTGGTGACCGCCTGCAACCGCGCGGCGGTGCCTGTGCAAAGTGGCGCTCTAGTGCAAGGCTTCCAACATCAAATCAGGGACAGGGCGGGCGTGGAGGTCGGCTCGGTGAGCTCACCCGGCGTGGACGCCAAGGGGCTGCGGCTGACGATCAGGGTGCACGACCTGCCGCCCGGCGTGCACGGCATTCACCTTCACGAGGTCGGGCTTTGCGATCCACCCGCGTTCGCGGGCGCGGGCGCGCACTGGAACCCCGCTGGCCGCAAGCATGGACATCGGAACCCTGAAGGTCCGCACGCGGGCGACCTGGGCAATCTCACCGTCAGGGCCAACGGCAAAGGCAGCGCTGAAGCCCTGATCGCCAAGGGGGCGGGTCCGTGGCCCAACGGATTGGCAATCGTCATTCATGCCAAGCCCGACGACGAGAAAACCGATCCTAGCGGCGCCAGCGGCGACCGTATCGCGTGCGGGATCGTGTTCCCCGCTGGATGATCCCCGGCGCTGTGAGGCAGGAAGGACGCGGCGGCACCCGGCCGCCGCATCCCGCGCACTCGCCTTTTCAAAGACCAGCTTTAGGCGCTGAGGTGCCGCGTCGACGCTCCTCAATGTCCGCTTTCCACCCAATGCGGACATTAAATCAGCGCGGCCAAGCTCGCAGCATTTTGCCGCAACTACCCGGCATCGCCCGGCGATTGCTCAGCTCAATCAGCGGCCTTTAAATTGGTTGCTTTCAGCTTGCCCCGCTGATCCTCCTCGACGTCGTAGGACACGCGCTGGTTTTCTTGCAGCGTGCTCATTCCCGAGCGTTCGACGTCAGAGATATGGACGAACGAATCCGCTCCGCCGTCCTCTGGCTGGATGAAGCCAAAGCCCTTGGACTCGTTGAAAAACTTGACCGT
>DATHFE010000104.1:0-23200 GCA_035318245.1 Sphingomicrobium sp. | reverse complement strand
GGCGATCTCCTTGCGGCTGTAAGCGTTCCACTCGCCAGCTATGACCGGGTCGGCGCCCGGGCCAGCGGGTTCGGCAAAGGTTGCGGCTCGATCATTGGCGGCAGTCGCTGTCACCGCGAGCGAATCGACGATCAGCCCGGTGCCTTCCTCGGAATATCCGAAGCGCTTGCGATGAAGCGCGGCGAATAGTTCGCGCATCTCCTCCTTCGGCGCCATTTCCAATTCGATCACATTGTCGCTGCCCGGCATGCGCAGCCGGGCGTGGCGCGAGAGCCGAATGCTGGCGGGGGCTATGCGTTGCTCGATCAGCGCATTGCGCGCCGTCCCCTCAAGTTGCGCCAGCCCCTCCGAAAAATCCTCATCGAGCGGCTTCAGCCAGCTCATTTCGCGGATCGCCTTCACCTCAGCCAGGCCAATACCATAGGCCGACAGCACACCGGCAAGCGGGTGGATCAGGATCCGCTCCATGCCCAGCGCATCGGCCACCTGACAGGCATGCTGGCCGCCCGCGCCGCCGAAGCAGGCCAGCGCATAGCGCGTGACGTCATGGCCGCGTGCGATCGAGATCTTGCGGATCGCATTGGCCATATTGTCGACGGCAATGCGCAGGAAACCTTCGGCGATTTCGTCCGGCGAAAGCGTCTTGCCGAGCGCCGCATTGGCGTCGCGGGCGACGGCCTCCAGCCGCTCGGCGGCTGCTTCGCGATCCAGCGGCTGTTTGCCGTCAGGGCCGAACAAGGCCGGGAAATGCTCGGACGAAATGCGACCGGTGAAGAGGTTGCAATCGGTCACCGTCAACGGTCCGGCATTGCGGTAACAAGCCGGCCCCGGATTGGCGCCCGCGCTATCGGGCCCCACGCGAAACCGCATGCCGTCGAAGCTGCAGATCGACCCGCCGCCCGCCGCGACGGTGTTGATCTGCATCATTGGCGCGCGGATGCGGACCCCGGCGATCAGATTGTCGTCACCCAGCTCGAACCGGCCGGCGTAATGCGACACGTCGGTCGATGTGCCGCCCATGTCGAACCCGATCAGGCGCTCTCCACCGTGTGGCGCGCTAGCCGCGACCATCCCGACCACGCCGCCGGCGGGCCCCGACAGGATAGCGTCCTTGCCGCGAAACAATTGCGCGTCGGTCAGCCCGCCGTTGGATTGCATGAACTGGATCGGCGCCTCGCCAAGCCCCGCGGCGACGCGATCCACATAGCGGCGCAGCACCGGTGACAGATACCCGTCGGCCACCGTCGTATCGCCACGGCCGATCAGCTTGATCAGCGGCGCGACCTCATGGCTGACCGAAATCTGGGTAAAGCCGAGTTCGCGCGCGATTGCGGCGAGCCGCGCCTCATGCTCGCGATAGGTCCAGCCGTGCATCAGAATGATCGCCAGCGCATTAATGCCCGCGGCGCGAACGCGGCCGAGGTCGGCCCGTGCCAGATCTCCGTCGAGGGCAGTCACGATTGTTCCGTCGGCGCCAACCCTCTCGTCGATTTCGACCAACGTTTCATAGAGCATGCTGGGCAGGACGATGTGGCGCGCGAAAATATCAGGCCGCGCCTGGTGGCCGATACGCAGCGCGTCACCGAAGCCGCGCGTGATCGCCAGCGCCAGCCGGTCGCCCTTGCGCTCCAGAAGTGCATTGGTCGCAACCGTCGTGCCCATCCGCACGGCTTCGACCTCACCGACCTCAGCCGCGATGATGCGCGCGATACCCTCGCTTGCGGCATCTTCATATTGCGCACTATTGTCGGACAGCAGTTTCTCGACGCGTGTGCGGCCATCGGACGATGTCGCGACAATGTCGGTGAAGGTGCCGCCGCGATCGATCGCAAAGGTCCATCGGCTGGTCACCACCCATCCTTGCCAAGCACAGCGCCGTCGAACAAGGCTCGCCGATGGCCGCCGCCCCTTCGAGTTTTGACGCGATCGTCATCGGCGCCGGCGCGGCGGGGATGCTGTGCGCCGCCGAAGCGGGCAAACGCGGCCGCCGGATCCTGCTGATCGACCACGCCGACCGGCCCGGAGCGAAGATCCTGATCTCTGGTGGCGGGCGCTGCAATTTCACCAACATCCACACCGTTCCCGACCGCTTCCTCAGCGCCAACCCGCACTTCGCCAAGTCGGCGCTGGCCCGCTACACACCGAGGGATTTCATCGCCCTGGTCGAACGCTATGGCATTGCCTGGCACGAAAAGACCTTGGGCCAACTCTTCTGCGACGGCTCGGCGCGGCAGATTGTCGACCTGTTGCTCACCGAATGCCAGGCGGGTGGGGTCGAGCTTCAGCTCGGACAAAGCGTTACTGCGATCGATCACGCCGACGCCACTTTCCGGGTCGATGTCGGCGGTCGCAAAACGACTGCGCCCGCACTGGTTATTGCCTGCGGCGGACTCTCGATCCCCAAATTGGGCGCGACCGGCTTCGCCTACGACATTGCCCGCCGCTTCGGCTTGAAGGTGATCGAGCCGCGCCCGGCGCTGGTCCCGCTCACCTTGGGCGGCGATGATGTCCTCTTCCGTACCCTCTCCGGCGTCGCCGCGCCGGTCGACGTCAAATGCGGTAAGGCGGCGTTTCGCGAAGCCGCCTTGTTCACCCACCGCGGCCTGTCCGGGCCAGCAATCCTCCAGATCTCGTCCTACTGGCGCCACGGCGAGCCGATCTCGGTCGATTTCATGCCTGATGCGCCGCGCGGATGGCTTCGCGAGGCCAAGCGCGATGCGCCCCGCGCCAGCCTACGCCGGACATTGGCGGCGCGCCTTCCCGAGCGCCTCGCCGAAACGCTTTCCGACCGGATCGCCCTCGATAAGTCGCTCGCCGATACGCCCGATCGAATGCTCGAAGCAGCCGAGACGCGTCTTGCGTCATGGGCCTTCCAACCCAACGGCACCGAAGGCTTCGCCAAGGCCGAAGTCACTGTCGGTGGCATCGCCACCGCCGAACTGTCATCGCAGACGATGGAGGCCAAGCGCCTCCCCGGTCTCTACGCGATCGGCGAGGCGGTCGATGTCACCGGCTGGCTAGGCGGTTATAATTTTCAATGGGCCTGGGCCAGCGCCCGGGCGGCGGCGGAGGCGCTGGCCTCGCGAGCGAAGGCGGCTGCTGCGCCATAAAGGCCCGGCTGCGGGTAGGTGATCAGCTTGACCGGCATCGCGGCCATGCGCCGCTCGAAGCGGCCCTTGGCGACGAACCGCGCTTTGAAACCCGACCGCGGCAGGATGTCGGCAAGCTTCAAGCCAAGTCCGCCGCCGATGACCACCGCGCTCGCGCCATGGGCCAGGGCGAAGTCGCCGGCGACGGCGCCCAGGATCAGGCAAAAGCGGTCGAGCGCCGCCACCGCCGCGCTGTCGCTTCCGTCGAGCGCTTGCGCCCATAACGCTCGGTCATCGTCATGGTGCTCGGCCGCGCGGCCATCGATGGTGGCCAGCGCCCAATGCACATTGTCCAAGCCGTTGCCGGCCAGCAGCCGTTCGATCGAAACTCGGCCAAATTCTCGGCGTAGCAGTTGAAGGATGCGGTCCTCGGTCTCATCGAGCGGCGCGAAATCGACGTGGCCGCCCTCGGTTTCGATTACCTCATAGCTTCCGCTGCGGCGGACCAGTTCCGCCACGCCAAGTCCAGTTCCAGGCCCGATCACGCTGATCACCCCATCGCCGGGTAGCGGCTCGGGTGGCCCGCACACATGGAGAAAGCTGTCCTCGCCCAACCCCGCCACGGCGTGCGCCACAGCGCCGAAATCGTTGACGATCACCGCCCGATCGACGCCTAGTTCCTTGGCCAGCGAAGCCCGGTCGATCACCCATCCGCTGTTCGTCAGCTTGAGTGTCTCTCCCGCGACCGGACCGGCGAATGCCATCGCCAGCGCACTGGGCAGCGGACGCCCGGCGACACGCGCAAACTCCGTCCACGCGCCTTGCAGGCCGGCATAGTCGGCGGTCCGCAGAACCACCGGCTTGCTCAGCGCAACAACACCCGCCGAATCCACCTCGGCAAGGGCAAAGCGGGCGTGCGTGCCGCCGATGTCGGCGACCGCGATTTCCTCGCTGCTCATCCTATTTGACGATCACCAGCGCCGCGTTGCCGGTGCGGGCGGTCACGGCGGTCGTCACATCGTCGTCGCTTCGCGATAAGCGCAGGTCGAGGCGCGATCCCGCAACCGAAACATCGTGCAAGAACAAATCGTCGATAAAGTCGGGGAGGACCGGATTGGCAAGCCTGACCTCATCCTCGCCAAACGCTAACTCCAGACCCGTCGCCGCCGCGATCAGCGCGAATGGCGCCGCCGCCGCCCATGCCTGGGGAGAGCAAGCAACCGGATAGGACGTTGGACCGCGTCCCCGTCGGCGCGAGAATCCGCAAAAGAGTTCGGGAAGGCGGCGGAACTCGTCGGTGAACGCCGCTTCGATCAGCCCTTGGAAGATCTTCTGCACCTCCGCCTTATGGCCGTAACGCGCGAGTCCCATCGCGATCAGCGCATTGTCGTGCGGCCAGACCGAGCCGTTGTGATAGGACATCGGGTTATAGCGTGCCTCACCTTGGGCGATAGTGCGGATGCCCCAGCCGGTGAAGAAGGGCTTTTCGGTCAGCAGCCGGGCCAGGCGCGCTGCCCGGTCCGGACTGGCGATGCCGGCGAACAAGGCGTGCCCGGCGTTCGACGACAGCACTCGGCATGGCTGCTTTTGGCCGTCGAGGGCGAGCGCGTAGCAGCCGAGCTCGTCAAGCCAGAATTGCTCCTCGAAGCGCTGCCGCATTGCCTCTGCTTCGCGCAAAAGCGTCCGCGCCAATTCCTCATCGCCGAGCGCGTGCGCGATTTCGGCAGCGCCTCGCTTGGCAGCGAAGACATAGCCTTGCACTTCGCACAAGGCGATCGGCCCTTCGGCGGTGGTGCCGTCGGCGTGGAAGATCGAATCGAAGCTATCCTTCCAGCCCTGGTTGGCGAGGCCGCGGTCGCTCATCCGCGCATATTCGACGAAACCATCGCGGTCGGCATCGCCGCAGTCGTCGATCCATGCCAGCGCCGCGCGGATATTGGGCCAGATCGCACGGATGGTGTCCACGTCGCCCGAGCGCTTGAGATAAAGCCCCGCCAGCATGACGAACAAAGGCGTCGCGTCGACAGAGCCGTAATAGCGCCGGAACGGGACCTCGCCCAGGCGGGCCATTTCGCCGCCGCGCATCTCGTGAAGGATCTTTCCGGGTTGGGCGTCGGCGGCGTCGTCGACTTCGGTCGCCTGGGTCATCGCCAGCGCCTTGAGGACGCCTTTGGCAATGTCCGGCGCGGTCCACAGCAATTCGATCGCCGTGATGATCCCGTCGCGGCCGAAGATGGTGCTGTACCAGGGCACTCCGGCGTAAGGATAAAGTCCATATTCGGTGTCGGTCAGCAGCATATCGATATCGCTGACCGCACGGTCCACGACCGTGTCGAACAACTCGTTCGAGCTACTCACACAGGCCTGTTCGCGATTGCGCCGGCGGCGTGCCCGGCGGACCTTCCGAAATGCGGACAATATGTGCGGCGGCTCATCCGCCTCGTCGGCGATTCGGCAGTCGATCTTGGTGACGATGTTGATCCGCCCGGCCGAATCGATGTCGAGATCCCAACGCGCCTTATGCTCATCGAGCTGATCTGGAGCGGGATCGAAGTGCAGCGTCGTCAGGCGCTGGACGTCATCTAGGCCGACATAGCTGAAGCGGACCGTGCGGTTGTCGATCTTTGTAACCTTGCGTGTTCCGCGCTTTGAACGGCGCTCGCCGCGCACCTCGAATAGATCGGCGAAATCGGCGTCGAAGCTGATTTCGAGCGGGATCATGCGCCCGCAGGGACCAAAGCGCCGCAAGCGGATGCGCTCATAACATGTCGTCCCGCACAGGAATTTGAGCCGCCCGATATAAATTGTGTCGCGTTGCAGCCAGATCTTGCCGTCCGGGTCATGCAGGTCGGCGTTGGCCAGATCGACGATCATCGCCCCATTGTCGTCGAGCACCACCGAACTCAGCTGGAGTGGGTCAATTCCCCCGACGCACAGGCCTAGACCCGACAGGAAGCGCGTATCCTTGTAGAATAATCCGTCAGGCCCGTCGGCGCCGCCCTGGCAATTGCCCTGCTTGTCGAACACCCCGAACAGGTCGCCGTGCTTGAGGGTCCGCAGCGTTCGCTCGACAAGCGATTTGGTCGCCTCGATATGATAGCTTTCGGGAGCAGGGGTTTGCTCCTGCGTCGGCCAGTCGGCGATCAGGCTATTTTCGTTCATTCGGTTCAGCCGTTGACCATGATGGGATTGAACGACGCCGGGGAATCGTTCGCGATCATCGACTCGTAAAGCTCAATGTAGTCGCGCGCCATGCGTTCGACGCTGAATCGTTCTTCAAATGCGGCCCGCACGCCTGCGCGCGGAAGGCGACCAACCGCGCCGACCGCGTCGACCGCCTGGTCGATGCTCTCGACCAGGAAGCCGCTGCGGCCGTCCTCTATCACTTCGGGGACGGAGCCATTGGGCCAGGCAATGACCGGTGTACCTGCCGCCATTGCCTCGATCATCACCAGCCCGAACGGTTCCGGCCAGTCGATCGGGAACAGTAAGGCGCGCGCGCCGCCGAGAAAATCCTGCTTGGCCGCCTCGCCAATCTCGCCCACGAATTCGACCAGCGGACTGCCGAGCAAGGGTTCGATGACCTTCGTGAAATAGGCCTTATCGGCCGGGTCTATCTTGGCAGCGATCTTGAGCTTCATCCCGGTCTTCTCGGCAATCTCAATCGCACGGTCGGGCCTCTTTTCCGGCGAAATCCGGCCGATGAACGCGAGATACTCGCCGCCGTTCGGGTCGAACGCGATCAGATCGAGCGGCATGCCGTGATAAACGGTGGCAACGAAATTGGCATGCGGAACGGGAGCACGCTGGCTGTCCGAGATCGACACTAATTTCATTTCCGGGAAAGCATCGAACGCAGGCCAGAAATCGGGCAGGTCAAGCCGGCCGTGAAGTGTCGTCACGCTTCGACCGGCAAGGTGGCGAAATGCCGGAAAATGAAGAAAATCGGAGTGAAAATGAAGGATATCATACTGGTCAGCGTCGCGTAGCACCTGATCGAGCATGGCCAGAGTGCTCGCCTGATGGTCATTGATCCCCGCCAGGCGAAGCGCCTGTGGAGCGCCGGAAATCAGCCGCGCAGAGGTTTGCGATTCGCCGCTGGCGTAGAGCGTAACGTCGTGGCCAAGGGCGACTAGAGCCTCGGTCAGCCACCACACCACCCGCTCGGTTCCGCCGTAGAGTTTTGGCGGCACAGCTTCGGCAAGCGGCGCAATTTGCGCAATACGCACGTAATTTAGCTCCTTGGGCATCCCGAACGTACGCCGAATTCGTTTCGAACCCGGCTTGATACACAACGACAGGGCAAGGTGGCCGGTTCCTCTGTACGGCTTGCGATTCGACCGAGCGCTTGCCAAACGGCGGCGAATGACCCGTTTGCCGCCGCCGCCGCCCGACCTGCTCGATGGCGCGGCGCTGTTCCTCGACTTCGACGGAACCTTGGTGGAATTGGCGGACACCCCCGATGGCGTCTCCATTCCGACCGAGTTGGCGCCGATGCTCGAACGGCTGAGGCGCAAGCTCAATGGAAGGCTGGCGATCATCAGCGGTCGCTCGCTGGCCGATCTCAAGGGCCATCTCCCACTGCATGGGATCGCCTTTTCGGGATCCCATGGGCTCGAGCTCCAGCTGGCCGGCGGCACGCGCCTGCCGCTGAGCGTGCCGCTCGGGCTCGACGCAATGTGCGACGCGGTAGAGCAATTCGCCGCCCAAATCGGCGGCGGACTGCTGGTCGAGCGTAAGCCGGCGGGAATTGCGCTCCATTATCGCCTTGCGCCCGACCAAGCGGAGCGCGTCGAGGCGTTCATGGCGGGATTGGCAAAAAAGACCGGTTTCGCTCTGCAGCGCGGAGCGATGGTGGCCGAGTTGCGGGCCCATGGTGCGACCAAGGGCGACGCACTCAAGGCGTTTATGACGGAACCGCCGTTCGGCAATGCGCGTCCTGTCTTCGTGGGTGACGATTTGACCGACGAAGATGGCTTCGCTGAAGCTGCGGCGCTTGGCGGGGCGGGGGTCCTGGTGGGTCCGCCGCGAGACACGGCCGCGCGCTACCAACTGGAATCGGTCAAGGCGGTCGCCGACTGGCTACGATCTGCGGCATGAGCGACCTCAATCTCTGGCCGATCGGCAATTGCCAAGTCAGCGCATTGATCGACAATGCGGCAGGAATGGTCTGGGCGTGCCAGCCACGGGTCGACGGCGATCCGATGTTCTGCGCCTTGCTCGATCCGAAGCCGCTTGATCAACAGGATGCAGTCGGCCTGCCGCGCGGCGAGTGGCGAATCAGCCTTGAAAATCAGGTTTCGGCGACTCAGCGCTACCTCAAGAACAGTCCGATCCTCGCCACCCGGCTGACCGACGCCGACGGCGCTGCCGCCGAGATCTTCGATTTCTGCCCTCGTTTCGAGCGATCCGGAAGGATGTACCGTCCGGTCGCTTTCATCCGAATTGTCCGGCCGTTGGTCGGCGCGCCACGGATCAAGGTCTCGCTCAATCCGGCAACCGGCTGGGGAAAGTGCGATGCCGAACGAACCAATGGCACCAACCACATCCGCTTCCTGCTCGATCCGCAGCCGCTCCGCCTGACCACCGATGCGCCGGTCATCCATCTTCTGGAGGGGCGCAGCTTCCGGCTCGAGGAATCGCTGCATTTCTTCCTCGGGCCGGACGAGCCGTTCGTCGGCAACGTCAACCAGACGCTGGCAATGATGCTCCATCAGACCGCGAAACATTGGCAGTTGTGGGTTCGCGGGCTCGCGATTCCGCTCGATTGGCAGAAGGTCGTGATTCGCGCCGCGATCACTTTGAAATTGTGTCAGCATGAGGAGACAGGCGCGATCGTTGCCGCGCTGACCACCTCAATTCCGGAAGCTGCGCGTTCCAGCCGCAACTGGGACTATCGTTACTGCTGGATCCGCGACGCTTATTACACAGTTCAGGCCTTGAACCGTCTCGGCGCGCTCGACGTGCTCGAAGATTATCTGGGCTATTTGCGCAATATTGTCGATCAGTCGAAGGGCGGCCACATCCAGCCACTCTACGCGGTGTCGGGCGCGGCGCGGCTCGACGAGGGAGAAGCGCAGTCGCTGGCGGGCTATCGCGGGATGGGGCCAGTGCGGGTCGGCAATGCCGCCTTCACCCAGATCCAGCACGACGCTTACGGCCAGATCATCTTGTCCAACGCCCAGGCTTTTTTCGACGAGCGCTTGTTCCGCAAGGCGACCGCCGAGGATTTTGCGGCGCTCGAAAAGGTCGGCAATCGCGCCTGGGAAATGTACGCAAAGCCCGATGCCGGCCTGTGGGAGTTCCGAACCCGCACATCGGTCCACACCTATAGCGCGGTGATGAGCTGGGCAGCGTGCGATCGCCTCGGCAATATCGCGGAAGAGCTCGCTCTTGCCGGCCGCGCCAAGGTCTGGCGCCAGCGCTCCGCCAAGATCCGGACGACCATCGAGCAGCGGGCCTGGTATACGAAGGAAAAACGCTTTGCTGCGACGTTCGGCGGCGATGAGCTCGACGCCAGCCTGCTGCAAATGCTCGACATGCGCTTCCTCGAGCCCAACGACCCGCGTTTTCTCGCTACATTCAATGCGGTCGAAAAGGGGCTGCGCCGCGGCGAACATATGCTGCGTTACGCCGCTGAGGACGATTTTGGCCTGCCCGAGACGGCGTTCAACTTCTGCACCTTCTGGCTGATCGAAGCACTCCACCTCGTCGGGCGCACCGAAGAAGCGCGCGATCTTTACGGCAAGATGCTCGAGCGGCTGACCCCGGCCGGGCTGCTTTCCGAAGACACCGACTTCGAAAGCGGAGAGCTATGGGGCAACTATCCGCAGACTTATTCGCTTGTAGGACTGATTAATTGCGCGGGTTTGCTCTCGCGGCCATGGAGTTCGGCACGGTGAGTCGGCTGATTGTCATTTCCAATCGCGTCTCGGCGCCCAAGCCGCGCAGCGGCGATGGCAGCCAAGGCGGGCTGGCGGTCGCGTTGGCGGCGGCGTTGGCCGAAACGCGCGGGATATGGTTCGGTTGGTCGGGGAATAAGACCGATGAATTCACTGGACAGATCAACCTTCACCGCGAAGATGGTGTGACCAGCGCAACGATCGACCTCGAAGAACAGGACGTAGACGAATATTACAACGGCTATGCCAATCGCACCTTATGGCCGCTGTTCCATTATCGAATCGACCTCGCCGAATATGATCGCAGCTTTGGTGCCGGCTATGAGCGGGTCAACGATCGCTTCGCGGAAACGGTGGCGCCGTTGATCGAGCCCGAAGATTTGGTCTGGGTCCACGATTATCATCTGATCCCGCTCGGCCAGCGACTGCGCCAGCATAATGTCGCCAACAGGATCGGGTTCTTCCTGCACATCCCATGGCCGCCCCACCGGCTGATGGTGTCGCTGCCTTATCACCAGCGGCTGGTCCGCTCGATGCTCGCTTATGACCTGATCGGCTTCCAGGCGGACGAATGGCTGGAAAGCTTCCATCACTATATCGAGCGCGAACTCGGTGGGACGATCGAGACCGATGGAACGATCGTCGTCGGTGATCGCCGGGTGAAGACGGCCGTGTTCCCCATCGGCATCGATGTCAGCGAGTTCGAAAACGTGCTCGCGCGCCAGGACGCGCGCAATGCCTTCGAGACGCTGTGCCGAAGCGCCGAAGGCAAAAAGGTTGTGATCGGCGTCGACCGGCTCGATTATTCGAAAGGGCTGACCGAGCGGTTCCTGGGCTATCGCCGCTTCCTCGAGGAAAACCCGGGATGGCACGGCAAGACCTTCCTGCTGCAAATCGCGCCGCCGTCGCGTGGCGAGGTCCACACCTATGAGAACATCCGCGAGGACCTCGACGAGCTTTCTGGGCGCATCAATGGCGAGTTTGCGCACGT
Source organism: Sphingomicrobium sp. (assembly GCA_035318245.1). GTDB lineage: Bacteria > Pseudomonadota > Alphaproteobacteria > Sphingomonadales > Sphingomonadaceae > Sphingomicrobium. The sequence goes on along the minus strand of DATHFE010000104.1, from coordinate 12,218 downwards.
CGACTGGGTGCCGATCCGCTACGTCAACCAGGGCTATCCGCGCGACGGCCTGTCGGGCTTCTATCGGGCCTCGCACGTCGCCTTGATCACCCCCTTGCGCGACGGGATGAACCTCGTCGCCAAGGAGTATGTCGCGTCGCAGGATCCGGCGGATCCCGGCGTCCTCATATTGTCACGCTTCGCCGGCGCCGCGCACCAGATGCCGGAAGCGCTGCTGGTCAATCCGTACAGCAAGGACGACGTCAGCGACGCAATCCGCGAAGCGCTCGAAATGCCCAAGCCCGAACGGCTGCGCCGCTGGGAATCGCTCATTGATGGCGTGCGCACCGACGATGTCATGGCGTGGCGCCAGGCATTCGTCGGTGCGCTCCGAAGCGAGTCCCGTGCCGTCAGGACCGCTCAGGATATCATCTTAGCCTGACCCTTACTCGTAACGCAGCGCGTGGATCGGGCTGGATCGGGCGATCCGCACGGCGTGGCCGCCAACCGTGACGATCGCGATCAGCAAGGCCAGCAGGCCGGCGATCAGGAACGGTACCGGGGTCAGCGAAATCCGCGCGTCGAAGCCGTTGAGCCAGTCGCGCATCACCCACCATGCGACCGGCCAGGCGATGATGTTGGCGATCACCACCGGCCGGCTGAACTGCCAGACAAGCAATTGCACGATGTCGCGGGTCCGTGCGCCGAGCACCTTGCGAATACCGATCTCCTTGGTGCGGCGCTCGGCGGTGAAGGCGGCGAGGCCGAACAGGCCGAGGCAGCCGACGATCACCGCGAGCGATGCGAAGGCGGCAAAGATCTTGGCCCGCGCGTCCTCGGCCTTGTACAGCTTGGCGATCACATCCTCGCTGAAATCGGCGTTGAACGGAACGTCGGGAACCATCGATTTCCAGACCTTTGCGACCCGGTCGCGGACCACTGCCGGATCGCCTTGGAAGCGGACAATCATGTGGCTGTGCGGGCCGAAATTCGATTTCTGGAACATGATCGGGTCGAGCGGCTCCTTGACCGAACGGAAGCGCGAATCCTTGACCACGCCGACGATCGTCACGGGCACCAGGCCAAGCTCATTGTCGACCAGCGCCGCGCCAAAAGTCTTGCCAATCGCCTTCGCCGGATCGTTGATGCCCAACCGTTTTACCGCAAGCTCATTGATGACAATGTTGCCGCCGCGCTTGGCCAGCGCCGCTTCGGCGGATTTGTCGGGCGGATAAGGAAGGGTCATGTCGTCCATCGGGCGCGCTTCGTCGAACCACCGCCCGGCGATCAGCTTGAGCCCCATCGCATCGAGGAAGCCCGTATCGACGGTGTAGATGCCAATGGTCACCGGGTCGGTGCGGCCCGGAACCAGGAAGCCGGTGTTGTTCTGGTTGTTGGTGGCGACGCCGATCGTCGTGCGCCCCACGGCTTGCACGCCCTCGACGCGCTTTGTCATGTCGGTAACGGCCTGGGCCCGGTTGATCATCACATAGCGCGACAGTTCGTCGACCTGGAGGATATGGTCGCGCTTATATCCGGGATCGACGGTCCGGGCGTAGACGGTTTGCGCATAGATCACGGCGGTGCAGATGATCAGCCCGATCGAAACCGCGAACTGCGCGACGACCAGCGCATTGCGCAAGCGGCCCGTGCCCGGCGTTTCGGCCGCCGATTTATTGGCCTTGAGCACTTGCGCCGGCTGAAAGCGCGACAGGTAGAAGGCCGGATAGAGCCCGCCGAGGACCCCCACGATCACGACCAGCAGCACGACCGGCAGCGCGATTCCGCCCTTGCCGAAATAGCCTACCGTCATATCCGCATCGAGGAACGCCGCGAACGGCGGCATCATCAGTTCGACCAGCGCAAGGGCGATCAGCATCGCCAGCACCGCAACGATGATCGATTCGCCGATGAACTGGACAATGAGCTGCTTGCGGGTCGCGCCAAGCACTTTGCGCAACGAGACCTCGCGGGCGCGCTGGCTGGCACGGGCGGTCGCCAGGTTGATGAAATTGACCACCGCCATGCCGAGGATCAGCAGGGCGATCACCGCGAAAGTGATGATCGTCCGCTCATCGTTGCCGGGCCGCATCGCGCCGCTCTGCGCGGGGCCGATGTGCACGTCGCGGACATTGACCATATGCCAATCCTGGTCATCGCCGGCGTTGAACCGGGCGTTGCCCGCATTCTCGTCCGGAATATTGCGCTTTTCCCACGCCGGAAGGCCGGCTTCGATCGTCTTGGGGTCGGATCCCGGCTTGAGCTTCAGATAGGAATAGCCCCCCTGGCACCCCCAGCAGGTCAGCTGGTCCGGCGTGTCGTAGGTGAAGGCGGGATAATCGATGTGGGCGATGGTGGTCGCTTCGATGTGCGAGTTTTTGGGCAAGTCGGCGAGGATGCCGGTAATCTTGAGATCGCGGGTCTTGCCGCGGCTGACGACCGACAGTGTGTGCCCGACGACATCGTCGGTACCCAGCCGCTTGATCGCTTCGGACTTGGTCATGACCGCGGTTCCAACGTCGCTGAGCGCGTTGCGGCCGCCCTTGAGCAAGGGCAGTTTCAACACGTCGAGGAGGTTGCCGTCGGTGAAGACGAAATTCTTGAGCGTAACCGCTTCGCCGTTGCGGATCAGGACCGGCTCGGTGGTGAAGGCGTAGACCTCGCGCTCGACTTGCGGGAAGTCCTTCGCCAGACGCTTGCCCGCGATGTAGGGCGTCATCTGCAGCTTGTCTTCCTCGCCGGTCTCGCGCGATTTGTACCAGCTTTGCAGCTGGTAAGCGTTTTCCGCACCGGGCAGCCACTTGTCGTAACTGAACTCATAGCGGACGAAGAGCAGGATCATCAGGCACGCAGCCATGCCGATCGCGAGACCGAGGATATTGATCGCCGCATAGGCCCGGTTCTTGGCCAGCGATCGGATCCCGACGGTTAGATAATTGCGCCACATAATGATGTTCCTATTCGTAACGAAGGGCGTGAATCGGATTGGCGCGGGCTACGCGGATGGCATGGGCCGAGACCGTCGCAACGGCGATGATCAGTGCAACCGCGGCCGCTCCCAGGAATGGGATCGGGCCTAGCGTGATCGTGGCGTCGAACTTGTTCAGCCAATCGCGCATCAGCCACCATGCCACCGGCCAGGCAAGGACATTGGCGATCAGCACCGGGCGGCTGAACTGCCACACCAGCAACCGGACGATGTCCAGCGTCCGCGCGCCGAGGACCTTGCGGATGCCGATTTCCTTGGTGCGCCGCTCGGCGGTGAAGGCGGCCAGGCCGAACAGACCGAGGCAGCCGATGATCACCGCCAGGATCGCGAAGGCGGCGAAGATCTTCGCCCGCGCGTCTTCCGCCTTGTACACGTCGGCCATGATGTCTTCGCTGAACTTGGCGTTGAACGGCACTTCATTGGTGATCTGCTTCCACTGCCGTTCGACAGCCGCCCGCACCGTCGCCGGATCGCCCCGGTAACGGATCATCATCCATCCCGGACCGGCGGTGACTTTGCGGAACATGATTGTGTCGATCTCAGTGCGGACCGAACGGAAGCGCGAGTCGCCCACGACCCCAATGATGTTGATGTTCATCTGACCGGCCTCGTCCGACAGAAGCTCGCCCCTCACGACCTTTCCGATCGCATCCTGAGGCGATTTGAAGCCGAGCTTGCGGACCGCATATTCGTTGAGGACGACGTTGACCCCGCGCTGCGCAGTCGCCTTATCGACTTCCGGCTGCGGCGGGTAAGGCGACGTCATGTCGTCCATCGGCCGATTGGGATCGAACCAGCGTCCGGCTTTAAGGGTCAGTCCCATTGCGTCGAGGAATCCGTCGCTGACGCTATATTGGCCGATAAGGACCTGACGGTTGCCGCCCGGAGGAATGATGTACGTGTTGTTCTGGTTGTTGGTGTTGACGCCGATGTCGGTCAGGGCTGCGGCCTGAACGCCAGGAACACGTTTCATTTGATCGACGATCATCTGGGCTTTGGGAAAGAGCTGGGCGCGGCCCAGTTCATCGAGCTGCAGGATATGGTCACGCTTGTAGCCGGGATCGACCGAGCGCGCGAAGACCGTCTGGCCGTAGATTACGGCGGTGCAGATGATGAGGCCGATCGACACGGCGAATTGCAGCACGACCAGCGCCGTCCGGAGCCGGCCCGACCCCGGCGTTTCGGCGGCGGATCGATTGGCCTTGAGCACCTGCGCCGGCTGGAAGCGGGACAGGAAAAAGGCCGGGTAAAGCCCACTGATGACGCCGACGAACAAGGCAAGCGCGACCGCGGGGAGCAGCACGCCGTCCGCGCCGAAATAGCTCAGCGAAATGTCGGATTCGAGAAACGCGGCGAACGGCTTCACCAGCAGCTCGACCAATGCGAGTGCAAGAAGCATCGATACGGTCGAGATCAGCACCGATTCGCTGATGAATTGGACGATCAATTGTTTGCGATTAGCGCCCAGCACCTTGCGCAGCGCAACTTCGCGGGCGCGCTGGCTGGCGCGGGCGGTCGCAAGATTGGTGAAGTTCACCACCGCCATTCCGAGAATGAGGAGGGCAATGATCGCGAACGTCGCAATCGACCGCCGGTCATTGCCCGGAGTCATCGAGGAGTCTTGGGCCGTGCCGAGGTGGATGTCCTTCAAATTGACGAAATGCCAGTCCTGCTCATCGCCGGCATTGGAACGGAGGTTGCCGTTGATCTCGTCAGGGATGTTCCTTTTTTCCCAGGCCGGCATCTGCGCTTCCAGCTGGCTGACGTCCGACCCAGGCCGCAGCTTGGCGAAGACCCAGCCTGACTGGCAGCCCCAACAGGTCAGAAAATCCGGCGCCTCTGCGTAGAAGGCGTTGAAATCCAAGCGCAGGAGCGCATCGACCTTCAAGCTCGAATTTTTTGGGACGTTTTTCAGCACGCCGGTGATTCTGAAATCGCGCTTGATGCCCCTCGAAATGATGGTCAGCGTGCGACCGACGACCTGGTCTGTTCCATAGCGCTTGATCGCCTCGCCCTGCGTGATCACCGCGGTCTGGGGAGCGGTCAGGGTGGTGCCCGCGGCGAGCGGCAGGCTGACCGTCTTCAGGAAGTCGTCGTCCGTGAACAGCCAATTCTTGGTGGCCGTAGCCTGGCCGTCTTTGAGAAAAACGGGTTCGTTGTCTTGCACGTAAACGGCGCTCTGGACTTGCGCGAAATCCTTCTTGATGCGCTCCTTTGTGACGTATGCGGACATCTGCAAATAGGCTGGGTCGCCGTCCTTTGGGTGCGCATACCAGGCTTGCAGCTGATAGGTGCTCGCGACGTCGGGCAGCCACTTGTCGTAGCTCTGCTCATAGCGAATGAAGAGCAGGATCATGAGGCACGCCGCCATGCCAATGGCGAGGCCGGCGATGTTGATGATCGAATAGGTCCGGCTCTTGACCAGCGAGCGGATTCCGACCGTCAGATAATTGCGCCACATGATCCTTGCCCCTCAATCAGAGCCTAAGCGTCGGATGTCGTTCAAGCGGCCCGGCGGCGTTCCTGCAGGATCCGCCCGTCGAGCATGTTGACCACGCGGCTGGCGTAATCGGCATGCGACGGCGAGTGCGTCACCATGACGATCGTCGAGCCTTCCTCGTTGAGCTGGCGAAGCATGCGCATGACCTCTTCGCCATGGGCGGTGTCGAGGTTGCCGGTCGGTTCGTCGGCAAGGATCAGCTTTGGCTGTCCGACCAGCGCGCGAGCGACCGCTACACGCTGCTGCTGCCCGCCCGACAATTGCGCCGGGCGATGCGCGCCGCGGTGAGCGATACCGACCTTGTCGAGCACCGCGTCGACCCGTGCCTTGCGCTCGCTCGAAGGAATGTTGTGATAGAGCAGGGCCAGCTCGACATTCTCGCGCACCGACAATTCATCGACCAGGTTGAAGCTCTGGAAGATGAAGCCGATGTAATGCTTGCGCGTTTCGGCCAGCTGGGACTCGTTCAGGCCGGCGATTTCCTTGTCGGCGAACACATACGACCCGCCAGTCGGGCTATCGAGCATGCCCATGACGTTGAGCAGGGTCGACTTGCCGCAGCCGGAGGGACCCATGATCGCGACGAATTCGCCGTCTGCGATGTGGAGATCGACATTGTCGAGCGCGGTGGTCTCGATCGTATCGGTGCGATAGGCTTTCGACAGTCCATTCATGGTCAGCATGGGTTTGGGCCTTTCGATTCAGTTGGCGGGTTGCTGGAGGTCGAGTTCGGTCTTGTCAGTGAAACCAGTGTACGGTGAGGTGATCACGCGCTCGCCCGGCTTGAGGCCGGAAAGCACTTCGATGAAGTCGGGATTCTTGCGGCCGAGCTTCACTTCGCGGCGCTCCGCGCTCTTGCCGTCGACCGACACCACGAACACCCAAGTGCCGCCGGTATCATTGTAGAAGCTGCCGAAGGGGATCAGCTGGGCTTTCTGCGCGTCGCCCAGCGTCAGCCTGGCCTGCAACGTCTGCCCGCGCTGGATTCCGCTCGGCTCAGGACCGATGAAGATCAGGTCGACCTCGAATTGGCCGCCGCGGACCTGCGGATAGACCTTGCCGACCTTGAGGCGATAGGTCTTGCCTTCCTGGTCGAGCGTTGCGGTCTGGCCGGGGAAGACCCGCGACAAATAAAATTCGTCGATCCCCGCGACCAGCTTGTTGCGGCCGGGCGAGTCAATCTGGCCGAGCCGTTCGCCCTTCTGCATCGACTGGCCGAGCTGAATCGAGAAGGCCGACAATGTCCCCGCAACCGGTGCACGCAAGTTGAGAGAATCGAGGCTCGAGCGGGCAATGCCGAGGCTCGTCTGGAGCGACGATGCGGCCGCGCGGAGCTGCCCCAGCTGGCTCGACTGAAGCCGCTCGTCGGTCGCGTTGCCGCGGCGAATAACCTCGGTCCGGCGCCGCTGGTAAGCGAGATCGTCGACCGTATCGTTAAACACCTTGCCCGCGACATAGCCCTTCTGGGCCAGCGGCTTCTGCACGTCGTACATCCGCTGCGCCTTGCGCTCGCCGAGATTGGCTTCGATCAAGGCGCGCTCATTGGCTAGACGGGTCTGCGACAGTGCGAGTTCCTGGCTGCGCATGTTGTTGAGCTGCTGCTCAACCTCGGTCTGCCGCGCCAGGGTCGACAGCTGCAGATCGGCGTTGGACATCTTGGCGAGCAATTGGCCTTTGACCACGGTCGCGCCGTCCTCGACGAAGAGCTCGTCGACGCGCCCGCCTTCGACGGCATCCAGGTAAACGGTGATGAGCGGGGTCACTCGCGCGCGCAGCGGGAGAAAGTCCTCGAACACGCCAGTCGTGACGGTTGAAATCGTTACCCGATCCGCGGCGACGGTCTGGCTGTTCGAGTTCGGCGCGAGGCGCATGAACAGGAAGATCAGCAGCAAGGCCGCGGCTGCCCCGCCGGCAATCAGGATACGGCGGTCGATCCGTTTGCGTTCGACGGGCTTGTCCATCGCCCCGCCGGAAGTGGGCCCGGGGCGGGTGCCCTCGGGCTTTTCCATGACGACCACGGTCATACCGCTACTGTCCGTTTTCGCACACAGATTGTCCGGCTTCGGACGGTCATGCCGCCAGCCCCGCCATTCCGTGCGCCAGATCGACGCTTGTCGCGGCGGCGGTCATCAGCACGGTCAGCGCGGTCGAAACCAGCGCGATCAGTGTGGAGCGAAGGACTGCAGGTGACATGGTCGGGCCTTTTCACACGAAATTCTGTGGTCCCCCCAGTTGAAGCAATAGACGTGCCAATTCGCGGCCAAGAGCGCCGAGGTCATAATTGGCGCGGAACTTGCTGTTCGCTTTCGTACAGTTGTACGGAGGGAGCAGATGGCGAACGCTCACGACTTCGACCTGGCCGTGGTGGTCGATGACGATCCCGACATTGCCCTGGCCGCGCGGCTGGTGCTCCGCGGACAATTTCGTGAAATCGTTGCGCTGGCGCATCCCAAGGAATTGCTTCCCTATCTCGATACCGCGCAGCCCGACGTCATCCTGCTCGACCTCAATTTCGAGCGCGGCGCGACCGATGGCGCGGAGGGGTTCCGCTGGCTTCCGCGCATCCTCGACAAGGATCCGGATGCAGCGATCGTCATTATCACCGCCCATGGCGGGCTGACCATCGCGGTCGACGCGATCAAGCGCGGCGCGGCGGATTTCGTGACCAAGCCATGGTCGAACGAACGGCTGGTCGCGACGGTGCGAAGCGCCGCTTCGCTGCGCGAATCCAGGCGCGCCACCCAAACCGAGCGCAGCCGTGCGGTCGAGATCGGCACGCCGGTCGCCGAAATCCCGTTGCTTGGGCAATCCAAGGCGATGCACCGGGTCAACAGCCTGATCGAGCGCGCGGCGCCGACCGACGCCAATGTCTTGATCCTGGGCGAGAATGGGACGGGCAAGGAACTGGTCGCGCGCGAGCTTCACCGCCGGTCTCGGCGGAGCGGCCAGGCAATGGTCTCGGTCGACCTCGGCGCGGTGACCGAGAGCCTCTTCGAATCCGAGCTGTTCGGTCATGTCAAAGGGGCTTTCACCGACGCTAAGGCGGACCGCATCGGCCGGCTCCAGGCGGGCAATGGCGGGACCGTGTTCCTCGACGAGATCGGCAATCTGCCGCTGCATCTCCAGCCGAAATTGCTGACCGCGCTGGAACGGCGCGAGGTCACGCCGGTCGGCGCCAACCGTGCCACTTCGATCGACATCAGGCTGATCACCGCGACCAATCTGGCGCCGGAGCGCCTGGCGCAGGAAGATGTGTTTCGCCAGGACTTGCTGTTTCGCCTCAACACGGTCGAGATCGAATTGCCGCCGCTGCGCCACCGGCGCGACGACATTCCGCTCCTGCTCGATCATTATCTTGCGCTGTACGAGCGCAAATATGGCACGCCGAAGCGTATTCTTGGCCCGGACCTGGTCTCCGCCTTGAGCGACTATGACTGGCCGGGGAATGTGCGCGCCTTGCGTCACGCGACCGAGCGCGCGGTGATCCTGGCCGAGGGCGACAATTACCGGCTCGATGACTTCCCGCTGCCCCGAAGGGCCGCCGGCGAGACGGCGCCGAGCATTGCCTTCGCTCCCTCAGGCGATGACCTCAATCTCGAGCGCGCGGAGCGGCAAATGGTTGAGCGCGCGCTGCGCAAGCATCATTATAATATTTCGCTTGCCGCGGCGGAGCTCGGCCTGACCCGCACTTCCCTCTATCGGCGCATGGAAAAACATGGCCTTTGATCGCCAGTTCGATGTCGGCCTGATCTGGCGCCTGGCACTTATCCTCGCGCTCGGCGCACTCACGTTGCTGGCATTTCTCGAAGGAAGCGGTGCCGCGACCCGCATCTTGCTGGTCGCCGCGTTGGTCGGTGCGGTGGCCGACCTCTGGGCGCACCTTCGACGCACCAATCTGGCGGTCGCACGTTTTGTTGAAGCCGTCCGGTTCGAGGATTTCTCCCAGCGATTCACTCTCGGCCGCGGCACCGGCTTCGAAGCGCTCGGCAAGGCTCTCGACAACGCCATCGTCGAGCTTGGAGCCAAGCGATCCGAGGCGGCCGAGGAAGCGCGGTTCCTCAGCGCGGTGGTTGACGACTCGCCGGTTGCTTTGCTGACTATCGACGAGGACGGCCGAGTAACCCTGCTCAACAAGGCCGCCCGGCGCCAATTCGTCGATCAGCATGGAATCCGCATCGCGGACTTCGCGCCTTACGGGGCTGAATTCGTCGCCGCTTTGGGGTTGCCGCCGTCGGGCCGGCGCCTGACGCAGTTCATCAAGGATGGCGTCGCCCAGCGGGTGATGATCGAGACCGCGCGGATCGAGCGGCTCGGCAGCAATTTGCGGATCGTCTCGATGCTCCCGGTCCAGAACGTTCTGGGCGCGGCGGAGATGGCGGCGCAGAGCGGCCTGGTGAGAGTGTTGACCCACGAGATCATGAATTCGCTGACTCCGGTGACGTCCCTGGTACGATCCGCCGCGGACATCCTCGCTTCGGCCGAAAAGGATCCCAAGGCCCTCGCCGAAGCGCGCCAGGCGGTCGAGATCGCCGCGACCCGCGCCGAAGGCATGCACCGCTTCGTCGAAACCTATCGCTCATTCGCGCGGCTTCCCGAGATTCGCCGTCGCCGCTTCGCCGCCGAACCATGGGCGGCGGAGATCGGACGCCTGTGTACCGCCGATCCCGTGACATCGGGCATCGCCCTCGACATGGAAATCCCGGCGGAATTCTCGCTCGATGCCGACCCGGATCTGATGGCCCAGGTCTGCCTCAACCTGATCCGCAACGCGGCCACGGCCGCGCGCAACCATGCGGCCGAACCAAAGGTTGGACTGACTGTGCAGCCCAGCGGAGACGGCGACGGCGCGCGGATCGAAATCTACGACAACGGCCCGGGCATCGATCCCAAACGGCGGGAGGACATTTTCCTGCCGTTTTACACGACGCGGCCCGATGGCACCGGCGTCGGCCTCAGCTTCGCCCGGCAAATTGTGGTGGCGCACGGGGGCACCATCTCGGCCGGCGTTTCACCGATCGGCGGGGCGTCGATCATTGCCGTGATCTAGGAAAATGGCGGAGCGGGTGTCCGCCATACAAACTACCCTAAGAAGTTGATTTCTTGATCGTTTATCAAACTGACTTGTCGGCTATCCCACATAATTCCCCACGCCGTCTGTCCGTCACTCGAATATTTTGCCTTATTTTATTCGGAATGTCCGCTGGTGCCGTTCACTCAATGCCCCACCGGGGGGCTAGCCAGAGGTGCTAGGCACAAATTAGGAAACCGGCGGGACTCCTTCATCGCCATAAATCGTAACATTGCGCGGCTGTCGCGAATGTCCGTTAACGACCCATTGCGGACATTGGCACAGCTGTTAGGGTAATCCCCATGCCATCACTGATTTCTTTCTGGTTCATGGGATTGGTCAATCTGCTTTTCTCAGCGGTTGGTCTGATTGCGGCTGCGAGTTTGTTCGGCCTGCCGTTGTTGTTTTTCAGCGCAACCCTCGGCCTCAAAATGAGCAGCGTCGCTGCGATACTAATCTACAGCTCACCGATCTGGGCGCCATTCGGCGCAGGTGCAGGGCTATGGGTAGCCTCTAGGTTAGCAAAAGGCATTCGTGCTGCACTGCCCGAGACTTCAGCTTAATCCTAGCCGCGCCATCCGTGTCCGCCCTTAGCTGCCTGTCCGCTTTCCACCCATTGCGGACATCCGAGTTGCTCCGCATAATCCAGATATGACCGGCCCTTCCAAAGCAGAGCGAACGGAGCTTCGGCGCGAACTCGGGAACCGCGCCGTGTCGGGGCCATACGTGCCGCCCTATCACAGAGGACCGGAATGCCTTTGGCCTCATGCTTGTTTCGAGTGTCGTAAGTCTTGGAAGCTCGCTGAGGGTTCTACCGCCAAGTGCCCACAGTGCGGGGGCGACCTCCACTGGATGGGACGAGCGTTCAAAGTCCCGAGGAAGGCAGACACCGAGCAATGGGCAAAGGTTCGTGCCCTCTGGATGGCGGGTTTCCGTTTCTTCAACTCGCCAAGTTCGAAAGGGACTGTTGAGCCGTTCCCGGAGCGGCTGCGAGAGGTTGACGACTTCGTGCGCCGCAATTCCGACCATCCATTTCGGGTGAAGAGCTAACGTCCGCTTTCCACCCATTGCGGGCATTGGCGCTGCCCATGTAATCTGCAAAGTGGACGGGGAGTAATCGAATGGCCAGGTCAGTTGTCCGAGCCGCTCAATGGATCATCACGGCGCCCTTTGTCATTGATCTCCTCGCCATAGGGTATCTGGACGATCTCTACTCCCATCATCACCCCAAGCGGCCAATTGGTGCGTTCATTGTGGAACACCCCCGCCATGGAACTTCCACCTTCATCACGGCCGAAGAAAGTCGGCTATACATCCTGACGTGGGTGTTGCCGTTCGTGTTGCTCGGCATTTACGGCATCCTAGACCTATGGAAACGCTCCGACCCGCAAGCCGAGGATGAGGCAGAGTAGTGTCCGCTTTCCACCCATTGCGGACATTATCGTGGGCGCGCTAGCAGCAGTGAATGGATTTGGACGGCTTGCTGCACCACTATTTCGGCACATCAGATTTGGCAGCTGCTTCGCCAGCGGTACAAGCCGCGGGCATAGATCGGCTTCGGGTTGATTTCGGTCTTGAAACCGATCGATCGCGACGGTTCGCACTCTGGTCGCTCCTATATATGGTCGGGCAAGCCCCCGACCTCGACGTCGCTTTTAAAGAGGCAGCCGATCAGGAGGCCG
>DATHFE010000103.1:0-13702 GCA_035318245.1 Sphingomicrobium sp. | reverse complement strand
ACCGGCCTCATCGGTTTCCGCCTCCCGATGCGCAAGATCCTCACCGCCATTCCGAGGCTCGGCGAGACGCTGAGCCGCGAAGGCCACCGCGACGCGGCCAAGGGCATCCTCACCACCGACTCCCGGCCCAAGGAGGCGCAGCTGGTTCGCGAACATTATTCGGTCGGTGGCATGGCCAAGGGCTGCGGAATGCTCGCGCCCAACATGGCGACCATGCTCGCCTTTCTCACCACCGATGTTGAGCTAACGGCGGAGGAGCTGAAGCCAATTCTGTTCCGCGCCGCCGACGCCACCTTCAACGAACTGATCACCGACGGCGCGACATCGACCAACGACGCGGTGATGCTGTTCGCAAGCGGCCGCAAGGGCCGCCCCGCCGGCCTCGACCGATTCGAGGACGACGTCCGGCAGGTGTGTGAGGAATTGATGCTGCAAATGGCGCGCGATGCGGAAGGCATGACCAAACTGGTCGTTATCCACGTCACCGGCGCGGCCAGCGGCGCCGAAGCGCGCAAGGTGGCTCGCTCGATAGGTAACAACCAGCTGATCAAGTGCAGTTGGTACGGCGCCGACGCCTATTGGGGTCGGTTGCTCGCCGAGGCCGGGTCGTGCGGTGTCGAGTTCGATCCCGAGACTTCGGCGGTCAGCTACGGCGGGATCATGGTCGCTGAGGCAGGGGTCGAAATCCCCCATGATGCGTCGGCCGTGCTCAAACACATGAAGGGCGGAGAGATCGACATTCTCATCGATCTTGGCCTCGGGAAGGGCGTCGGTCGCGCGGTCAGCGTCGACCTCGGCCCCGGCTACATCAAGGAAAATGCGGCAACCTCATGATAACGCCCAACGAAACCGCCAGCCTGCTGATCCAGGCCTTGCCGTACATCCGGCGCTTCACCGGCAAGATTCTGGTGCTGAAAGTCGGCGGGTTGCCGATGACCGATCCTGAGCGCGCGCGGAGCCTCGCCAAGGACGTTCTGCTGCTCCACAGCGTCGGCATTCGCCCGGTGCTGGTCCATGGCGGCGGCCCGCAAATCGACGATCTGATGCGCAAATTGGGCAAGTCCCCCGAGTTCCGCGACGGGCTGCGGGTCACGGATGGCGAGACGCTCGACCTCGTCCGGATGGTGCTCGTCGGCAAGATCAACCGCGAGCTGGTCAGCGCCCTGAACGCGCTCGAGCCGGTCGCGGTCGGAGTCGCCGGCGAGGACGGGCGGTTGCTCGAAGCGGTGCAGGTCGATCCGGAATTGGGTTTCGTCGGCAAGGTCGGCGCGGTTCGCGCGGGACTGCTCCATGCCCTGCTCGACGACGGGCTGGTGCCGATCGTCTCGACCGTCGGGTCGGACGCCAGCGGCCAGCCATACAATATCAATGCCGACGACGCCGCGCGGGCGATCGCGGTGGCTCTGGGCGCGGAAAAATTGGTCTATCTAACGGGGGCGGAGGGGCTTCTCGAAGACCCCAACGACGCTTCGACCCTGGTGCATTGCCTGACGCCCGCCGAGGCCCGCGCACGGATCGGCGCGGCGGGGGTCAGCGGCGGGATGATCCCCAAGCTCACCGCCTGCGCCGAAGCGGTCGAGGGCGGCGTGGGCAGCGCCCATATGATTGACGGCCGCGCCGAGCATGCCATCCTCATCGAGCTGTTCACCGACAGCGGCATCGGCACCATGGTCCGCAACGAGCCCTCGAGATGATCCAGACCAAACAGCAGCGCCAGCGCTTGATCGCCGACTGGCTGCGCGGCGACCGCATCGGCAGCCAGGAAGAATTGGTCGCCAGGCTCGGCCTCGCCGGGATCAGCGCAACCCAGACCACCGTGTCACGCGACCTCGATGAGCTTGGCGCGGTCAAACAGCGCGACAAGGGGACAATCCGCTACGCCCTGCCCGACCGCGTCGACCGCCGTCAGGCCGAGGATCGGCTCGACCGGATCCTTGGCGAATGGGTCCTGTCGATCGAGACCGCAGGCAGCCTGATTGTGATGCGCACGCCGCCGGGGTCGGCCAATCTGGTCGCCAGCGCGATGGACGCCGCCAACTTGCCGGAGGTTGCCGGCACGATCGCCGGCGACGACACGATTTTCGTCGCGTTGCGCGATGGGGTGACGGCGGGAGCCGGCGCGCGCATGCTACGCGATCGCCGGGCGAGGGGCTGAGCGAAGCCTTCGCGCTTCTGATGCGTTGGCGCGTGGAATGGCTGGGAGAATGATGATGCGTGCAGGCTGGATGATCGCCCTCGTGCCAATGGCCGCCGCCGCGTGCGACAAGCAACCGACCACGCCGCGCACCCCGATCGCCGTGCGCAGCGAGGCGCAGGACCGACTTCACAAGCTGAACGACATGGACCGCGCGATCGGGCTCAAGCGGGCGATCTACGATGCGGGAGAGGTGTGCAAGCGGGTGGTCCAGTCAGGCTATGTCACCGAACATCAAAATCTGTCGATGTGGACCGCGAGCTGCGATGACGGAAAGTCCTGGGCGGTGTTCGTCGGGCCAGACGGAAGCGCCCAGGTCCGCCCCTGTCAGGATATGGCACAATTGAAGTTGCCCGCCTGCGTCATTGCGCCGGCGGGCAAGCCCAAGACCTAGTCTAGTCGCAGCGGCGCGATTCTTTGTAAGTGCCGTCGGCCGATTTTTCCTTGAGCGTCACGCAATTGCCGACACGCACTTCCTCGCGAGAGCTGCCGTCGGCGTTGACCTGCCGGTTGCCCTTGGGCACCCGCTTGCCGTTGACGATATCGTAGCTCCAGCCCTTAGGCGTGGTTTGGGTTGCGGTCTGCTGATTCGGCCCCTGCTGAGCGCGCGCCGCCATCGGCAAGCCGACAGCCGCGACCAGCGCGACGCCAACTACGGCCATTGCAACCATTGTCACGGGCTTCATCGCAACTCTCCTCATGCTCAACTAAATAAGCATTCGGATGTGAACCCGCAATGAAGTCTATGTTCGCCCTAGGGAAAGCGATACGCGGGGGACTTAGCCCTGGCGCGCCTTGAAGCGGCGGTTGGTCTTGTTGATGACGTAGGTCCGGCCCCGGCGGCGGATCACCCGGCAATCGCGGTGACGCGACTTCAGCGACTTCAGGGAATTGCGAATCTTCATGGCCGGAACGCCTGCTTGTAGGTTTGAATGGGGATTGAAAACGGCTGTTGAGGCCGCGCGCTCCCCTAGGTGGAGCCTCCGGCGAAGTCAAGCTCAGCGCTCGGCGCGAGGCTGCCCTGGCGCATAAGTGTCGCCGAAATAGTCGCCGTGATACCACAGGGGCCGCCGCGGCTCGTCGGCGAGCAGGCGGGCGATCCGATAGTTGAGCTCGCCGTAGCGGGCCGCGGCGATCCAGTTGATCGGCTGCGACAAGTCGTCCGCGGGAGTGTGATAGACCTTGTCGAGGAAATGATCCCAGTGCGCCTTACCGCCATTGGCATAGCCGGTGAACAACAGGATCGCGGGAACGCCTCGCAGGACGAAGCGGTAATGGTCCGATCGAACAAAGATTGTTTCCTGGGGCATCGGGTCCGGCGACACCGTGATGCCCATTGCCCGGCCCGCCTCGGCGACCGCTTTGGCCACCGTCGAATGATCAGCGCCGAACGCAGTGACGTCGGTGAAGTCATAGAGGGGAAGCGGCATGTCGAGGTCGACGAGGCTGACGATCTTGCCGATCGGCACGGTCGGATGCCTGGCGAAATAATCGGCGCCGAGCAAGCCCTTCTCCTCGCCGGTGTTGGCGATGAACATCACCGAACGGAGCGGCCGCTTGCCCGATTCGACGAACAACCGCGCGGCCTCGAGCATCGTCGCAACGCCGGCGGCGTTGTCGAGCGCGCCATTGTAGATTGCATCCTCGCCCGGCTTGGCATCAGGCTTGATGCCGAGATGGTCGAGATGCCCCATTAGAACGACATATTCGTCGCGAAGCGTAGGATCACGGCCGGGCAGGACACCGATGACTTCAGGGCTGGTGAAATCCTGCCATTTGCTCTTGGCGTTGATGGCGATCCGGCTGGCCAATGGGAAACCGGTCGGGCGCCCCTTGCCCTTTTGCGTCGCAGTCCGGATTGCGGCCAGGCTTTGCCGCGAGCCGTTGAACAGCCGGCCGGCATATTCGCGAGAAACACGGAGGTTGAATACCAGGCCGGGAGGCGTGTTGCCGGTCTTGCCGGCTGCGTCCACCCAGTCGAACAACGGGCGATGGGCGAAAGAACCCACCCCGGGACCGCGAGGAATTCCGGTATCGAGCGGCACCTCGATGTAGCCCACCGCGCCAAGGCGTGCCGCCGTCTCCTCCTTTTGCGATGCAAGATGCGCGGCGATTTCGGTCGGGAGGCCGGCCGGAATTCCCGACAGCGCCACAACCGTTTTGCCCCGCACATCGAGTCCGCGATAATCGCTCAAGCCAAGCCTCGCGTCGTCGAGTCCATAGCCAACGAACACAAGTGCGGTGTCGAGGGCGCGCGTCTCTCGCGTAACACTCGGCCGAAGTCCGGCATCGACTCCAAATTTGAGCGGGATCCGGCGACCGCCTTCGATCAGCGTGACCTGCGGTTCGGGGTCGGCATGGGTGGCGGTACGGAACGGGACCTGCTGGTACCAGCTGCCACGTTCGCCGCCGGGCGCGAGGCCGAGCGCGCGGAACTGGCTGGCAACATAGACCGCCGCGATGGCATGCCCACGCGAGCCGGTGTCGCGCCCTTCGAGCAGGTCGTCGGCGAGGAACTCAATGTGGCCGTGGATACGGTTGCCGCTTTGTATTGTGGCGGCTGAGGGAGGGGAGGGTGGCGAGGGCGGTGCGGCGCCGATCAGCAGCGCGGCGAGCGGCGCGATCATCAGGGTCCGCTTGAACATTGAGCGCGCCTTCATTGGGATAGCATGAGTTTAGGCCAGGAGCGGAATGAGCGTTCAGATTCTCGACGAACGGGCATCAGCGTCCGCCGAAAATCCATCGCTGAGCTAGCGAAGCTTCGCCGCTTAAGCCATCCCCTCCGTCCTGCTGGCCCGACTTCGGGTCGATGCCCCTGTTTTTGGGCTTTTCGGGCGAGTCCGGGCGCACTATCAGGGCGCCCTGTTTCCTCCCAGTTTGTTTGAAAGTCCTATGGCAATCCAGATTTCGAGCGCGTTCGACGCGGGCAATATTCGCGTCGTCAAACAGGACGGCGACCTGATCGACCTGGAAATCACCAAGGACCACATGTCCGATTTCTACCAGTGGTTCTACTTCCGGTTGGCCGGCGCAGGCGGGCGCGAAGTGACCTTGCGCATCGTTAACTGCGCCGATTCAGCCTATCCACATGGCTGGCCCGATTACCGCGCCTGCCTTTCGGTCGACCGCGAGGATTGGGCGCGGGTGCCCGATACCAGCTACGCCGACGGCATCCTGACGATCCGCCTGACGCCCGAGACGGACTTGGTCTGGCTGGCGTATTTCGCGCCTTATTCGATGGAGCGGCATCACGATTTGGTGTCGTCAGTCGCGTCGCTTCCCGACGTCGCTTACCGCAGCCTCGGACAAAGCCTCGACGGCCAGGATATCGATTGCCTGACCATCGGCGAGGGTAAAACCACGGTCTGGCTCTACGCCCGCCAGCACCCTGGCGAGACCATGGCCGAATGGTGGATGGAAGGCGCGCTGGAGAAATTGTGCGATCCCGACGATCCGGTGGCCCGCGTCCTGCGCCGCGACTGCACCTTCCATGTCGTCCCCAACATGAACCCCGACGGATCGCGCCGCGGTCATTTGCGGACCAACGCGGTCGGCGTGAACCTCAACCGCGAATGGCACGCGCCCAGCGCGGACAAGAGTCCCGAAGTGTTGTGCGTGCGCAATGCGATGGACGAAACCGGGGTCGATTTCGCGATGGACGTCCACGGCGATGAAGCGATTCCCGCCAACTTCCTCGCCGGGTTTGAGGGTGTCCCCTCCATCACCGACCGGCAGAAGAGCCTGTTCAATTTGTTCAGCGAGACGCTCGAGCGGGTTTCCCCCGATTTCCAGACCCGCCAGGGCTATGAGATTCCGGCGCCGGGCCAGGCCAACCTTTCGATGTCGACAACCCAATTGGCCGAGCGCTTCGGCTGCGTATCGATGACGCTGGAGATGCCGTTCAAGGATAATTTCGACCTCCCGGATCCAATCCAGGGCTGGTCGCCGGCGCGCTCGAAATTCCTCGCCCACGCCTGTCTCGACGCGCTCCACGGCGTTCTTCCCGAGCTAATGGCCAAGAAGTAATGCCCACCCTGGTTCTCCTCCGCCACGGCCAGTCGACGTGGAACCTGGAGAACCGTTTCACCGGCTGGTGGGACGTTCCGCTAACGGAAAAAGGGATAGCGGAAGCCCGGGCCGCCGGCCAGCTTCTGCATGAGTGCGCGTTCGATTTCGACCTGTGTTTCACCAGCGTTCAGACCAGGGCAATTTCCACGCTCCACCTATTGCTCGAGGAAATGGATCGGTTGTGGCTTCCAGTGGCCAAGCATTGGCAGTTGAACGAGCGCCATTACGGTGGGCTGACCGGGCTCAACAAGGCCGAGATGATCGCCAAGGTTGGCGCCGAGCAGGTCCAGATCTGGCGCCGCTCGTTCGACGTTGCACCGCCGCCGCTCGAGCCCGATAGCCCTTACGCGGTCGACGGCGACCGCCGGTACACGGGGATTGAGGTCCCAAATTCGGAAAGCCTTAAGGATACGATCGAGCGCGTGCTGCCTTATTACGACGCCGAAATCGCTCCCGCGCTTCGCAAGGGTCTGCGAGTGCTCGTATCCGCACACGGCAATTCGCTGCGCGCGTTGGAGAAGCATTTATCGGGGATCAGCGACAACGACATCGTCCAGCTCGAAATCCCGACCGGCCAGCCCATCGTTTACGAGCTCGCCGACGATCTGTCCGTCAGCGATCGTTACTATCTATCGGAACGCTAGGCGCGCGATCTATGCGGCGGCTTTAACCCGGTACATCGCCTGGTCGGCGCGGGCCATGACCGTCACCGGATTGTCGCCCTTTTCGATCATCGTCACACCAATCGCGACGCTTAGCGGCATATTGATGCCTTCGTGGCGGAAGCTGCTTTCGGCGATCTGGTTGACCAGCCTCTCGGCGGTTTCGCAGGCGATCGCTTCATCGGCGCGATCGAGCAATATCGCGAACTCGTCGCCGCCGAGCCGGGCAACCGTGTCGCTCGCGCGGACTCCGCCGATCAGCAGCAAGGCCACCTGGATCAACGCGGCGTCGCCGGCAGTATGGCCGAGACTGTCGTTGAGCATCTTGAGCCCGTCGAGATCGACGAACAGCATCGCCGCCGAGTCGCCATAGCGGTCGACGCGCGAAATGAGCATTTCAAGCTGGCGGACCAGGCCCCGGCGATTAGGCAATGGAACCAGCGAATCGAGGTGGGCGAGCTGGTCGAGCTCCTTGACCCGCCCTTCGAGGCGGGCGACCTCGCCGCGCAGCTCCCCGATGGTCGCCATCAACTGGGCGGGATCAGAACAGTCCAGTCGCGTATCCATCTGCGCCGCTTGCCCCCGTGATTCACATAGGCCCATATCCTAGATCAGGATAAAAGTGGAATCGGCATTTATCGCCTGGCCGCGATTGCGCGCTTGCCGCCATCTTCCTAAACCCCCGCTTCGCGCGGGCTGCCGAGGGAATCTCAAATGGGCGAGGCGTTGGTCGGGATCATCATGGGCAGCGCGTCCGATTGGGAGACGATGCGCCACGCCGCCGAGACCCTGGATGCGCTCGGCGTGCCGCATGAGGTCAAGATCGTCTCGGCCCATCGCACCCCCGATCGCCTCTACGATTATGCCCGAACCGCCATGGATCGCGGGCTCAAATTGATCATCGCCGGGGCGGGCGGCGCCGCGCATCTGCCCGGCATGGCGGCGTCGATGACCTTGCTGCCGGTGCTCGGCGTCCCGGTCGAATCGAAGTCACTGGGCGGAATCGACAGCCTGTTGTCGATCGTCCAAATGCCTGCCGGCGTTCCCGTCGGGACCTTAGCGATCGGCAAAGCGGGGGCAATCAATGCCGCTTTGCTTGCCGCGTCGATCCTCGCCTTGAACGATGACGCGCTCGCTGGGCGGGTTGATGCCTATCGCGCCGAGCAGACCCAAGCCGTGCCGCATCTCCCGGAATGATTGTTCCGCCCGGTTCCACCATCGGCATCGTCGGCGGCGGCCAACTCGGTCGGATGATGGCCATTGCCGCCGCCCAGCTCGGCTATCGCTGCCACATCTTCGCGCCCGACGAAGCGCCCTGTGCGGCGGAGGTTGCCGTGGCGCATACGCGGGCGGCTTACGACGACGGCGAGGCGCTCGTGCGATTCGCCGCGGTAGTCGACGTCGTAACCTACGAGTTCGAAAATCTTCCAGTCGACCAGCTTGCCGCCCTCGGCCCAAAGATGCGCCCAGGGACGCGCTCGCTCGCCAGCGCCCAGGACCGCGCCGTCGAAAAAGACTTCGTCGAGAGCGTCGGCGGCCGGGTGGCGCAGTGGCGCACAGTTGATGGCCCGGACGAGGTCGAAGCGGCGATCACCGCGCTCGGCCTGCCACTGGTGCTCAAGAGCCGCCGCTTCGGTTACGACGGCAAGGGGCAAGCCTGGGTGCGCGATGCGAGCGAGGCCCGCGAAGCTTGGGAATCAATCGGCACAACCTCGGCCATCGCCGAGGCCGCCATCGACTATCTCGCCGAATTTTCGGTGCTGATCGCGCGGACCGAAAAAGGCGAAACGGCGGTGTGGGATAGTGCGCGCAACGTGCATGAAGGCGGCATTCTCCGCCAATCCATGCTTCCCGCGGGCGATTTGATCGATTCCCAGGTCGAGGAGGCCGACGCCATCGCCCGCCGCATCGCCGATGCCCTCGGCCATGTCGGCGTCCTGACAGTCGAATTCTTCGCCTGCGCCGATGGACCCTTGGTCAACGAGATCGCGCCCCGCGTCCACAACAGCGGCCACTGGACCATCGAGGGCGCCGAAACCTCGCAATTCGAGCAGCACATCCGCGCGGTCTGCGGGCTGCCGCTCGGCTCGACCCGCCGCATCGCCCGCCAAGTCACCATGGACAATTTGATCGGCGACGAAGCCAACGACTGGCCCGCGCTGGTCGCCGAGCCTGGCGCCCACCTCCACCTCTACGGCAAGGGCGAACCGCGCCCCGGCCGCAAGATGGGCCACGTCACCCGGCTGAAGGATTAAGGGCCCGCCAGTGGCCCATTGCGGACCCAGCCGGATTGGCTGATACCCACGCCATGCTGATCGCACTCCTGGTCCCGCTCGCGCTGGCGATCCTGCTGTTCACCGTCGTTCTCGTCCGCTCGGCGATCGCCCAGCGCACCAAGCCCAACCTCGAAGCGATGGGGCTCGGCTCGGTTGTCTGCTTCTTCGACACGCTCGGCATCGGCTCATTCGCCCCGACTGCCGCCTGGTTCAAGTTCCGCAAGATGGTCCCTGACCGGCTGCTCCCGCAGACAATGTTGGTCGGGCTTACGCCGCCGGTGATGGTCGAAAGCGTGATCTTCCTGTTGAAGCTCGGGGTAAAGGTCGATCCCGTCTTGCTGTTCGGAAGCGCGATCGCGGTGCTGCTCGGTGGTCTGATGGGCGCGCCTCTGGTTGCGCGAACGCGGGTGTGGATCATCCAGCTGACCGTTGCGGTCGGCCTGCTGCTCGCGGCTATCGCCTATACGCTGAGCAACCTCGATTGGATGCCGGGCGGAGGGATCGCGGCCGGCCTGCCGCCGGTGCTGACCATCGTCGCGATCGTCGCCAGCTTCGGCTTCGGCATCCTGCTCAATTTCGGCGTCGGCAATTACGCCCCGACTTTGGTGTTCTTGAGCCTGATGGGCATGGACCCCCGGCTGTGCTTCCCGATCATGGCGGGCGGCGCCGCGCTGATGGGCGCGGGCGCGGGAGCGCGGCACATCATGATCGGCCAGATCGACCTCAAGGTCGTGCTCGGCCTGGCGATCGGCGGCATTCCGGGGGTGCTCGTCGCCGCGTACCTTGTCGTGACCATGCCGCTCGAGCTGCTCCGCTGGCTGGTGATCGTGGTCGTGCTTTATGCGGCGGCGGTGATGGGCCGCGCCTCGTGGAAGGGCCGGCGCGAGCATAAGGCGGAAGCAGCGACCGCACCTGTCGCAGCCTGACATGACCGACGCCCTCAACCGCGACTTCAGCAAATATGATCAGGTGGCGAAGACGCACACCTATCGGCTGGCCGAACATGACAGCGACGAATTCGACGACGACTATGCAATCGCAACGCTCGATTTCGAGCCATTCCTGCGCGGCGACGCGGGTGACAAGGTGCGTTTCGCCGACGCCTTCGGCGGCGCGCTCCAGGAGATCGGCTTCGCGGTCCTGACGGGGCACGGCGTTGATCCGGCGCTCTATGATCAGGCCCATGACGATGTCGTGGATTTGTTCACGGCGACGCCTCTCAACGAGAAGATGCGGTTTCGCGCCGCTCGCCACGGCTCCGTCAGCCAGGGTTATTTCCCGCTGGAGGAGACGAGCGACATCCACCCCGACCTGGTCGAAGGCTGGCTCTGGTGCCGGCGCGCGTTCGACATTCCCCAGGATCGAAAAGAGCCGTTCCGGGCAGCCGATTACTGGCCGCGCGAAGAGTATGAGCGGGCGTTTCGCCGACTCGTGCTCGCTCACGAAGCGCTGTTCAAACCCATCGCCCAGGCCATGTTTCAAAGCCTCGGCTGCGATCCGCATATTTATGACCGCAAGCTCACCGGCACCAATTTCGGCCTGCGCTTGAACTATTATCCGCCGATGACCGAAGCCCAGGACCGCTCCGGTGCCGCCCGCTTGCTCGGCCATGAGGATGTCGATCTCTTCACCATCCTTCCGGCAACGCGGACCGATGGGCTGCAGGTCTGGAACCACCGCTCGAAGAAGTGGGTGCGTCTGCGCGCGCCGCAGGGCTCGATCATCATCAATACCGGCGATTATATGCAGCGGATTTCCAACGACAGGATGCCGTCGACCACGCATCGCGTAGGCAAGCCCACGGATGGCTCGCACGTCGCCAGCGAAAGGGTCTCATTCCCGACGAATGTTTATCTGTGGGAGGACGAGATCCTGGAGGTGCTGCCGGGTTTGGGCCCGCCCAGATATGGTCCGATCAAAGCCATCACCTTCCACACCCGCAGCACCAGCAAATTCTACGGCGACGATTACGCGGTCGAGACCGTTTGAAAGGCGGGCTACCTTCGACACACTTCGCCGTTAGGGCCCGACGAAAGACGCGAGAAATTAGACGTGGCGGTTGTGCTGATCATTACCGAGGTTGATCCGCATCGCCTTAATTGGAAGCGGACCTTGCGCGCCTTGAAGTCAAGCGACACCCGCCGAAACGTCTCCAGCAGGTCGGTTCCAAGCAGCAGGGCGGGCCCATCGGAGAGGCCGAACACCTCAAATGGCGGCACGTCCGCGAAAGCCATTGGCACATTGCGCAGGGTCACCGAACCCAGTTCAAGCTCACCAATAATCGCCAGTTGCAAAGGGATGGTCACGCCCGTGACCCCGGTCGCTTCGACCGTCACGAACTTGTCCCGGTGCCCACGGATCAGCTTGTCACGAAGCTTGAGGTTGCCGATCGTGATCTCCGATCCGGTATCGACGACCGCCTCGACCGGAAAGCCGGCCGCGCTGACCTGGGTCAGGATCAACTGGCCGCGCCGGCGCCGCGCGGTCACGACGATCTCTCCGTCGAGCATCCGCGCTTTCTGTCGCGCGTCCTCGACCTTGATCAGGCGCTTTTCGAAATCCATCATCAGGCGCTGCTCGACCAGCGCATCGATCCCGATCAAGCCGTCGCCGCCCAAATCCCCTTCCAGCAACGCGGGAACTTCCAGGTTTCTGAGCGTGCTCGGCCCGAGCAACAGCTCGTCGACCATGACGCGATCGACGAGACTGATGGCGGTCATGCCGTGCAAGATTGCCGGCGTGCCTGCCGGCAGCTGTAATTCGCGCGCGATACGCTGACTGATGACCGAGCTGTCGGCGCCGCTATCGACAACGAAGCGGTAGGGCCCGCGGCCATTGACTTGCACGTCGACGGTCATGCGCGTGCGAACCTTGCGGGCGTTAATATCGTTTCCGCCAATGGCGAGCGTATTGTCGATCACCGCGGGCGGAAGCGGGGGCAATTTTGAGGCCGGGGCGGGGGTTGGCTTGGGTTTGGCGGAGGCTGGCGTAGTGCCTGCGACATTGCCGGCCATCGCCGAAAATATCAGCCCCAATGCCAGGACCAGGCTGCAGCGAGGCGTAAGCAATCGCTTACTCTCCACCAGTTGAACGTTTCTAGATACCCTCACCAAGCGTTCGCTTTCCACCCAAAGCGGGCATTCGCCTATCTCGGCTGCATTACCTCGATCGGTAGTCCAAGCTTCTCAAGTTGCGGCCGGACCTTGGCGGCGTCGCCGACGACCACCCAGACGAATCCATTGGGATCGACCGCACCGCGCAACGCTGCATCGAGTGAGGCGCGGGTCTGGGCGCGATATTTGCCCGCCAGCAGCTCGTAATAATTGTCGGGCCGGCCATAGATCGCAATGTTCTGCATCGCGGTCAGAACAGCGCTCGACGTCTCGAATTGCCCGGGCAGCCGGCCGACCAAATTGGTGATCGTCCGGGTGAGCTCCTCGTCGGTGACGCCCTTGGGCCCGAGGAAACCGCGGAACTGCTGCTGCAAGGCCTTGATCGAATCGCCGGTGCGGTCGGCCTGGACCGGCGCATTGATGATGTACGGCACGAGATTCGCGGTCAGTTGCGCGGTTCCGCTGACGCCGTAGGACCAGCCTTTGGTTTCGCGCAGGTCCGTGTTGATCCGCGACAGGAAATTGCCGCCGAGGATGTCGTTCGATGCAGTGATCGGGGCGATCTCGCCGCGCGGGTCGATCGGGGTGATTTCCCCGCCAAGGATCACCGATTGCGGCGATCCTGGACGGTCGACCAGTACGATCCGCTCTGAGGTTGGCCGCGGCGGCGGAGCGCTGAAGACCTTTTCGCCCTTGGGCACGTTTGGCGCCACCCAGGTGCCGAAATGCTGCTCGAGCTGGGGCACGAGTTCCGTCAGCGGCAGGTTAGACACGACGAATATTTCAAGATTGTCGGGCCGCAGCCAGCGCTGCTCGAACCCGACGATATCGTCGCGGCTGAATCCCTTGACCGCATCCGGATTGCCGGCCGCCGTCGTCGCATAGGGATGGCTCTCACCATACAGGATAGCGGGAAGAAGCCGGGCGCCGATCGAACCGGGGTCCTTCTGCGCCTGCGCGATCGATGTCAGGGTCTGGGTACGGACACGCTCGATCTCCGGCGCGGCAAATGTCGGCCGCTGGACGATGTCGGCGAGCAAATCGAGCGAAGGAGCGAGATTGGCGCTGAGGGCCGAAAGGACAACGCTGCTGCGGTCGGCGGTGCCCCCGGCACTGATGCCCGCGCCCAGCCTTTCCTCCTGCTCGGCGATTTGTTGCGAGGTCATGCCGTCGGCGCCCTCGTCGAGCAGGCTCAGCGTCAAATTCTGCAGGCCGCGCGCATTGGGGGCGTCGGCGGCAAAGCCCGCGTCGAACGACAGCGCCATCTGGGTGATCGGGACCGCGGTGCGCTGGGCGTAAGCGACCTTGATGCCGTTCGACAATGTGACATGCTCGATCGTCGGGAAATCGAGCGGAACCTGCGCACCGATCGGCGGGATCGCGCGCTTG
>DATHFE010000102.1:0-8879 GCA_035318245.1 Sphingomicrobium sp. | reverse complement strand
CGCATCTGGCCGTACATCGGGTTGAGATTGGGCGCGGAGCGGACGTAGGCAGCGAGATTGGGCGAATATTGCAGCCGCGAGAAGACATCGTTGGCCGATGGCACGCGCGGACGCACCCAATTGTCGCCGTAGATCATGTTCGCGATCGGCGTCGCCAAGGATTGCATGTAGCTGACCCATGCGTCGGTGAGGAGCAGCTCGGCCTGACGCGCGGCGGCGGTATCTCCGGCGGTAGCGCGGGCGATCAGCGCCTCAGCTTGTGTCGCCACTTCCGGGCCACGTGTGAAGCCATCGACGGTGGATTCGCGCAAGGTCGTGAGGACTTGCGCCTGCGCCTCCGGGTTGGTCAGCCACAGGCTGGCATTCTTGCGCGAAGCATAGAAGCGTTCGACCGCGGCCGCGTTCGGCGAAGCCATAGCGACGGGCGCCGGCGAAGGCGCGGCGGGCAGAGGCTGCGATAGGGCCGCAACCGGCGTGACGGCGAAGGACAGCGCACCCGCGATCTTAAGATATGGCGAAACCAACGTTTCCCTCCCGTTAATCATCCACATAAGGCCATGTCCGGCTTTCCGTATCAAGGCGTGAAATCGCCATTTGGCGCGCCAGAGCATCGTCGCGCCGCCAAGCGTCTTCCGCGTGACTTGATAGCCACACCTTGCTGTTCCGGAGATGAACGAGCGAAGATTAAGGGTCCAGACCCTAGCCCGCGTCCTTCAAATTGGCCGGGCCGAAGCCGTGGGGGAGGAGCTCGCTGATGCGGTGGCGTTCGACCTTCCGGCCATCTCCGCTGGCGCACAGGATCTCAATGTCGATGCCCGAGAGCTGGGCGGCCTCGAGGATCGACTGGCGGCAGCCGCCGCATGGCGTGACCGCTTGCTCACCCGACAGCTTGCCCGATGCCAAATTGCCTCCGGCGACCGCGATTCGCGCGATCTTGGCGAGCCCGAAGGAGGCTTGCGCCGCGGTCAATGCGCTGATCTCCGCGCAGACCCCGAGCCGGTAGCAGGCGTTCTCCATATTGGCGCCGGTGACGACGGTGCCGTCGACTGATTCGACCGCGCAGCCAACGTGGAAATGCGAGTAAGGCGCATAGGCCTTGCGCGTCGCCCCGCGGGCGTGTTCGATAAGAGCGTCTTCGTTCATGAAAGTGACTTTAGACACTGCGAAGCCGTTGGGCGAGTGCGATTGGCGGGTGGATAGAATGAATTTCAGAAATTGGATTGCCGCTTCGACACTCCTGCTTGCGGCCTGCATGACGGCGCCGCCGCGTCCGGCCGCGCCGGTTGAGGTGCAAATTCTCGCGATCAACGATTTTCATGGCAATCTCGAAACGCCCGAGGGAAGCGTGCCGATCACCGGCGCGGATGGGGCGGGCGTCGACAGCCGGGTTGGCGGCGCGGCGCAGCTGTCGGCCACCCTCTTGGCGCTCCGGTCCGGCCATAAGAATAGCATCACAGTCGCGGCCGGCGATCTAATCGGTGCGTCGCCCCTGACTTCCGCCTGGTTCCTCGATGAGCCCACGATCGATGCGCTGAGCATGGCCGGGCTGGAGTTGGCCGCGGTCGGCAACCATGAGTTCGACAAGGGCTCACGCGAGCTGATGCGGATGCAGCGAGGAGGTTGCGAGAGTTTCACGACGCGGCTGCCGTGCCAACTCGAGCCGTTCAGGGGCGCGCGCTTTACCTATCTTGCGGCCAACGTCCGCCAAGCCAACGGAGCGACCCTGTTCCCGGCGACCGCGATCCGCCAATATGGCCCGATCAAAATCGGCTTTATCGGCATGACGCTCAAGGACACCGGCATCCTCGCCAGCCCGGCGGGCGTGGCTGGCCTGACCTTCGCCGACGAAGCCGCGACCGCCAACGCGCTGGTTCCTGCACTCAAGCACCAGGGCGCCGACGCCATCGTGCTCCTGATCCATCAGGGCGGCAAGGCCCCCAAGGCCTACCAGGTATCGAGCTGCGAGGGGCTTGCCGGGCCGATCCTCGACATCCTCGACCGGCTCGATCCAGCAATTCGAACCGTGGTGTCCGGGCATACTCATCAGGCCTATGCCTGTACGCTGGATCGAGGTGGGGCGTCGCGGCTGCTGACCAGCGCCGGCAAATATGGGTTCATGGTAACCGATATCCGGCTGAACTTCGACCCATCGACGCACGGCCTTCTCGCGACGGCGGGGCGCAATTTGCCGGTGAATGCGGAGGGGGCAGTCGACCCCAAAGTTGAGGCCATGACCGCCCGTTATGTGAAGGCCGCCGCGCCGGTGGCCGAGCGGGTTGTCGGCAAGCTCGCGGGGCCGGCGCCCCGATCCGAAAGCGAGGGTGAATCGCCGGCTGCGGCGCTGGTCGCGGATGCCGAACTGGCCGCGGCCCGGTTCCCCGGCAAGGGCGAAGCCCAGATCGCCTTCACCAATGCCACCGGTGTTCGCACTGGCCTGTTTCCCAAGTCCGATGGATCGGTCAATTTCGGCCAGATTTTCCAGATGCAGCCGTTCGGCAACAACCTCGTCACCAAAAGCTATACGGGGGCGCAGTTAAAGGCGGCGCTGGAGCAGCAGTTCCGCACCGTCGACGGCGCGGGGCGCGTCCAGTCGCTGCTGATCCCCTCAGCCGGGTTCCGCTTCCGCTATGACCTGGCGCGTCCCGAGGGCGATCGTGTCACGCTGATGGAATATGACGGCAAGCCGATCAATCCGGCGGCCAGCCATCGCGTTACCGTCAACAACTTCCTCAGCTCCGGCGGCGATGGTTTCTCCGCCCTCGCGGTGGGGACGGATGCCGTCGACGGCGGGCTGGACCTTGACGCGATGGAGACATGGTTAGCGAAGGGCCAACCGGTGCCGGCCCTTGGGCGGACCAAGGACTAACGGAACGGCGGCTCGTCGAAGCTGCGAAGTTTGCGGCTGTGGAGCGCGTCGCCTTCGCGCTGGAGAAGCTTTAGAGTCTCGATGCCGATGCGAAGGTGCTGGCTGATGGCTCGCTCGTAGAAGGCGTTGGCCTGGCCGGGGAGCTTGAGTTCGCCGTGGAGCGGCTTGTCGGAGACGCACAGCAAGGTGCCGTAGGGGACACGGAAGCGGTAGCCCTGGGCGGCGACGGTGGCCGATTCCATGTCGATCCCGACGGCGCGGCTCTGGTTGAAGCGCAGCGCGGAGAGTGTGTAGCGAAGCTCCCAATTGCGGTCGTCGGTGGTGACCACGGTGCCGGTGCGAAGGCGGGTCTTTAGTGAGTCCTCATCCTCGCCGGTGACGGCGGCGGCCGCTTCGAACAGGGCGGTCTGGACCTCGGCGATCGCCGGGATCGGGATTTCGATCGGCAGCACATCGTCGAGCACGTGATCGTCGCGCAGATAGGCGTGGGCGAGAACGTAATCGCCGATCGTCTGGCTCGGCCGAAGCCCGCCGCAATGGCCGATCATCAGCCACACTTCGGGGCGGAGGACCGCGATATGGTCGCAGATCGTCTTGGCGTTGGACGGGCCGACACCGATGTTGACGAGGGTGATGCCGCCGCCACTCTTGGCCATTAGATGATAGGCCGGCATCTGGTGGCGTCGCCAGCTTCCGGCGGCGATCTGCGCTTCGGCATCAACCAGTTCGCCAGTTTCGAACAGACCGCCGGGGACCGACAATGCGCTGTATGGCGTGTCGGGTTTGCGCAGTTCGTCGACAGCAAAGCGAACGAATTCATCGACATAACGGACGTAGTTGGTGAACAATACGAAATGCTGGAAATGCTCCGCCGGGGTGCCGGTGTAATGCTTAAGCCGCGCCAGGCTGAAATCGGTGCGCGGCGCATCGAACAGGGCCAGAGGCCGGGTCGGATCGATCGAGAAATCCCAGCCGCCGTCGGCGATCTCATCGCCGATGTGGACCAACTCGGTCGACGGAAACCAGCGCGACAGCTCGGCCGAGGCGATGCCTTCGAGCTTCAAATCGCCGTCGAGGACGTACGGGTAAGGGATTTCGCTCGCCGAATGGCCGACCGAGACGCGCACCGCATAATCGCGGATCAAGTGATCGAGCTGGGTAGTGAGATAGTCGCGGAATAAGGCCGGGCGGGCGATGCTGGCTGTGTAGATGCCAGGCTGGTTCAATCGCGCGAAGGCACGGGTCGGAGCGGCTGGCGGAACGTCCGCATCATATTCGAGACGCAATTCGGGATAAGCGAAGCACCCATCGTCGCGCGCCTTGCGGTCGGGGCGGACACCCGATGCGGCATAAGCGTTGAGCCCATCGCGGAGGTTGGCGACCGACGATTCGTAGACGGCGCAAAGTTCGTCGAGGATTCGGGCGATCTGCTGTGAACGGTTCATCGCGTGACGATTGGCCGCTGCGTGGCGATGAAACAAGCCCCCGCTTGCAGGAGGCCGCCCAGTGGGTGCACAGTCGGGCCAACAGGGGAGGGCAGCATGGTGAAAGGATTCCACGCCAAATATGGGCTGGCCGGATGGGCGCTTTTGCTGTCCGGCGGGGCGATCGTCGCAGCGCTGATCGATGCGCTTGGCACCGCGAATGGCTGGTGGCCGTTCGGAGCCGGATTGAAGGCCCTGCGTTACCTGTTCTTCATCTCGCTCGCCGGCTTGGTGCTGGGGATCGTCGCGCGCGTGCGGCGCAAGGAGAGGCATAATATGGTGGCGGCAGTCGCGATCCTGCTCGGGCTGGCTTTCTCAGGCTATCTGCTATCGCTCTACCGGTCCGCGACGTCGGTCCCGGCGATCCACGATGTGTCGACCGACCTGAAAGATCCACCGGCTTTCGTCACTCTGTCGCTGCGCAAGGATAATCTGGATGCGATCCCGGATGAGGGCCGACCGGGATGGAAGGCGCTTCCGCCGATCGAGCGGTGGCGCGCGCTAGTCGGCGAGGCCTATCCCAATCTGAAACCGGTGCAACTGGCGGTGCCGCCGGCCGAAGCGATCAAAAAGGCCGAAGCCCTGGCGCGGGACAACGGCTGGGTCATCGCCAGCTCCGATCCGCAGGCGGGCCACCTGGAGGCGACCGCGACGACGCGCTTCTTCCGCTTCAAGGACGACGTCATCGTCCGGGCGCGGCCCGATGCCGCGGGAAGCATCGTCGACGTGCGATCGGTCAGCCGGGTCGGCAGGAGCGACCTTGGCATGAACGCCAAACGGGTGCGCAAATTCACGCGGGATCTCGCCAAAGGCTGAGTATTTCGATCAAGGAACCAAATTGTTGCCTTAACCGTTGATTTAATAAGTACGCTTATTATATGGCCGGTTATGGAAAATCTTGCTTGGGAAATTGCAGAGACCGCGCACGCCTTGCGTCGCGCCTATGATCGCCGCGCCTCCGCGCTAGGAGTGACTCGCGCCCAATGGCGCGTTCTCGCCTGGCTGGCGCGCGAGCCTGGCCTTCGCCAGATCGCTCTCGCCGACAAACTCGACGTCGAAGCGATTACCTTGTGCCGTATCATCGATCGGCTCGAGGAAGCCGGACTGGTCGAGCGCCAGCGCGATCCCGACGATCGTCGGGCCTGGCGGCTGCATTTGACCCCAAAGGCCGAACCGGTGGTCGCTGGTTTGCGGCGGCTTGCAACCGAGCTGGCCGAAACCGCGTTTGCAGGGTTGGGGGAGGACGGCACCGAAGAGATGCGCGCCTCTTTGAAGCGCATCCGCAGCAATCTGTGCGCGGCGATGACCCATTCCAAGCAGGTGTCGGCATGAACGAGATGACGAACGAAGCGCTAACGGGCGAAGCGATCGAGCTAGACCGGGCCGCCCCCGCCAAGAAGCGCCGCCGCCTGGCGATCATGCTTGCCCTGCCGGCATTGATTGTCGCGGTTTTGCTGTATTTCTGGCTGACCAGCGGACACAGCGTGTCGACCGATAATGCCGCAGTGAAGCAGGATATCGTGTCCGTCAGCGCCCAGGTCGTCGGGCCGGTTTCCGAAGTGACCGTTGACGACGGCGTCCGGGTTAAGCGCGGCGATGTGTTGTTCCGGATAGACCCAGCGCCGTTCCGCGTCGCGCTCGAGCAAGCCCAGGCGCAGCTGGCCGCGGCCGAGCTTCAAACCCATCAATTGAGAACCCAGTCAGCGGGCACCGGCGGCGACATCATTGGCGCGAAGGCCGATTTGGAAATCCAGCGGCGGGCAATGAGCCGCCAGGCGGCCCTGCTGAAACGCGGCTTCACGACCCGTGCCGACTATGACGACGCCGTCGCCGAGGTGCGCAAAGCGGAAACCGCGCTGGCCGACGCGAATGCGCGAGCCGCCAACGCTGTTTCGGCGATCTCCCCCCGAGAGCAGCCCAGTGTCCTGGCCGCGCGGGCGGCGATCGACAAGGCGCGAGTCGACCTTGCCCGCACGGAGGTTCGTGCCCCGTTCGACGGCGTCATCGCCAATTCCGACCGGCTCCAGGTTGGCCAGGCGGTCGCGCCCGGGGTCGGGCTGCTTTCGTTAGTGCGCGGCAAGGGCGCCTGGGTCGAGGCCAATTTCAAGGAAAAGGATCTGGCGCGGATGGTCGCGGGCGAGACCGCGACGGTCAAGATCGACGCCTATGGCGGACAGACTTTCAAGGGCCATGTCGAGAGCATCGGCGCCGGTACCGGCAGCGAATTCTCGGTGATCCCGGCGCAGAATGCCAACGGCAATTGGGTCAAGGTCACGCAGCGCGTGCCGGTCCGCATTGTCTTTGACGGGACGCCGTCGCGGCCGATGATCGCCGGCCTTTCGGCTTACGTCACGGTCGACCTCGACTCCGCCAAATAAGCCATGGCGAGCGCAGCGCCCGGCATGGTCACGCACCCGCTTCCCAGCGGTGAGCGGGCGATAGTTACCATCGCCGTCATGATGGCGGTGCTGCTGCAAGTGCTCGACACGACCATTGCCAACGTCGCCTTGCCGCACATGCAGGCGAGCCTGAGCGCCACACAGGATACGATCAACTGGGTTCTCACCAGCTACATCGTCGCTTCCGCCATCGCCTTGCCGATCGCCGGCTGGGCGGCGGACCGTGTCGGCCGCAGGCCCTTGCTGGTCGTTTCGGTGATCGGCTTCACCATCGCGTCGGTCCTCTGCGCGGGCGCGACATCGCTGACTGAGATGGTGATATTCCGCGCGATCCAGGGCGTCAGCGGCGCCTTCCTCGTGCCGCTCGCCCAGGCGACCCTGTTCGATATCAACCCGCGCGAAAAGCATGGCCAGGCGATGGCCCTGTTCGGCGGCGGGATCATGATCGGGCCGATCCTCGGTCCGGTGCTCGGCGGCTGGCTGACCGACAGCTACAATTGGCGCTGGGTGTTCCTGGTCAATTTGCCGGTCGGCGTGATCTGCACCTTGTTATTGCTGCGCTACCTGCCGACCACCGACACGGTCCGGCGCAAGTTCGATGCATTCGGCTTCATCCTGCTCGCCGTTGCGGTCGGCGCCCTGCAGCTGTTCCTCGACCGGGGCGAGCAGCGTGATTGGTTCGACAGTTGGGAAATCATCATCGAGGCGAGCCTGTCGGTCGCCGCTTTCTGGATGTTTGTCGTCCACACGGTGACAGGGCGCGAGCCGCTGTTCGAGCGGGGCATGTTCGCCGACCGCAATTTCGCGACGAGCCTGGTGTTCATGGCGGTGACCGGCGTGCTGCTGCTGGCCGGCCTCGCGCTGCTGCCGCCGCTCCTCCAGAACCTTTACGGCTATTCGGTGCTGCAGTCGGGCTTCCTGACGGCACCGCGCGGTTTCGGCACGCTCATCTCGATGCTGCTCGCCGGACGGCTGGTCGGCAAGATCGATGCGCGCCTGCTTGTCGGTCTCGGCGTGGTGCTGATGGGATCCTCGCTGTGGATGATGACCGGCTTCGCGCTCGAGCAGCCGTCCAGTCCGGTGATCTGGAGCGGGATCATCCAGGGGCTCGGGCTCGGGCTGATTTTCGTGCCGCTGCAAACCCTCGCCTTCGAGACATTGGCGCCGCGGCTGCGGACCACGGCGGCGAGCCTGCTCAACCTCGCCCGTAACGTCGGCGGCTCGGTCGGCATCTCGATCGTCAGCTCGCAATTGGTGCGGATGACCCAGGTCGCCCATGCCGACATGGCGAGCAACATCGGATCCGAAGTGCCGATCGCCGCCGTATCCTTGCTGCAGAGCCTCGGCATTCCGGGAGGCACCGCGCTGGCGTTCATCAACGCCGAAGTCACCAGGCAAGCGGTTTTCATCGCCTATCTCGACGACTTCAAGCTGATGATGATTGTGACCTTCGCGGTCCTGCCATTGCTGTTGCTGATGAAGAAGAGTGGGCGGCCAGGCGGGGAGCGGCCAGTGATGGCCGACTGATCGCGACCAGCCGACACAAGATCGTGACGGTTCGCCTGCCGCGGGCGGAAGCGGATGCCGGCTCATTCGTTAAGTGGTCAGCGGAAGGAGAATGATATGAGCATTTCACGGCGGCGGCTGGGCCGCGACGGCCCCACGGTTTCGGCAATTGGTCTCGGCTGCATGGGCATGTCGGAATTCTACGGCGCGACCGACGATAAGGAATCGATCGCCACCATCCACCATGCGCTCGAACGCGGGATCGATCTCCTCGACACCGCCGACATGTACGGCCCGTTCAAGAATGAGGAGTTGGTCGGCAAGGCGATCGCCGACCGCCGCGACAAGGTGTTCCTCGCGACCAAGTTCGGCAATGTCCGTGGAAGCGATGGCGCTTTCCTCGGGGTCAGGGGCGACGCGGCCTACGTCCGCTCGGCGTGCGAGGCGAGCCTCAAGCGGCTGGGGGTCGAGACCATCGATCTGTATTACCAGCACCGCGTCGATCAGACCGTTCCGATCGAGGAAACGGTCGGGGCGATGGCCGAGCTCAAGCGCGAGGGCAAGATCCGCTTCCTCGGTCTCAGCGAAGCCGCGCCGGCGACGATCCGCCGGGCGCATGCGACC
>DATHFE010000101.1:0-9354 GCA_035318245.1 Sphingomicrobium sp. | reverse complement strand
CCGTTGTTCGAATCGATCGCGACGGCAATGGTGCGGGCTCGGTCGGCGGCGGAAATGCCGGTGGTAATCCCGTCGCGCGCCTCGATAGACACGGTGAAAGCGGTTTCGTGGCGGCTGCCGTTCGAGCGCGCCATTGGTTCTAGTCCAAGCGCATCGACTCGTTCCTTGGACAGCGCCAGGCAGATCAGCCCGCGGCCGTGGCGGGCCATGAAATTGATCGCGTCGGGCGTCGCCATCTGCGCCGGAATGATCAGGTCGCCCTCATTCTCGCGATCGTCGTCGTCGACGAGGATGAACATCCGGCCATTGCGGGCTTCGTCGATGATCGCCTCAGCGCCAACCAAGACGCACGCCGCGTCGGTCTCGATCAGCCGTTCGAGGCGTACCAGCGTATCGGCAGTCGGGTTCCAGTCCGGAGACCCCAATTTTCGCAGCGAGTTGGGGTGGAGGCCGGCGGCCCGGGCAAGTCCCGAGCGGCTGACTTCGCCGGTGGCGATGACGGCGCTTAGCCGTTCAATCAAATTCGTACTCATGGCGGCGCCGCTATCACATTACAATGTGGTGTTCCAGCGAGAATTGCGCATGTCGCTGTGATTATCGCGCCATCATTCGCTCAAGATAGCGCGCAAGGATGTCGATCTCGACATTGAGCTGTCGCCCAGCCTCGATTTCCTTGAGCGTCGTCGCCTCCAGCGTGTGGGGGATCAAATTGACGGTGAACAGGGTCTGGTCGCCCCGCTCCTCGACGCTGTTGACGGTCAGCGACACGCCGTCGAGCGCGATCGAGCCCTTGGCGGCGATGCCCTTGCCGGTCGCGGCGGGCGCCGTGAGAGTCAGCCTGGTCGAGCCGCCGTCGGCATGCGCTTCGGTGACAGTCGCGACCGCATCGACATGTCCGGTGACGATATGCCCGCCGAGCTCATCGCCGACGCGGAGCGACCGCTCGAGGTTGAGCCGCGAGCCTTCGTCCCACTGCCCCGGTACCGTGCGCGACTGGGTTTCGTGGCTGACATCGACCGCGAACCAGTCGGCGCCCTTGTCGACAACCGTCAGGCAGGCGCCCGAGCAAGCGATCGAGGCACCGAGATCGACCGTGGATAGATCGTAGCCGCTTCCGATCACCAAACGCCGGTCGCCGCGCTCTTCGGCGCTGCGGACGGTGCCGATATCGGTGATGATCCCAGTGAACATTTGTGTCCTTCGATACGGGCCTTCGGCTTCGCTCAGTCCCTACTCAGGATGAGCGGAAAAATGAACCGCTCATCCTGAGGAGCCGCTGAGCCTGTCGAAGCGGCGTCTCGAAGGACCTAGCGGACCCGCTCGTAAACTTCGAGCCGGTCGATTCCGAGCGACTCGCCGCAAACGTGCGCCCACCGGCCATGCGCGTCGGCGATCCCGTCGAGTCCGATATAGCCGAGCGACGACTTGCCTTCGCCGACAAGGATTGGCGCGCGGTAGATCAGGATGCGGTCGACGAGATCGGCGGACAGAAAGGCGGTGGCGGTGGCGGAGCCGCCTTCGACGAGCAAATCGTTGACGTCATGAAGCGCGAATACGCCCTCCGGACTCGACAGCGTCTCCCAACCTTCAACGGCCTCGCCGCGCGTCAGCAGGGCACGGCGCGGCGAATGGTCCTCCAGACCGGGAAGGCGGACGTCCAACTTGGGCGCGTCAGCGAGATAGGTCCCGCGTCCGACGAGGATCATGTCGGAGCGGGCGCGTTCAAGGTGGACATGCTTGCGCGCATCCTCGCCGCTGATCCATTTGCTCTCGCCCGAGGGAAGGGCGATCTTGCCGTCGATCGACAGCGCCAGCTTCAGGGTGATGCGCGGGCGGC
Organism: Sphingomicrobium sp.; assembly: GCA_035318245.1. Taxonomy (GTDB): domain Bacteria; phylum Pseudomonadota; class Alphaproteobacteria; order Sphingomonadales; family Sphingomonadaceae; genus Sphingomicrobium. The sequence goes on along the minus strand of DATHFE010000101.1, from coordinate 7,517 downwards.
CACGGCGAATTCGGCTGAGGAAACCGGCGAGAGAATCCTCGGCGGCCTCGACGCCCACCCCAATTTCCACTTTTATACCCGCCGCTTTCAGCGCCTCGATTCCCTTGCCGCTTGTGCGCGGATCGGGATCCTCAATCGCGATGACCACCCGGGCGACGCCGGCCTGGACGATGCTTGGGGCGCAGGCCGGTCCGCGCTCACTGACGTGGGCGCAAGGTTCGAGCGTCGTGTAGAGCGTAGCGCCGCGCGCCTTGGGCCCGGCTTCGGCGAGAGCGACGGCTTCGGCATGGGGGCGGCCGCCCGGCTGAGTTGCGCCACGGCCGATAATTTCCCCGTCAGTCGAAACAATCACGCAACCGACGTTGGGATTGGGGGCGGTGGTGCCGCGCACGGCACCGCCCAGCGCGATCGCGTCCATCATCCGTTGGTCGTCGCCCGGCCCGCTCACATCCCGAGCGTTTTCTCGAGTTTCTTGAATTGTTCCTGCGCCTTCTTGGCGCGGGCCTCGGCCTCGGCCTGATCCTTTTTCTGCTGGGCGATAATCTCCGCATCCGTGCGGTTGGCGGGCCAGCTGTCGACATATTGGATGGTCGGCCGGGGCGCGGTGTTGATCTTCGAATCGACGAAAAACAGGATCAGGATGATGATTGTGATCAGCACCGCAAGCGTGCCGCCGAGCAGATGGTCGCGGCGGTTGCCGTGCGCGAAAAAGGCGCGGAGGTCGGCCAGGGCGGCGCGGGGACTCGACGGGCGTGGAAAGACTGCCATCGCGCCAAGATAGGGCGGCGCGGGGGCTGTCGCCAGCCCCCGCGCCGCGACGTACCTCAAACCTCGTCGAGTTCGAAGCGCAAGGTGATGACGATCGACGAAGCCACCGGCCGCCCGCCCTCGGTCGCTGGGGCATAGCGCCAGTTGCGAATCAAATGGCTGCGCGCGCTGGCGAGGAACATCGGATCGGCGGCACCGACCGGATCGACCGAACGCACCCGGCCGTGGTCGTCTATCCCCAGGCGGAGGCGCAATACGGCCTCTTGCTCAAGCCGGCGCTTGGCCTCCGGGTAAGGGGGGCGAATCAAATTCTCTGAAATAGCGAGCCTCGGGCCAACGCGGAGGAGTGGCACGGGTGGATCGGTGATCTCGCCGATGCCGTTACCACCTGGGATGGGCGGCATCGGTCCCAGTTCGATGGGGCCGGGCAAGGGGATCGGGACGATCTCGATCGGAGGGTCGAGAGACGTTGGCGTCGGGGCCCTCGGATTTGCCGACGGTCCTGCCGGGACGGGTGGGTTTGGCGTTGGGTCTTGGGGAATTGGGATCGGATCCACGATGATCGGCGGATCGTAGGGTCGCACGGGCGCGTTCATCTTGCTGCTGATCACCGCGAGGATCAGCGCTGCGTGGCCGGCGACAATCAGGGCCAGGGTCGTGGGGGATGCCTTGCGGCGGGCGGGGCGGGTTTCGGCGGCGTAACCAAGCATCACGGCCTCCCTTTATGACGGGTAGAGCGATGATACATCATTACACGCATGTTACAAGAGAAATGTAGAGGAGTGGCGTTAGCCCGCGCCGGCGTCAGCGAGGCGCTGCACAGCCCGCTCTTTGCCGATTCGCTTGAGCAGCCCGGCCATTTCGGGGCCAGAGTCCCTTCCCGTCAGCGCGAGGCGCAAGGGATGGAACAGCGCACGGCCCTTGCGGCCTGTGAAGGTCTTGAGATGCTCGATGAGCGCGTGCCAGGGGTCGTTGGACCAGTCGATCTTCACCCCGACCACGGCCGCCTCCGCGCAAAAGGCGCGGTCATCCCCGGGCATGTCCGGGGTCGCGATGTCGCGATCAAGCACGTCACCCCACTCCGCATATTCGGCAAGCGTGCTGAGATTGCCTCGCAGCAGCAGCCAATCGGCTTCGCTGGCGCCTTTGGGGAGCCGGTCGGCGACCGCCGAGAATTCGAGATGGTGCAACAGCCGGCTATTGAGCAACTCCACGTCGTGGAGATCAAAGTGCGCGGGGGCTCGACCGAAGTGTGAGAAATCAAAGCTTCCGGCCAGCTCGCTGAGCCTGGCGATCGGCTCGACAGGCTGCGACGTGCCAAGCCGGGCGAGCAGCGACAGCAAAGCCATCGGCTCGAGCCCCGCATCACGCAACGCATCGACACCGACTGAGCCTAGCCGCTTCGACAATTTGCCCTCTGCGGCGACGAGCAAGGCTTCGTGGGCAAAGTACGGCGGCTCAGCGCCCAAGGCGGCGAACATCTGAATCTGGGTGGCGCTGTTCGAAACGTGATCCTCGCCACGGACGATATGGGTCACGCCCAGGTCGACATCGTCGATCACCGACGGGAGCAGGTAGAGCCAGCTGCCGTCGGCGCGGCGAATGACCGGGTCGGACAGCAAATGCGGATCGAATTTCTGCTCGCCGCGGACGAGATCGTTCCAATGAATCGGCGAGCCATGGTCGAGCCGGAACCGCCAATGCGGATCGCGTCCCGGCGGCGGGACGAAATCCGGCACAGGCCGCTCGTAGATCGGTGGCAGGCCCCGCCCGAGCAGGATCTTGCGGCGCAGGTCGAGCTCTTCCGGCGTCTCGTAGCAGGCATAGATGTGCCCCGCATCGCGCAGCCGCGCGAATTCGCCTTCATAAAGGTCGAAGCGCTCCGACTGGCGGTAAATGGCATCGGAATGAAGCCCCAGCCAGGCGAGGTCGTCGCGGATCGCCTGGTCGAACTCGGGCGTCGAGCGCTCCGCGTCGGTGTCGTCGACCCTGAGCAGGAAACGGCCGCCGTGCTTCAGTGCAAAAAGATAATTATGCAGCGCGGTGCGGATGTTACCGACGTGGAGGCGTCCGGTCGGGGACGGCGCGAAACGGGTGGTGACGCTCATTTCGCGGTCCGGAAGGCGTTGGTGATCGGATAACGCCGATCGCGGCCGAAGTTGCGGCTGGTCAATTTGACCCCCGGCGGCGCCTGGCGGCGCTTATACTCGGCACGCAGCAGCTTGCTTTCGACATCGGCGACCAGTGATCGCTCGGCCCCGGTCGCGGCAACCACCTCCGCAACCGACTTCTCGTCGTCGACCAGCCCGACGAGGATCCGGTCGAGCAGATCGTACGGCGGAAGGCTATCCTCATCCTTCTGGTTGTGCCGAAGCTCGGCGCTCGGCGGCTTGTCAATCACGCGATCGGGCATCACACGCCCCGCGGGCCCAAGCGCCCCATCCGGCCGCGCCTGATTGCGCCAGCGCGACAGCTCGAAGCAGGTCGTCTTATAGGCGTCCTTCAGCACCGAATAGCCGCCTGCCATGTCGCCATAGAGCGTGGCGTAGCCGACCGACATCTCGCTCTTGTTGCCGGTGGTCAGCAGCATGTCGCCGAAACGATTGCTGAGCGCCATCAGCGCCACCATCCGCAGCCGCGACTGGATATTCTCTTCGGCAAGACCCGGTTCGTTGCCGGTGAAGGCGGGGGCGAGCATCTCATCGAGCGCGTCGACGCCCGGTGCGATCGAAATGACGTCATGGCGGCAGCCCAGCAATCGCGCGCATTCCTCAGCGTCTTCAAGGCTTTCGCGGCTGGTATATTTCGACGGCAGCATGACGCAGCGCACCCGGTCGGCGCCCAGCGCATCGACCGCGACCGCGGCGGACAAGGCGCTGTCGATACCGCCCGACAGGCCGAGGATCACGCCGGGGAAGCCGTTGCGGTTCACATAATCAGCGAGCGCAACCATCATCGCGCGGTAAATATCTTCGGGATAGGTATCGAGCTGGTGCGTGCAGCACGTCGTGCAGCGCCAACCGGCGGGCGTGCGCGCCCACTCGGTCATCTCCAACGCTTCGTCCCAGTCGGGCAGTTGGGTGCAAAGTTCGGCGTCTCCGCCTCCTTCGCCCGGCTGCATGATGAAGGATGAGCCGTCGAACGCCAATTCGTCCTGCCCGCCGACGCGGTTGAGATACACTAGCGGCAGACCAGTATCCGCGACCCGGCTTCTCACCAGTGCTTGCCGCAATGCGTCCTTGTTAAGCTCATAGGGGCTGCCGTTTGGAACGAGCAGGATCTCGGCTCCCTGCTCGGCGAGATGATCGCACACCGTGTCCTGCCAGATATCTTCGCAGATCGGGATTCCGAGCTTCACCCCGCGAAACTCGACCGGCTCCGGCAGCGGGCCGTGCGCGAACACCCGTTTCTCATCGAAGGTACCGTAATTGGGCAGCTCATGCTTCAGCACCCGCGCTACCTCGCGGCCGCCGTCGGCGAGCAGCATCGCATTGTAGAGCTTGCCTTCGATCTCGACGACCGTGCCGATCAGCATCGCCGGGCCGGGCGTAGCGGTCGCCGCGACCAGCAGCGCGGCCTCTTCCGCGGCGGCACGGACCAAAGCCGGCTTCAGCACCAGATCCTCGGGCGGATAGCCGATCAATTGCAATTCGGGGCACAACATCAAATCGGCGCCCGCCGCTTTCTCGCGCGTCGCCAGAATCGCCGCGGCATTGGCGCCAAGGTCGCCCATGCGCTGGTTCATCTGGGCTAGCGCGATGGTCAGGCGGTCAGTCATCGTGCGGCCCGCTTTAGCGTTCTCGCCCCTTCCGGCAAGCTTGGCCTTTGCGCGCGCGTCTCGCGCTGGCTAAGGAGCCGCAACGCGCCAGGGGATTTGCCGAAATGAAATTGCTCGCCGGGAACAGCAACCTGCCGCTGGCCAAGTCGATCGCCGATTATCTCGAAATGCCGCTGACCGGGGCGAGCGTGCGGCGCTTCGCCGACGAGGAGATCTTCGTCGAGATCAACGAGAATGTCCGCGGCGAAGACGTCTTCGTGCTCCAGACGACCAGCTACCCGGTCAACGACAATCTGATGGAGTTGCTGATCTGCATCGACGCGCTGAAACGCGCTTCGGCCAAGCGGATCACGGCGGTCGTGCCTTATTTCGGCTACGCCCGGCAGGACCGCAAGCCGGGGCCCCGCACGCCGATCTCGGCCAAATTGGTTGCCAACCTGATTACCGTCGCCGGCGCCAACCGCGTGTTGTCGGTTGACCTCCATGCCGGGCAGATTCAGGGCTTCTTCGACATACCGACCGACAATTTGTTCGCCGCGCCGGTCATGGCCGCCGACATCCAGGCGCGCTTTTCAGGGCGCGAATTGACCATCATTTCGCCGGACGTCGGCGGGGTGGTCCGCGCAAGGAGCCTGGCCAAGCGGCTCGACAATGCTCCGCTGGCGATCGTCGACAAGCGCCGCGAGAAAGCCGGCGAATCGGAAGTGATGAACATCATCGGCGACGTCGATGGCCGCTGTTGCGTTCTGATCGACGATATCGTCGATTCGGGCGGAACGCTGTGCAACGCCGCGGCGGCGCTCCGCCAGCAAGGCGCGACCGACGTATTCGCTTATTGCACCCACGGCGTGCTGTCGGGCGGAGCCGCGGCGCGGGTCCAGGCGTCGGAATTGAGCGAGCTGGTCGTGACCGATTCGATTTACAGCGAGGAACCCGACGTCAAAGGCGGCAAGATCCGCCGCCTGACGATCGCGCCTTTGGTCGCTGAAGCGATCCGCCGGATTGCCGACGAATCGTCGGTGTCGAGCCTGTTCGACTAGTCGACGGGCGGCGCCAATGGTGCGCCGATCGACCAGGTAAAGCCGAACGGATCGGTGACCTGGCCATAGCGGTCGCCCCAAAACTGGTCGGCCATCGGGAATCTTTCCTTGGCGCCGGCTTCCAGGGCGCGGTTCCAGGCGGCGTCGGCGTCCTTGACCTGGAGATGCAACGTCACGCTCGCCGGAGCGCCGGCCGCCCCGTGCCCGAACTCAGGAAAATCGTCGTTGAGCATCAGCGATCCGCCGTTGAGGTTCAGGTGCGCGTGCATGATGCGCTTGCCGTCTTCGGTCATGTGGCGGCCGATCTCCTCGGCGCCGAACGCCTCGGAATAGAAGTCGATGGCCTCGGCGGCGCGATTGTCGCGGATGGTGAGGTGGGCGGTGATCCCGCCGCTCGGGCCTTGCTCTTCGGGGGTCATGACGACTCGCTCCTTGCCTTGACGACCGCCGCCCCTTATAGGCGCGCCCTTTCCAGATCATTGGAAAAACGAATCGCCTGGCCAGTCAGGGCTGCCATGGCGATTTGAGAAACGTCGCGCTTCGTTGCGCTTCACAGGAGACGAAAATGCCCAAGCTCAAGACCAAGAGCGGCGTCAAAAAACGCTTCACGCTCACGGCCACCGGCAAGTTGAAGCACGGCGTCGCTGGAAAGCGCCACCGGCTGATCAGCCATAACGCCAAGTATATCCGCCAGAACCGCGGCACCGAAGTTCTCGCCAAGGCCGACACTGGCCGGGTGAAGCTTTGGGCGCCCTACGGCCTCAACTAGGAGCTAGCGGGACATGGCAAGAGTCAAACGCGGCGTCACCACGCGCGCCAAGCACAAGCGGATTTTGGAAAGCGCAAAGGGCTATTACGGCCGCCGCAAGAACACGATCCGCATCGCCCGCCAGGCCGTCGAGAAGGCCGGGCAATATGCCTATCGCGACCGCAAGGTGAAGAAGCGGTCTTTCCGCGCCTTGTGGATCCAGCGGATCAACGCCGCGGTTCGCGCCGAAGGGCTGACCTATGGCCAGTTCATTCACGCACTGAAGCTGGCGCACATCGACTTGGACCGAAAAGTCCTGGCCGACATCGCCATGCACGAAGGCGAAGCGTTCAGCGCGATCATCGCCCAGGCGAAGGCCGCACTGCCGAAGGATGGCGCCGCCAAGGCTGCTTAACCCTCGGGTCACATTGAAAAGGGCGCTGCGGCCTAAGGTCGCGGCGCCCTTTTTCGTATCAGTCGAGCAGATCGTAAGCGGGCAGCGTCAGGAATTCCTCGAACTCTTCGGCGGTGATCATCTCGGCGAACAGTCGAGCAGCCTCGACGAGATGGGGCGTCCCGTCGAGCGGGGCGAGTTCCTCCGCAAGCAAAGTGTAGAACAATCCCCGGTCGAAGCGACGGCCATCGTCGAGCGGCGCCTTGAACCGCAACCATTGCCAGAGTTGCGCCCGGCAGATCTCGGCGGTCGCCGCATCTTCCATCAGATTGTAGAGCGGTACGGCCCCACGCCCGTCGAGCCAGGCGGCGAGATATTGGACGCCGACGCGGATGTTTGCGCGGGCTCCGGCCTCAGTTCGCGCCCCATCATGCAATTCCAGCATTTCTTCCCAGCCGGGAATGTGATCGGAGATGCGGTCGAGCTGGTTGGGACCCGCCATCGCCTCGAACGCCTCCAGCGCGACCGGCACCAGCGCTGGGTGCGCGACCCACGTCCCGTCATGGCCGTTGTGAACCTCGCGCTGCTTGTCGGCGCGGACATTGTCGAGCGCGGCGCGATTCGCCTCCTCGTCGCCCTTGACTGGGATGAAGGCAGACATGCCGCCCATGGCGAAGGCGCCGCGGCGGTGGCAGGTGGCGATCAGCCTAAGCGAATAAGCGGCGAGGAACGCGCGATCCATCGTCATCGCCGAGCGGTCGGGAGTCAGCCGGTCGGCGCTCCGCCCCA
>DATHFE010000100.1:0-2714 GCA_035318245.1 Sphingomicrobium sp. | reverse complement strand
CTTGATCCGGCCTATGGCGACATACCCAAGTCGGCTCCGGCGCAAATCGAACCGATGCGCTTCGTGCCCGGAAAAACGGGTCCGACAGAGATTGGGGCGGGAGACGGCTTTGCTTTCGATAGCGAGCGGCCGCGCCACACGACGATGCTTCATCCCCACGCACTTGCCGACCGCACCGTGACCAACGGCGAATGGGCCGAATTCATCGTTGATGGCGGCTATTCGACGCCGACGCTTTGGCTGTCCGAGGGCTGGGACTGGGTACGAAGCGAAAATGTCACCGCGCCGCTCTACTGGCGCGAGGGCGAAACCCACTTCACCCTCGCCGGCCGCCACGCAATCGACCCGTCCGCACCAGTCGCGCACGTCAGTTTCTTCGAAGCCGACGCCTTCGCCCGCTGGGCAGGCGCGCGCTTGCCGCGCGAGGAGGAATGGGAATCCACCGCGTCCACAGCTGATCCGACGAGCGGCAACCAGCTCGACCGCGCCGGCGCCGTCCTTCCCAAACCCGGGGGCGCTTTATTCGGCGATGTCTGGAACTGGACGATCAGCAGCTTCGCGCCTTACCCTGGCTTCGCGCCAGCTCCCGGCGCGGTCGGCGAATATAATGGCAAGTTCATGAGCGGGCAGATGGTGCTGAAGGGTGCCAGCTGCGCCACGCCACGCGGTCATTCGCGCGCCTCGTACCGCAATTTCTTTCCGCCCAGCGCCCGCTGGCAATTTACCGGAGTGCGCCTTGCTCGCGATTGCTGACACAGTCGATCCGCAGTTCCGCCGCGATGTCCTCGCCGGGCTGTCCGCGGCGATTCCGGCGATTCCGGCGCGATGGCTTTACGACCATGCCGGGTCCGAATTGTTCGACGCAATTACGCGGCTTCCGAGCTATTATCCGACCCGCACCGAGACCGCCCTGCTCATCGACAAGATGCCCGAGATCGCGGCGCGCATCGGTCCGGGCCGCGCGGTGGTCGAATTCGGCGCCGGCTCGGCGACCAAAACCCCGATCCTGCTCCGCGCGACTAATCCCGCCGCTTATGTCCCGATCGACATTTCGGGCGACTATCTGCAGCAGAGCGCCGCCGCGCTCGACGCCGACTTCCCGGCGCTTCCGGTCTATCCGGTGGTCGCCGATTTCATGGGCTCGATCACCCTACCGGTCGAAATTGCCGCCTTGCCCAAATTGGGCTTCTTTCCCGGTTCGACGATCGGCAATCTGGTGCCTGAGACCGCGACCAATTTGCTCCGCCGCTGGCGCGACCTGCTTGGCGTTGGGTCATTGCTTGTGATCGGCATGGACCGGGCCAAGCCGGTCGAGCGGCTGCTGGCTGCGTATGACGACCCGGAAGGGGTCACCGCCGCGTTCAACCTCAACTTGCTCGAACGAATCAACCGCGAGCTGGACGGCAATATTCCGGTCGACGCCTTCACCCACCAGGCCCGTTGGAACGAAATCCTCAGCCGGATCGAAATGCACCTCGTCGCAACCCGCGACGTCGATTTCACCGTCGAAGACCAGCGGTTTCACTTCGCCAAGGGATCGAGCATCCACACCGAGAATAGCCACAAATATGGCCCGCGCGGCAGCCGTTTGCTGCTGCTTGCCGGCGGCTGGACCCCGCTCGCCGAATGGACGGACACCAACAAGGATTTCTCGGTCATCCTGGCAATCGCCCAGCCCGAGCGTTTCGCCCCCTAAACGGCAATTGCCGACACCGCTTTAGGCGGCTAAGTCACCCGCCATGGTTCTTGCCCTATTCCAAATCGCCGACATGCTGCTCCAGGTGCTGATGTGGATCATCATCATCCAGGTCATCATCAGCTGGCTGTTCGCCTTCAACGTCATCAATCCCCACAGCGGCGGTGTCCGCAGCGCGATCGATGCCCTCGATCGGCTGACCGCGCCGATCTATCGTCCGGTGCGGCGCATCCTGCCCGACTTCGGCGGGATCGATTTTTCGCCTTTGGTGATCATCCTGGTGATCCAGATCCTGCGCAAATTGCTGGCCGGCGTAGCCATGGATCTTGTGGTCTAGGCCTATGACAGCGCGGCTGATCGACGGGCGCGCCGCCGCCGCCACACTTCGTCAGCGGGTTGCAGCCCAAGTCGCCCCCTTCCGCGCCGCGACGGGCCGCGCTCCGGGGCTGGCGACCGTGCTGGTCGGCGAGGATCCGGCCAGCGCGGTCTATGTCCGCCACAAGGGCAAGGCGACGATCGAGGCGGGGATGGAGAGCTTCTCTCACCAGCTCTCTCCCGATGTCTCCCAAGTCGAACTGCTTGCGCTGATCAACCGCCTCAACGCCGATCCCGCAGTCGACGGCATCCTCGTCCAACTGCCGCTTCCGGCGCACATCGACAGCAACATGATCATCCTCGCGATCGATCCTGACAAGGATGTCGACGGATTTCACCCGATCAACGCCGGCCGGCTCGCCATTGGGCTTCCCGGTTTCGTTCCTTGCACACCGCTCGGTTGCCTGATGCTGCTCAAAGACACGCTCGGCGACCTCGCCGGTCTCAATGCGCTGGTCATTGGCCGGTCGAACATTGTCGGCAAGCCGATGGCCCAGCTGCTGCTCAAGGAAAGCTGCACCGTGACCATCGGTCATTCGCGCACCCGCGACCTGCCGTCGATCGCGCGGCAGGCCGACATTCTCGTCGCCGCCATCGGCCGCCCGAAGATGGTCACCGGCGATTGGGTCAAGCCCGGCGCCAC
>DATHFE010000099.1:0-3461 GCA_035318245.1 Sphingomicrobium sp. | reverse complement strand
GGACCTTTGCCGCGGGCCGCATCTGGCGTCGACCGGCAAGCTTGATCCGCAGGCGTTCAAGCTCACGCGTGTGTCCGGAGCATATTGGCGCGGCGATCAGAAGAATCCGATGCTCAGCCGCATCTACGGCACCGCCTGGCTTAACAAGAAGCAGCTCGACGCGCATCTGGTGCGGCTGGAGGAGGCGGCCAAGCGCGACCATCGCCGCATCGGGCAGGACATGGGCCTGTTCCATCTCCAGGCCGAAGCAATGGGCTCGGTGTTCTGGCACCCGAAGGGGTTTCTCGTCTGGCGCCAGCTCGAAGCCTATATGCGCCGGCGCCTGGACGCGGCGGGCTATCGCGAGATCAAGACTCCCCAGCTGATCGATTCGCAATTGTGGGTCGCGTCAGGCCATTGGGGCAAATTCCGCGAGAATATGTTCGTGGTGCCCGATGAAGTGCCGAGCACCGAGGGCGACATGCCCGTGCTGTCGGGCAAGGCCGACCTGCTGGCGCTGAAACCGATGAACTGCCCGGCCCATGTCCAGGTGTTCAAGCAGGGCATCACGTCATACCGCGAGCTGCCGCTCAGGCTGGCCGAGTTCGGCTGCTGTCATCGCAACGAGCCGCACGGTGCGCTCCACGGCATCATGCGCGTGCGCCAGTTCACCCAGGACGACGCCCACATCTTCTGCACGCATGAGCAATTGGTCGACGAAACCAAGGCGTTCTGCGCCCTGCTCGACCAGGTCTATCGCGACCTCGGATTCGCCGATTACAAGGTCAAGCTGGCGACGCGGCCCGACCAAAGGGTCGGAACCGATGCCGAATGGGACCGCGCCGAAGCCGACCTTGAGGCCGCGCTCAAGCAGACCGGTCTGGAGTATGAGACGCTTCCGGGCGAAGGCGCATTCTATGGGCCGAAGCTCGAATTCCATCTGCAGGACGCGATCGGGCGGACATGGCAGTGCGGGACGCTCCAGCTCGACCCGCAGATGCCGCAGCGGCTCGAAGCCCATTACATCGGCGAGGACGGCGCCAAGCATCACCCGCTGATGCTTCACCGCGCGATCCTGGGCACGTTCGAGCGGTTCATCGGCATCCTGATCGAGCACCACGCGGGCAAATTCCCGCTGTGGCTGGCGCCGGTGCAGGCCGTGGTGACGACGATCGTCAGCGACGCCGACGATTATGCGACCTCGGTCGCGGAGAAATTGGTCGCGGCCGGGCTTCGCGTGGAAACCGATCTCCGCAACGAGAAGATCAACTACAAGGTTCGCGAGCACAGCCTGGCCAAGGTTCCGCTGCTGCTGGTCGTCGGCAAGCGCGAGGCCGAGGAGGGAACCGTCGCCCTCCGCCGGCTGGGCAGCGACGAGCATCAAAAGGTGATGAGCGTCGACGAAGCGATCGCTTTGTTCGCGGCTGAGGCTGTGCCGCCGGACCTGAAAACCTGAGCCGAATGGCGCAGCGGGTCGACAATCATTACGGCATCGGCCGGCACGGTCCTGTCGGAATCCTCGCCCGGCACCGGCATGCGACGCCTTATGCCGCGCTGGTGCTGACTGGCGGCTACATGGAGGCTGGCGATCTCGGGCGGCATCGCGTCCGGCCCGGCGACATTCTGGCGCACGGAGCGTTCGACGCACACCAGGATTGGTTCGGTTCGTGCGGCGCTGAGGTTCTGAACCTGCCCCTGGCGCCCATGGCGCGTCCAATGGCCGGGCGTGTCGCCGATCCCGATGCGGTGGCGCGGCTCGCCGAAACCGACCTCGGCGCGGCAGCGGAGCTAGCGCTGACGACAATTGTTTCCGGCATGGACGAATGCGCCGATTGGCCCGATCTGCTGGCAATCGCGCTGCGGGCCGATGAGGTCGCGAGCCTTGCCGAATGGGCCTTTGGCGCCGGCATTGCTCCGACTTCACTCAGCCGGGGCTTTCGCCTGGCTTACGGCGTTTCGCCGCAGCGCTACCGGGCGGAGTTCCGCGCGCGGCGGGTGGTCGCTGCACTCATGACAGCGCCGTGCTCGCTTGCGGCCATCGCGGCCGACGCCGGCTTCGCCGATCAGCCGCATATGACGCGTGAAGTCGCGCGGCTGGCCGGACAAGCGCCTGGCAGGTTGCGGCGAGCCCATGTCAAATCCGTTCAAGACGGTCGGACACCTGCGCCCTAACCTGGGCGCATGAATCGACGTCTTTTTCTCATCGGCACCGGCGCCGCGCTGGCCTCCATTATCCTGCGTCCTGCCTTGGCCGCCGTACCGGCCGGGAAACCGATGCGCACCATTTGGAATGTGCGCAGTTCCGAAGGCTTTGACGCGATCAGCTTCCTTGGGCCGCTCTCGGGGGACGATTTCTATGCCGAGCATTACCGGCCCGAGATCGCCGCCTTCGCGCCACGCCTGGCTAAAGGCACGGTCGCGCGGATCAAGGCGCTCAAGGATGGCGCGATGGCCAAGGACATTATGCTGACCCCGTTTCTCGACGTGATTTTTTCGTCGGGCCACGACGCCAATATTGCTTCGCTGGTCGCGGCGATCGACGCCGCCGACGCTCAACTGAAACCGCCCTATGCGGCAAGCCCTTACTGGGACCAGGGCAATTGGGATTGGTTCATGGGCGCGCGGATCGAATTGCGCGCGCTCCTCCTCGCGCTCGACGCGGCCGGATTCGCCGCGTTTCGCAAAGGAATTTTCGCGTCGACCGAAGCCACGCGCTTACCCCAACTGCGCAAAAAGCTCGCCAAATACGACGTGATCGCCGAGCAGGAGCGCATGGTCGGACACCCGTTCGAGCCCAGGATCGACGTCGTCGTGCTGCATTTCTGCAAGCCTCACGGCATCAAGGTCCAGGGCCAGCAATTCCTTGCCGCGGCGGACTATGAGGACGACACTTGGGTGTTCGTCGCGGTGCACGAGATGATGCACCCGCCGATCAAGATGGACGGACCCGTCGCGAAGCGCGCGATTGCGCTGATCCAGGCCGATCCGGTCCTTGCCCGCGCAATTAAGGAACATGATCCCCGGTTCGGCTATACCGATGCGGAAGGCGTGCTGAACGAGGATCTGGTTCAGGCGCTTGACCAGATGATCTGCGAGCGGCTGGGTGTCGCCAAGCCTCCCGCGCGGCGATGGACGCGCGCCGATGACGGAATGCATATCCTGGCCGCGGGGCTTTATGGCTTGTTGATGCGCGACGGCTATCCTGCTCGCGGCGGGAATATCGAGCAATGGCTGAGCGGCGCGATGGACAAAGGCTGGCTCGCGCCAGCGTCGCTCCACGCATCCGCTGCCGCCGTTGTCGGCCGTCCAGCCGATCGGCTCTGGCCGGTTCCGCCGGGGTCCATGCTGAGCTAGCAGCGGCGCAGCTTCGAACCAATTAGTCGGGAGGGCCCATCAGGCAGAGCGCCAGCGTCTCGCTTCCGGATGGGAAGGTTGCGCGGCGGAGGGCCTGTCCTTCCGGGCAATGGTCGAGCGCCAAGTGC
>DATHFE010000098.1:0-3337 GCA_035318245.1 Sphingomicrobium sp. | reverse complement strand
TGTCCTTTGCCTTGCTACTTGCCGTATGCGCTCCAACCCCTGTGACACGGTTGCCCGTTTCTGTGCTCGGCCCGTGCTGTGCTGGCTCGCATTCCCCTCGGCCCCTGCCCTTGGCTCCACCGACTCCGCGGCGGATCGCTCCGCGGCGTTCACCGGCTTCACAGCTACTACGGCGGGGTCTGACTTCTCACGCTCGTGCATCATCGGCTACGGCTCCTCACCTTCCCGATGCGGGCCTTGGGGACGACGTGTCCATCGGCCGAACGTGAGACCTCCCAGGTTCCGACGTCTTCCTTTTGTGCGTGATGTGTTCTTCGACCACGGCAGAGCGTCAGTCCCTCGCATAGCGGGACCGCACATGTTGCCTTCGACGTTGCTTACCGGCTCGGCCTCTGCGGTATTATGGCTTTCGCGGCTCAATAGCACACCCCACACAATCGCTGTGTACGCTTCGCACCCGCCGTCGCCGGCGACCACGCAACACTCGCTACCGGGCGCCCGCTACGGCCTACCCGGACCGGTCTCTCACCGGCAGGACCACGCCAGCTTTCCTGGCGCACAAGCAATCCATTCTTCCTTTACGCGGCGAGATGGATTGCTTCGCTTCGCTCGCAATGACGGAGCGTCATGGCGTCAGCACCGCGCGGCCGACCAGCCTGCCCTGTTGCAGATCGATCAGCGCCTCATTGGCCTTTGCCAGCGGCATCGGCGTCACCGGGATCGGTCCGATCTTCTTGGCGCGCACGAGATCGAGCAGTTCCTGCGTCTCCCGCAAATTGCCGACATAGCTGCCCTGGATGGTGATGGCCTTGATCGGAATCAGCGGCAGCGCCCACGGCGCGCCGCCGCCGAACAGGCCGACGATGACGAGCTTGCCGCCCTTGCTCAGGCAGTCGAAGCCGAGCTGCGTGGTCGCGGCGTTGCCGACGAGATCGATCACCGCACGGATCGGGCCGCCGGCCTTTTGGGCGAGCTGTTCCAGCGCGTCGGGCGCCTTGCCGTCGACGGTGGCGAGCGCGCCGGCCTGCCCGGCGGCTTCGCGCTTGCGCGCATCGATATCGACGACGATGGCGCCCTTGCCGCCCATCGCCTTCAACAGCGACAGCGCCATCAGGCCGAGACCGCCGGCGCCGAAAATAACGATCGGGGTGTTGAAGCTCGACTCGACCTTCTTCAGGGCGCTGTAGGTGGTGACGCCGGAACACGCATAGGGCGCCGCCGTCACGGGATCCAGCCCCTTCAGATTGAGCAGATAGCGCGGATGCGGCACCGTCATGTGGTCGGCATAGCCGCCGTCGCAATAGACGCCGAGCGAATTGGGCTTCAGGCACATGTTCTCTTCGCCGGCCAGACACGTCTCGCATTTGCCGCAGCCGAGCCAGGGATAGACCAGCGCGACGTCGCCGACCTTGAGCCCGCCGGTATCGCCCTTGGCGTCCGGTCCGAACGCCAGCACTTCGCCGGCGGTCTCATGCCCCATGGTTCGCGGCAGCGACACGCCGCGATCCTTCAGCGAGAGCGGCTTTCGTCCATGGCCGAGGTCATAGCCGCCTTCCCAGATGTGCAGATCGCTGTGGCAGACGCCGGCCGCCTTCACCTTGACCAGCACCTGGGTTCCCGACGGCTGCGGCGTCGGCTGGTCCACTTCCATCAAAGGGGCGTTGAAATCGGTGACCTGGAAACTCTTCATCGCGTCTCTCCCGCCATAATTTATTTCTTGTCTTGCCCGGACGTTGCCGCGCTTTCCCATGCCGTTGCTAGATGTTTACGCTGTTGCGATCAAGGGATGATGGCAGGCGACGAACTGGTCCGGCGCCACCGCGCGAAGCTCCGGCACTTCGTCGCTGCAGCGCCGGTCCGCTCTGGGACAGCGGGTCCGAAAACGGCAGCCCGAGGGCGGCGACATCGGCGACGGCGGCTCCCCGACCGCCACGCTCTCGGCGGGCCGCACGTCCGGATCGGGAACCGGAATGGCCTCGATCAGGAGCGCGGTATAGGGATGCGCGGGGTGAGCGAACAGTTGCTCGGAGGGGCCGACTTCACACAGCCGGCCGAGATACATCACCGCCACCCGGTCGCTGACCGCTTTCACCACCGCCAGATCATGGGCGATGAACAGCAGCGTCAGTCCATAGCGCGCTTTCATCTCTTCCAGCAGATTGAGGATTTGGGCGCGAATGGACACGTCAAGCGCCGAAACCGGCTCGTCGCAGATGATGAACTCCGGATTGAGGACCAGCGCGCGCGCGATGCAGATGCGCTGGCATTGCCCGCCGGAAAATTCATGCGGCAGGCGTCCGATCACCAGACCAGGGTCGAGGCCGACCGCACTGAGCACGTCGCGGACCAGCTGTTCGCGTTGTTTGGGGTCCTTGATGCCTGATATCACCAGCGGCTCGGCGATGATGTCGCCGATACGCCGCCTCGGATTCAGCGAGGCAATCGGATCCTGGAAGATCAATTGCACGCGCCGGCGCATCTGCCGCAGCGTGTCGCCCTGCATCGCCGTGAGGTCCTGGCCATCGAACAGAACCCGCCCCGAGACAGCCCGCCGCAACTGCAGCACCGCGCGACCCAGCGTGGACTTGCCGCAACCGGACTCTCCGACCAGACCAAGGGTCTCGCCGCGCGCAACCTGCAGGTTTACATCCGACACCGCATGGATCGTCTTGCCGCCCACAGCATATTCAACGACGAGGTTTTCCACCGTGAGAAGAGGGTCGCGCGAAGGCGATGGCTGGCTGATTGGCATCATGCGGTGGCGCCGGCTGCGGCTTCAATCGGGTGAAAGCAGGCATACTGGTGGTCGAACGATTCCGCGGCGGCGAGCGACGGCTTCTCGCGATGACATTGGCCGGCGGCGTAACGGCAGCGCGGCGAAAACGAGCAGCCCTGGATCGGCCGAGTCGGGTCCGGCGGACGCCCTGATATCGCCGGCAAGGGCGTGTGCGGAGCGGCGTCGATCTTCGGGATCGCCGCCAGCAGCGCCTCGGTGTAGGGCATGCGCATTTTCTTGAACAGCGCCGGCGTCGGCGCGCGTTCGACGACGCGGCCGGCGTACATGACGGCGACCTCGTCGGTGCGGCCGGCGACGACGCCGAGATCATGCGTGATCAGGATCATCGCCATATGCCGGCGGCGCTGTTCGCGCGCCAGCAGATCGAGAATCTGGGCCTGGATGGTCACGTCAAGTGCTGTGGTCGGTTCATCGGCGATCAGCAGCTTCGGCTCGCATGACAGCGCGATGGCGATCGCAACCCGCTGCCGCATCCCTCCGGATAGCTGATGCGGATATTGCACCAATCTCTGCTCCGGCGCGGGAATACCGACCGCAGCA
>DATHFE010000097.1:0-3980 GCA_035318245.1 Sphingomicrobium sp. | reverse complement strand
CACGCGGCTGCCGGTGGTGCCCGAGCCGAATTCGTCGAGCGCCTTCTTGCCTGCCGCGACGACGTCCGCGTCGAACGTCATGCCCATGTAATTATAGGTGCCGAGCAGGATCGTGCGGTTGCCGTTACAGATGGCCACGGTCGGAGACTCGACCCGTTCCATGACCAGGCCGAAAGGATCGGTCAGCCCGGTCGAAAGCAACGTCTCGCGCTGTTCTATGATCGGGTCGAATTTCGCGAGAAGGTCGTTCACTTGTCTGCGCTCAACGTCTCTACGCTGTCGACCAGTTGGCCGACGGTTTCGATCTCGGCCTGCATGTTCATGGTGATCAAAACGTCGAATTCATCCTCGACCGATGCGACGAAATCGAGCACCGTCAGGCTGTCCCATTCGAGATCTTGGGCGAAGCGCGTGTTTTCGTCGACCTCGATCCCCTTCTTGTTGAATGGTTCGATGATCGCCAATACTCTGGCGAGGCTCTGATCGCGATCGGTCATGGCTCAGGATTCCTAGTGACGGGGGCTGCCTGTGGCAATGCAATGGGGCGCAAAAACGGCGGGTGCATCGGTGGTGGAGAATGGCATTGAATAAGCAGGCTGGACGGCAATTCCCGAGTGACTCTGTGCAGGCCGTGCGCACCGCGGTACAGATGCAATATCAGCTGTCTGCGATGGCCGACCAGAAAGCCGGGCTGTTGATGGGCGCGAGCTTTGTCGTCTTCACCATCGCCATGGCGAACGCGCTCGCGCGCGGCGGCGAATTGCCAATTGCGATGCTGATCCTGGGCGCGGCGGCGTTCCTCGCCGCGATCTGCGCCGCGGTCTCCGTGTTACCGACCGTCGGTGGCGGCCCTAATGAGCGACGCAATCTGATGTTCTTCGGCGGCTTTGATGACATGGACGAGGACAGCTATGTCGCGGCGATGCTCGACAAGCTCGAAACCCAGGAGGCGATGCTGGCGATGATGGCGCGCGACGTATTCCAAAACGGGCAGGTTTTGGCCCACAAGAAATATCGATTGCTGCGGCTGGCCTATCTGCTGTTCATTGGCGGCCTCGTCGCCAGTCTGCTGGCATTTCTCACGACGGGCATTCGCTAGAGGGGAAAAGCATGACCGATGACGCCGCCGTTCCAAGCGGGCCGAAACCGGGCGACCCGGATTATGTCTTCCCCAAAGAGGTTCACAACCTCCTGGTCCTTGCGAATACCACCAACATCACCTTGTCGGGGATGGCGGATACCAAAGCGTCGATTCTGATGGGCGCCAGCTTCGTCGTCTTCTCCATGTCGATCGGCGATCTTGCTGCCGGCAAGGCGACCTTCCCCTTGCTCGTACTGACTCTGTTCTCGTTCGTAGCGACGGTGTTTGGCGTGCTGACGGTGCGGCCCAACAAGATGCCGGACAAACCGATTCCGATCGAAAAGGCCAATATCCTATTCTTCGGAAGCTACACCAACGCGCCGCGCGCCGATTATATCGACGAAGTGATCAAGGTATTGTCGTCGGAGGAAGAAACCTACCGGCGGCTTGCCGGGGATCTCTACGATCACGGCTTAATCCTGAGGAATGACAAGTTCCGCTGGCTCTATTGGAGCTTTAGCGCCTTCCTGATCGGGATGCTGGTCACCGCGGCCGCGGTGACGATCGAATTGGTGTTTCGCTAGAGCCAGCCTTCGGCGCGGTACCAGTCGGCGGTCGTCTTTAGGCCCTCCGCGGTGTCGATCCTCGGATTCCAAAGATCGGTCGGAGCCGCCTTGCCGGGGTCGGCGACCCAATCGGGATGGCAGAAATAAGCCACGCGGTCGGGGGTCAGCTTGGCGCCGTCGCGGCGGATCAGGCGGTCGAGCGCGGCAGCGGTGCGAAGGACTTGCTTCGGCATTGCCAGCGAAACCGGGTTGCTGCCGACCGCGCGGCCGAGAAGCGCCGCGAATTCCCGATGGCTATAGCCGCCGGGATGGCCATCGTCGGGCTCTACCGTAAGGCCCTGGGCATCGCTTCCGCCAAGCACGATCAGAAGCGTGGCGAGGTCATCGGCATGGATTAGCGACAGGCGCGCGGCCGGCGGCAAGGCGATAAGGCCGCGCTTGGCCATCTTGAACAATTCGAGCGTCTCGCGGTCGCCGGGTCCGTACACCGCCGGCGGGCGGACGATGGCGAAAGACAGGTCCGACACCTTGACCAGTACCTCGGAGCGGGCTTTCGACGCGCCATAGCGCGACAGGCTTGGCTCGCGCGCGGCGAGCGACGAAACATGGACGAACCGCGGCACTCCAGTGGACTTTGCGGCGGCGAGCATCGCAGCGGTTCCGGTGACATTGCCGGCTTCGAACCCGGCTTCGTCGCGCGCATTGATCGCCCCTGCGACATGGATGACGGCGTCGGCGTCCGCGCACAGCCGTTCGAGCGAAGCCTGGTCCTCAAGTGAGCCCGCAACCCATTCCACACCGTCGCGGGGCGGCATCGGGCGGCGCGTCAGGGCACGGACCTCGTGCCCGGCATCGCGCGCGACGCCCAGCAAGCGCCCGCCAACGAAACCGGTCCCGCCGGTGAGCGCCAGCCTCATATCGGCGACCAGTGAAGCTCCTCCTCGGCATCGCCGCCGGGAATCGTCTCGTCGACCGGCGCGCCGAGACGCTCGACGATCGCGTCGAGTAATGGCTCTACCCCGCCGCCCGTCGCGGCGGAGACGATCATCGGCACCGAGCCGCTGGCTTTCTTGAGCTTGACCGCGATCTTGGCGATATCCTTGGCATCGAGAAGGTCGGAGCGGCTCAGTGCGACCACCTCGGGTTTGTCCTCAAGCCCGGCGCCATAAGCCGCGAGCTCATCGCGGACCACGCGCCACGCCTCGATCGGATCGTCGCCGGCAGCATCGACGAGGTGGAGGAGCACCCGGCAGCGCTCGACATGGCCAAGAAATCGGTCTCCGACACCGGCGCCTTCGGTGGCGCCCTCGATCAATCCGGGGATGTCGGCCAGGACGAACTCGCGGCCCTTGTGGCGGACCACGCCAAGTTGGGGGCGGAGGGTGGTGAAAGGATATTCGCCGACCTTGGCAACGGCGTTGGTGGTGCGGTTGAGAAACGTCGATTTTCCGGCGTTGGGCAGGCCGACGAGGCCCACGTCGGCGAGCAATTTCAGCCGCAACCAAACCCACATTTCCTCGGCCGGCCAGCCCTGGCCATGCTGGCGCGGCGCGCGGTTGGTCGAAGTCTTGTAGCTGGCATTACCGCGCCCGCCGTCGCCGCCTTTCAAGAAGTGGAGGCGCTGTCCGACGGTAGTGAGGTCCGCGAGCAGCGAGCGTTCCTCGTCGTCGGCGAGAATCTGCGTCCCGACCGGCACCCTTACGACAAGGTCCTTGCCGCCGGCGCCGGTGCGGTTGCTGCCCGACCCGCCCTTGCCGCGGGGGGCGCGGAAATGCTGGGTGTAACGAAAGTCTATGAGAGTATTGAGGCCGGCGACCGCTTCGAACACGATATCGCCGCCCTTGCCGCCCTCGCCGCCGTCGGGTCCGCCATATTCAACGAATTTTTCACGCCGAAAGCTGACCGCGCCGGGTCCGCCTGCGCCGGAGGAAATGTAGATCTTAGCCTGGTCGAGAAAATGCATGGGCCGCGCCTAGCGCGAATGGCGGCCTGCGACCAGTCAGGGGCGAGCGTGCTGCGGCTCGTAAACGCCGAGCTTACCGCCGCCAGGCAGGGTGACGCCGGTGCTTCGGCCCCATTCTTCTGGCTTGACCGGTTCGGTCGTCACACCCTTCTCGGCCATCGTCGCGACGAACGCGTCGGCATCATCGCAGATCAGGTAGATTTGATGAAAGCCGTTGTCGCCCGAATGGACGCCAAGCTCGGCCGGTGGAAGCTTGAAGATCAGCCAGCCGCCGCCGGAATCGATGCAGGGGATTTCGAGCACATCGCGCAAGAATGCGCGATCGGCCGCTTCATCCTTGGTGAAAATCATGACGTGCGCGCCGCTGATC